>CAZOCS010000001.1:0-59943 GCA_964578365.1 uncultured Candidatus Cloacimonadota bacterium
TTACTGCCAAATTCTTTTGCACTTCGGCAGAAACAAAATGACCATTATGAATTGCTGCGCAAACTATTGGTGAATCATATTTAAAATCAAATTCTGCTAACATGAAATTTACCTATCTATAATAGAAACAACTCAAAATTAACAACTCAGCACTTACAACTCAACACTTACAACTCAACACTTACAACTCAACACTTACAACTATTCAACCATCAATTCAACATTTTCATCTGGTTCAGAGATAATAACAGCTTGATTAACAAAATACTTATTTGCTACAGTTTTGATCTGAGTTGGAGTTATTTTCTTATATATTTCAGAAATTCTATCAAAGTAATCAAATCCTAAACCCATTGACTCATAACGAGTTATGTAATAGGGTAAAGAGTTGTCATTCAGCAATGCTTTCATTATCTTCTCTGTTTCATCAACAGCACTGTTAATCTCTTCTACTGGAACTTCTTCATTCATAAGTTTAGCAAGTTCGTTCATCACCACACTTGTGAGTTCATCCTTCTTATCTATAGAGGTTTGGCTGTTCAACCTGAAATAACCAAAATTTTCGGAATACTCATAATTCGGGAAAGCATAATATGCCAGATTATTAGTTCCACGAACTGCCTGATGAAGTCGTCCACGCGATCCTGATAGAATCATATAGATCAGGTTCATTGTAATAAAATCTTCAGTAGCAAGTGGTGGAGCAGGACAGTATATATCAAGGTTTAGCTGCTCGAATCCATATTTATTCAGGAAAGTTCCATTTTGGTCGGGAATTTTTGTAAAATTCTTTTCTAACTTTATTTTATTATTTGGCATGTTTTTCTTGATATCTTTTGCAATCTGTGAAGCTTCTTTTTTTGTAATATCACCAAATAAAGTCACAATTATTTTTTCCGAATTGAATAGAGTTTTATGCAATTCTTGAAGATCTTTTTTTGTTAATGATAGAATAATATCTTTTTTTGCTTCACTGGAAAGTCCGGCACGGGAACCTGTGAATAGTATTGATTTAATATAATCTCTGTGTGCATTAGTAGCCCGGCTTTTAGAACGTTTGAATCTTGCATTCACTTCCTCTTTTGCCAAGGTTATCTCTGTATCTTCAAAGCTTGGATTCTTAAATGCATCGAACAGAATCTCTTCCAGTTTATCATAATCTGCTTTAAGACATTTGAACTCAATATTAATGCCATTCACTGAACTATTAGTACTAAAGTATATCGCATGATCTTCCTTCCATTCTGTAATATCCAAAGAATTGAATTTTTTTGAACCACGGAACATCAGATTGGTCATAAAAGAGAGTGTACCTGCATTTTCAATTGTTTCGTAATTTGTAGATATAGGAAGATGAATGATCGCATCGATAAGAGGTTTCTCCGTATTCATTTTATGAAGAAGGATTAAGTTGTCATTTATCTCAACTTTCTCGATCTCCGATTTTTCGATAGAGGCGATATCCTTATCTTCTAATAATGCTTTTTCACCTTTTGGTACTGCTTTAAAGATAATCCGGTTTTTAGAGACTAAGTGTTTTCTTAATTGGAAAGCAAGATCTTCTGCTGTTAATGACTCTAATATTTGAATCTGAGTTGGATAAAAATCCGGTACATTATAAGACATCATTGTCCAACCAATTCTGTTTGCATCAGATGATACTCCTGGCGTGCGAAGTAGCCTATTAGCCTTCATCCTATTAATATAATTCTGTAGATCCTCATCTGTGATCCCAGATTGACTGTATTTTTCTATCTCTTCATCAATGATGGAAATGATCAGGTCTATATCTGTAGATCTTTTTGGTTCAAATTGGATAGTGATCTCACCTTCTGGAGAGTTTGGGGCACTGCTTGCATAGCCATAGAATCCTCTGCTGTTCACCAACTGCAATTCCTCAACAAGTTTATATCGGATTGGAGATTGTCTTTTAGAAAAAAGTATGCTAAGAGCTGCATTAAGTGCAGTTGCATCCTGGTAATCTGAGGCAGGTAGAATTGTAGAAATATAGACAGATGGTGATTCAATTTCAAATTCTTCTATATATTCTATAGAGCCTTCTCTCTGATGTTGAGTTGGTAAATAAACAGGTTCTATCTGTCTTCTGGGGAAATCCTTGAACGATTCAACTATCTCTTCCAACATCTCTTCAGCTTCGAAATTTCCAACTGCAACAAAAATCATATTATTAGGAGCATATCTAGCTTTATAGTAGTCCTGTAATTCATCTCTACTGATAGTTTTAAACAATTCCGTAAAACCTATTACCGGATATCGCTTATTGGAATTTGGATAAACAAGTTCACCATGTCTTTGATAGATCTTAGAATGCGGGGGAGTAGATCGCATTACGATCTCTTTGAGGATAACTTCTTGTTCCCTTGCAACTTCAAAAGAATCACAAATACTAAATTGTAACTGCTGGGAAAGATTTCTTAGAGCCATATCTTTGTATGGTTTATCTACAGTTATATGAAATGCTGTGACAGCCGAACTTGTGTAGGCATTTACAAGAGCTCCCATCTCTTTACCCATTTCGTTATATTCATCTTCCGTGTGAAATTCGGTTGTGCCGCTGGAAACGATATGTTCCAAAAAGTGGGAAATTCCTGCACCCAGATATTTTCCTTCATTCACAGAACCTGTTTTTACAAAGCAGTAAAATCCAACAGATTCATTTAATTTGTTTTCCTTCACAACGATCTGCATTCCGTTTGTAAGCGTTAATTGCAATAATTCATTTGCAGAAACAGCTGTAATTGCAATTACCATGATGAGTAAAATTATTATTCTTTTCAAAATCCCTCCAGAACTTCAATTATTTTTTATTTAACTAAATTTTGAATTGCATTTTTTGTTCCTGTATTTAATTGTAAATGTAATTTAATAAAAAATATAAAGTGTTTGACAATTAAATGTAGAATTGCACTTTCAAATCTGAACAAGAATTAAGAACTACTCCGTAAGAAATGAAAAAAATCAAAACAATAATAGGAGAATTGTATGAAAAAAACGACTTTATTTCTTTTAGGTTTTTTGTTATTAGTAAGTTTAAATTGGGGGCAGAATGCATGGATAAATGAATTACACTATGATAATACTGTCCCTTCCGGTGATTTGAATGAAGGTATTGAAGTGATCATCGAAAATGCTGGAAATTTCACAATTTCAAACTTTACTGTTACGCTTTATAATGGTTCTGGTGGAGCAACTTATGGATCACATTCCTTAGATACTTTCATAACCGGCAACACAATTGGTGATTTTACTTTTTATCATAAAATGATTACCGGAATCCAAAATGGTGCTCCAGATGGTATGGCTTTGGATTATGAAGGAACACTGATTCAGTTCTTAAGCTATGAAGGTTCTTTTATTGCAGTTGATGGAGTTGCTAATGGTCAAACTTCTTCAGATATAGGGGTTATGGAATTATCTCCAACTACGGATATACAATCATTACAACTTATTGGATCTGGAACACAATACTCTGATTTTACATGGGCAGCTGGTCTTGTGCAAAACTGGGGAGCACCAAATAACGGAGGAGATCAAATCCTTCCTGTCAACCTCTCATCTTTTTATGCGCTTTATATTGATGGTAATCCAACTCTTTATTGGACAACTCAAACCGAAACAGAAAATGCATATTGGAATGTTTACCGTGGATCAAATAATAGCATTACAGAAGCTGTGCATCTTAATGTAATCGATCCTGTCCCCGGCAATGGAACCACAACAAATCCAACAGATTATGTGTATGTAGATACAGCTCCCGTTATTCAAAATACAACTTACTGGTACTGGATTGAAGATGTATCTACTGATGGTGAAACAGAAGTTCATGTACCAATTACTCTATTCATCCCTTTTGAAGATTCTCCTATTGCGCCTGATACTTATGGATTGCATCAGAATTATCCAAATCCATTCAATCCTAGTACAATAATTAGTTTTGCGTTAGAAGCAGAGAGTTATGTAGAACTTATTATTTATAATGTGAAAGGAGAGATAATAAAATCCATCTTTAGTGATCGTGTTTATGCAGATCAAACTACTTCAGTGATCTGGGATGGAAACGATAAGTTAGATAAACAAGTTTCTTCTGGTGTTTACTTCTATAAACTCATCACAAACACTAAAGAATATCAGAAGAAAATGCTACTTATGAAATAATAATATAAGAAAAAAATAAAAGATGTGGTTTAAAAAAAGACTCCTTTTTGTTATTAATAATAAAACTTAAACCGAATCTAAAAAATTACTTGTCATTATATCTCTAATTTTAGATTCTACCTTAGTATTTATTAGTATGGAGTGTATATGAAAAAAAGGTGTCTTGTAGCTACCGGTGGAGGTGATTGCCCAGGTTTGAATGCTGTTATTAGGGCAATTGTTAAACGGGCATCAAAAGAGCAGGATTGGGAAATTATCGGTAGCAGAGATGCATTTGATGGTATTTTACGAGACCCAATGGAAATAATAGATCTGGATAATTCTAATGTTGCTGGAATTCATGTACGAGGCGGCACTATTTTAGGTACTACGAACAAAGGTGGACCCTTTGCTTGGGCAGTTAAAGATAATGATGGCAACTGGAAAGAAGAAGATCACTCTGCTGAAATGTTGAGAAAGTTAGAATTCCTAAATGTACACGCAGTTATAAATATTGGTGGTGATGGTTCACAAATAATATCTCAGCAACTTTATGAAATGGGTTGCAATATCATCGGAGTTCCCAAAACTATTGATAACGATCTTGGTGCAACAGATGTAACTTTTGGTTTTCCCACGGCAGTAGAAATTGCTACGGATGCAGTGGATAAACTTGTTACAACTGCAGAAAGCCATAACCGCATATTAATTCTGGAAGTAATGGGAAGAGAAGCCGGCTGGATAGCTCTTCATGCTGCTGTTGCAGGTGGAGCTGAGGTTTGTTTGATCCCGGAAATACCATACGATATAAATAAAGTAATAGAACGTATCAATAAAAGGATCCATCATTCTCGCGGTTTTGTTAATATAGTGATCTCTGAAGGAGCTCGTTCTATCAACGGAGACAAACAATATATGAAGGACGATGAATTTGGTAATCATAATCTACGATTGGGTGGAGCTGGTTACCGATTGATGTATGAATTAAAAAAGAGTGGTGTAGCTACAGACATAAGAGTAACATTACTCGGCCATCTGCAACGAGGTGGCAAACCAATTTCTTACGATAGAATATTGGCAACTAAATTCGGTGTGAAAGCATTTGAAATGGTTTTAAATAAAGAGTTTGGCAATATGGCTGCTTTGCAGGATGGAAAGTTGGTTTCGGTACCTATTAGCGATGCGATAGAAAAATATAATTATGTGGATCTGAATTCTGATCTGGTTCTAACTGCCAGAGATATTGATATAAGTTTTGGTGATTAAGTTTATATAATTGTCATCCTGAGCTTGTCGAAGGATAGTGAATTCCTTCACACTTCGATGAACTCAGTGTGACATAAGAAGTAAATAGTAATTGTCGGGAGAAATAATGGCAAAAGATAAAGTTGCAATACTAACAGCAGGAGGATTGGCTCCTTGCCTTTCTTCATCGATTGGAAGATTGATCATACAATACACAAAATTAGTTCCAAATGTTGAGATCATTGGCTATCTTAATGGCTTTAAAGGGCTTTTGGAAGGAAACTCGATCACTATTCCGGATAATGTAAGACATTCAGCAGAACTTTTATATAAATTCGGTGGAAGTGTTCTGGGTAACAGTCGCGTAAAACTAACAAATATTGAAGATTGTGTAAAAAAAGGTTATGTAAAAAAAGGTGAAAATCCATTGCAGGTTGCTGCGGAGCAACTCATCAAAGATGGTGTAACAATACTTCACACAATTGGTGGTGATGATACCAATACTACAGCTGCTGAGCTTGCCAGTTATCTCGCATTAAGCGGATATGACCTGGTTGTTGTAGGAATACCAAAAACAGTTGATAATGATATAATTCCAATTACACAAAGTCTGGGAGCGTGGACGGCAGCAGAACAGAGCGCAATTTTCTTTGAGAATATAGTAAATGAGAATACGACCAGTTCCCGTCAGTTGATCGTCCATGAAGTTATGGGTAGAAATTGTGGCTGGCTAACAGCAGCTACAGCTTATGAATATAGGAAGAGACTTGAAAAGAGAACTTTCTTACCTGATATCAGACTTAGCAAAGAACGTTGGGATATTGATGCTGTATTCATTCCTGAAATGACTCTGGATCTTCCAAAAGAGATGAAAAGATTATCAAAATTGATGGATGAAAAAGATTGTGTTAATATATTCTTGAGTGAAGGGGCAGGTATTGGAACAATTGTTGCAGAGATGGAATCAAATGGAGAAGAGGTAAGAAGAGATGCTTTTGGACATGTTCGATTGGATGAATTGAATCCGGGGCAGTGGTTTGCAAAGAAATTTACTAAATTACTAAAAGCAGAGAAAACACTGGTTCAAAAAAGTGGGTATTTTGCCAGATCTTCGGCTCCCAATGATAGAGATCTAAAATTGATCATAGCTTCAGCTGATCTGGCTGTAAAGGCAGCAATAAATGGGCAAAGTGGTGTCATTGGTGAGGATGAGGAAGAGGATGGAAAACTTAGTATTATAGATTTTGCCCGTATAAGAGGTGGAAAATCTTTTGATATTTCTTATAAGTGGTTTACAGATATGCTAAAAGAAATTGGACAAATTAGATAATAGAGGAGTAGGTAAAAAAAAATGAAAATTAGATTTAAAGATGTAAGTTCAGGAATAGTAGAAGCACGTGCGGTTATTGAGATAATTCCAGGTATTTATATAAATGAGGTAACTATCCTGAACAAAGATGGTGATATTATAATTGAACTTCCCCAGAAGAGTTTCAGAGGTAAAGATGAGAGAATGCACTACTTGAATATTCTAACTTTTGAAAATGAGAATAAAGAAACTTTGTGGATAATGGATGTTAAAGAAGAGTATCTTGCTTGGCGTAAGAATAATAAAAAAGTTTTAGTTTACGAAGGATAATGAATATTAAGAAAGGATAAGAGTTGGGAATTTATTAACTCCCGTTACTTGTTTCCTATAGAATATGAGTAATAACGAAAGAGTGTTGTTAATTGGTGTAACCTGGGGAGATGAATCCGCAGAGCATTTTAAAGAATCAATGGAAGAACTGCGTCAATTGGCTGATACTGCAGGTTGCGAAGTAATAGATACGTTTTCTCAAGCAGCAAAAAGACCAAATACATCAACTTATGTAGGAAAAGGAAAACTGCATGAAATTAGAAATGCAGCTACTAATTTTCATGTTCACACACTTATTTTTAATAACAATCTCTCTCCTTCTCAATCACGTAATATTTCTGATGTTTCCGGTTGTAATGTAGTTGATAGAACTGAGATAATCTTAGATATTTTTGCCAATCATGCCAGAACCAAGCAATCTAAATTACAAGTTGAACTTGCTCAATTGGAATATGCATATACAAAACTGAAAAGAAAATGGAAGCATCTATCCAGGATTCAGGGGGGTATAGGATTTCGTGGTCCGGGAGAAACACAAATAGAAGTAGATAGACGTGAGATCCGCAAGAAAACAACTGTTCTTAAGAAAAAAATTAAAAATATTGAACAAGTATCTTTGACCAAAAGAAATAAGCGAAAAGATATAACATCTATTGCGTTGGTTGGATACACAAATGCAGGTAAATCTACTTTATTCAATAAGTTAACAGATGAGAGCAGATATGTTGCAGATCAGCTTTTTGCAACATTAGATTCCAAAACACGAGCAATTGAAACAGAATCCAAAGAAAAAGTTGTGATCACTGATACTATCGGATTTATTTGTAAACTTCCTCATAAACTTGTATCATCTTTTCATTCTACTTTATTAGAAGTTTTAGAAGCTGATCTACTGTTGCATGTTGTAGATGTTTCCTACCCAAATCTACTTGAATTAATTGAAGCGGTTGAAGGGGTTCTTCAAGATATCAAAGTTGAACAAAAAAGTATTCTTATTGTGTTTAACAAAACAGATAAAGTGAACGGAAACCATTATTTATTCACTAAGAAAAAACTGATCAATAAATATCCCGACAGTGTTTTTATATCTGCAAAAACAGGTGAAGGAATTGATAAATTGCACGAGAAGATAGAAGAGTTTATACAAAGATCAAAGAAATATATCGAACTGGAAGTTCCAGTAGATATGCAGAATTTGATATCTTTTATACACAAGAATGCAGAAATAATTGAAAGTAATTATAATAAAACAACTAATTCTCAAGCTCTCAAATTAAAAATTAGTAGACAATTATTAGAAGGAATTAAAAAACAAATAGAGGATTATAAATTATTAAAATTTATTAATAATAAATAAAATATATATAAAAAAAAGAAAAAAGGAGTTTAAAATGGTGAGTGATTTACAGAGCATTCTTTCTGATGCTGCCAGAGGGATGAAGAAATCTGCAATACGTGAACTTCTAAAGCTAACAAAAGATCCTGAAATTATTTCATTTGCAGGAGGATTACCTGCACCCGAAACTTTTCCGATCGAAGAACTTGTGGAGATCACAAATGAAGTATTGCGTGAAGATGGAGAAAAAGCATTACAATATGGCTCAACTGAGGGTGATGACAAATTACGTGAATTGATAGCTGAACTTTATAAGAAAATGGGTTTTGATATTTCAATAAAGAATGTAATGATAACAACAGCTTCTCAACAGGGTCTTGATCTTCTTGCCAAGATATTCATTAACAGGGGAGATAAAATTTTAGTTGGGTTACCATCTTACTTAGGTGGCTTACAGGCTTTTAAAGCTTATGGTGCTGAACTTGTGGGGATAGAATTTGATGAAAGTGGGATGCGCTCTGATGATCTGGAAACCAAACTTGCAGAGCTCAAAGTTGCTAATGATCTTCCCAAATTCATCTACATTATTCCAGATTTTCAAAATCCTGCCGGGGTAACAATGCCGGAAAAAAGAAGAAAAGAGATAATTGAGATAGCTAGAAAATATGATATTCTAATTATTGAAGACAGCCCTTATAAAGAGATCAGATTTGAAGGTAAACATCAGGAAAGTTTATATACACTCGAAGGTAGGGGACAAGTTATCAATTTTGGAACTTTCTCTAAGATATTTGTTCCAGGTTTCAGGATCGGCTGGGTAATAGCATATCCCGAGATCATTGATAAATTTGTTAAAGCTAAACAGGCAACGGATCTTTGCACTTCACCTTTTGTACAGAAAATAGCTGCAAAGTATATGGAAAAAGGTTGCTTTGAGAGTAACCTTAAAAAAACAATTCAACTTTATAAAGAGAAGAAAGATATCATGATGAAAGCATTTGAAAAGTATATGCCGGAAGGTGTTACATGGACAAAGCCGGAAGGTGGATTGTTCCTGTTTATTACTTTACCTGAATATATGGATTCAGAGATTCTCTTTCAAAAAGCAATAAAGAAGAAGGTTGCTTTTGTTGTCGGTCACGCTTTCTATTGTAATGGTAAAGGTAGGAACACAATGCGCATTAATTTCTCATATGTTCCCAAAGATCTCAGTGAAATTGGTGTTAAGCGTTTGGCTGAAGTCATTAGATCTGAGATGAGATAAATGTTTAGAACTCTATTAAGGAGAAGTCTTATGGCTTCTTCTTTTTTTTGGAAATTGCAGGAGTAAGAGTTGTTTAAGTATAATGTAGCTGTAGTTGGTGCCACCGGAGCTGTTGGTAGAGAGATGGTTAAGATCTTGATCGAACGCAAGTTCCCAATTAAAGATCTTGTTCTTTTAGCTTCGGAACGTTCAGCTGGGGAAACTTTCACCTTTAGGAAAAAGGAACTTCAAGTTCAGGAATTGAATACAAGTAGTTTTGAAGGTATTGATATTGCATTATTTAGTGCTGGAGGTTCTGTAAGTAAAAAGTTTGTTCCGATTGCTGTTAAAAATGGAACGATTGTTATAGATAACAGCAGTGCCTTCCGTATGGACTCACATGTACCATTGATCGTACCGGAAGTTAACCCGGGAGATGTGAAAAAACACAGTGGAATTATTGCAAATCCAAATTGCTCTACAATTCAATTGGTAGTTGCCCTTAAACCAATATTAGATGAAGTTGGAATAAACAGAATAATCGTATCAACCTACCAATCTGTTTCTGGTACAGGCAAGGATGCAATAGATGAATTAGCAGAACAATCATCTCGGGTTTTGAATAATAAAAAACCGGTTCGCAAAGTGTATCCGCATCAAATAGCTTTTAACATTCTACCTCATATTGATGTTTTTGAAAATAATGGCTATACAAAAGAAGAGATGAAACTTGTTCATGAAACCAGGAAGATCTTTGGTAAAAGTAAGATCAAAATAACAGCTACTGCTGCTCGAGTTCCGGTTTTTTTTGGTCATTCCGAATCTGTTTATCTTGAAACAATAAAACAAATTTCTATCAAGAAACTTAAAAATATCTATCTGAAAACGAAAGGTATAAAACTTGTTGATGATATTGATAATATCAAATATCCATTAGCGATCATGAGCGAAATTTATGATGATGTTATGGTGGGAAGATTACGTAAAGATCTCACTGAGCCAAATGGAATAAATATGTGGATCGTAGCGAATAACCTGCGTAAAGGCGCAGCACTTAATGCAGTTCAAATTGCCGAATTGCTCATTTAGGAAGATCTTTTGAAAATCGTAATTCAAAAATTTGGTGGTACATCATTACAAAATACAGAGATCAGAAATAAAGCGGCTGAACATGTCTCATCTGCAATAAGGGAAGGTCTTACTCCCGTTGTCGTTGTATCTGCAATGGGAAGAAATGGAGATCCATATGCCACTGATACACTCTTGCAAACTGCAGAAACAATTTTCAAAAATATTTCTCCCCGTGAAAAAGATCTGATCATGTCTTGTGGTGAACTAATTTCTGCAGTCGTAATGGTGCAGACCTTAAAGCAAAAGAACATTGATGCAGTTGCTCTTAATGGAATGCAAACCGGAATAATTACTGATGAAAATTATAATCAGGCAAATATACAAAAAGTTGTTCCTGATAATATATTTAATGCAATCAATAATGGTAAAGTACCAATTGTAACCGGATTTCAGGGAATAAGTGAGAATGGTGAAATAACTACTTTCGGAAGAGGCGGAAGCGATACAACTGCAAGTATTCTGGCAGCAGCACTAAAAGCAGATCATATAGAAATATATTCGGATGTAGAAGGATTATTAACTGCTGATCCACAACAAATTCCCGATGCAAAGCATATCTCTAAAGCCAGTTATATCGAAGCTGTGGAGATGGCCAATAAAGGAGCGAGCGTAATACATCCACAAGCAGTTCAAATAGCTTCTCAATATAAGATCCCAATAAAACTATTCTCAACTTCCAATAAAGAGAGATCAACTGTTATTCATGAAATGAAAAACAACAGGCCGGTTACTGGTATTACAAGTAAAACAGACATCATCTACACGCGAATTTTTCCCAACCAAGAAAATATCCATAAAACAGGATTGAGCATTTTCCAAACTCTCGCGCTGCAAAAGATCAGCGTCGATTTTATTGATATTACTCCAGATCTGATATCATTTATTATTGATCAAGAGATGGAAAATAAACTAATAGAAATATTAAAAGAAAATAATTATAAGTTTAAAACTGAAAAAGATTTTTCAAAGATCTCTGTTATTGGCTCTGGAATGACAGGAATGCCGGGAGTTATGGCGAAAATTGTGAAGGCATTGAGTTCCGAAGATATTATGATCTACGAATGTACAGATTCTTATACGACAATTTCTTGTCTTATAAAAAGTTTAGATGAAGATAAAGCAATATTAGCACTACACAAAGAATTTGAATTAGGAAATAAAAAATGTTAAAAAAAATAGTACTGATTTTTCTCTTGGCAACCATATTTATAGGTTTAAATGCTGAGATCACTAAAACACAGAATAATATGAATCTGATTTTTTTGCGTGAATTAGATTCCAATTTATTAGAATCCATCAAGATAATGGATGCATATAATCAAGCTACGGATAATATTCCGTATGAGGTTTTAGGACTTGAGAAGTATCAGAAATTCCTGATGGAAATGACAATGATCTGCATGAACTTGAGAAATGATATTACCAGCTCAATAGAACTAAACTCAGAACAGCGCGAAGTGTTTGTGAAGGATCTGATAAGTTCTTTAAAACCTGATGTAAAAAGTATTACAGAATCAATTACAAAGCAGCAGGATCTTCAAGGTAAACAATTCTGCAGATTATTAAAGCAGAAGATCAATACTCATTTGAAGGATATAAGAAAAGAAATAATTATTGAAGAGGAAAAGATAATAGAGAGTAAAACTTTTGATCAATATTTTTTCCATCTCCATTCTCAACAATTTATTTATCAACTCGTGCTGAATTTCTTAAAACCTTCAGATCACTTAAGCAGGACAAATAGAGCGTTTTTAATCCGTGTTGCAGCTGAGATCGAATATAACATAATTAATACAGAGGTTCCAACAAAATGATAAAAATATTATTAACTATACTTACATTTATAATAGGCGCAGCAACCGGTTATTTATATTATCGAGTTATTGGCTGTAGAGGTGGAGGTTGACCAATGACATCAAACGTTTGGTCAAACGTTGTTATCGGAGCAATATTTGGTTATTTACTGCTTTCGCCAGTTATAGAGAAATTATTGAAATAATATGAATACTGAAGTGAAACTTATCTCTCATCCCACACTTGGTAAGATTCATTTTAGAAAAAGCAGGAAAGCTAAATATCTGAGACTATCAATTGATAGTTCTAAGATAATTAATGTAACAGTACCTCGAAATAGTTCGATCAGAAACGCCGAAAAATTCCTCCAGTCTAAAATTGGCTGGATACATAAACATCTAAGTAAAATCGATAACAGAAATAATTTTACACTTCAATATATCAAAAATTCTAATATATACAACAAAGATGAAGCAAAACAAATCATTCGAGATAGGCTTAATGAACTGTCAATAATTTATAAACTAAGTTTCAATAGATCCTTTATCCGTTCTCAAAAAACGCGGTGGGGAAGCTGCTCTGCCAAGAATAATATTAATTTAAATATTAAACTTATATATCTACCGGAGAGCTTGCTGGACTATGTGATCATACATGAATTAGTACACACGAAGATTAAAAATCACAGCCCGTTATTTTGGGAGGAAATGACAAAATATTATTCTGACCCAAAAGCTATAGATAAAAAACTACGTAAATATAACCTGAAATTATTGTAATTATGATAAGAGAGATCAGGCTTTCCGATAAAAAAGAAGTGTTGCGAATATCATCTCAAATATGGGAAGGAGATGATTATGTGACCAATGTTTTCGATGAATGGGTAACCGGTGATAACGGTCTTTTTACGGGATATTGGGAAAATGAAAAACTTATCGGTTTTGGAAGAATGAGATTTCTTACACCTACCGATATTTGGTTGGAAGCTCTACGAAAAGATCCACAAACAAATTTACGTGGAGTAGGAAACAAAATTGCTAAACATTATATGGAGCAATTAAAAGGAAAAAAGATAAAGTCTGTTAGATTCTCAACATATTTCGAAAATATAGCCTCTATAAAACTTAATGAGAAATTGGGGTTTAATAAGATATTAACGCTTTCATTAAAAGAAATAGAAATTACAAACCACCAGATAGAGCCAGATAATAATTTAATAACAGAAGGTGTTGATTTTGAAATATTAGATAATTATATTCTTAATTCAACTTACCTAAATGGAACACATGATTTTATAAGTAGAGGCTGGGTAGTATATCAATATACAAGTGAACAATTAGAAGAATTTCATACTAAAAGACAATACGCTGTATATTCTGAAAATGGGGAGATAAAAGGTGCGATCCTTTTTTCTGAAGTTAACTACAGTAACGTTTTCTGGATTAGTCTGATAGAAGCTGAAAATAAAAAAGTATATAATGAATTGTTGGAGTATGCAATATTAAAAGCTTTAGAAAATAACTGCAAAAAAATTCAATTATTAGTACCTGATATTTCAGAATTAATGGAATTCGTGAATTTGTGTGGATTTAAAAGCTGGGAGCAAAATAACGATTTTTTACTGTATGAAATGCCCTTAGCGTTGATACAGCAAATAACGGAAGTGTAACATGATTCCCAAAAATTTGCAGCTATTCAAATTTTCAGCTTATGGTTTCTTGAAAAATCAGCGTTTCTTTGATATTTTCATTTTTTTATTCTTCATGGAACAGGGGATTACATTTTTGCAAATTGGAACATTGATCTCCATTAGAGAGATAGCGATTCTAATATTTGAAATACCAACCGGATTTGTAGCGGATAGTCTTGGAAGAAGGGGCTCGATGGTCTTTGCTTTCCTATCTTATATTTTATCCTTCATTATTTTTTGCTTCTTTCCAGGTTTTCTGTTATATATTGTGGCAATGATATTCTTCGCACTTGGAGATGCTTTTCGTACAGGCACTCATAAAGCAATGATCCTGCATTATCTTAAACTCAATGATCTATTGCATTTAAAGGTTGAATATTATGGTTATACGCGAAGTTGGTCACAAATGGGATCTGCTTTAGCAGCTCTTATTGCAGGTGGAATTGTTCTTTATTCCGGCGAATATAAATATATCTTTTTGGGTTCAATAATCCCATACATTCTTGCCTTGATATTAATGCTTACATATCCAAAAGAACTAGATGGAGAAAGAGAACATAAAGAAGGATTGTTAAATAATATTAAGCATAATTTCAAAATAACTTATGATAGTTTAAAGTTGAGTTTTAAAGAGCCATTATTGCTAAAAGCTCTGATGAATTCTGCAATATTTGATGGATTATTCAAAACTGTGAAGGACTACATTCAACCCATTCTTCAAATGATTGTTTTATCCATTCCATTTTTGCTGGGAATAGAAAAACGAGAATCAATTATCATAGCAATAGTTTATTGCATCCTATACTTATTAACTTCGTATGCTTCTAGGAATTCAGGAAAATTTAGCAATAGATTCTCATCTTTGCCAATTGCGGTGAATAGTACTTTTATTGCAGGTATCTCATTTATATTGCTGGCCGGTTTATTTTATATTTTCGAATTACAAATAATCATAATAATTTTGTTTATCATATTATATATATTACAGAATTTGCGAAGACCTCTAAATATTGGTTTTATCAGTGAGAATATTTCTCATGATGTTATGGCTTCCGGATTGTCTGTTGAATCACAATTGAAAACTTTATTTGTAGCTTTGATGGCACCCTTAATGGGCTTCTTTGCAGATTCTGTCAATATAGGAGCAGCATTCATTATTTTAAGTTCCTTGACACTATTAATTTTTCCACTGATTAAGGTTAGCAGAAAAGAGAGTTAATGAAAAATATGCCGGAGGATGTATGATCAGAGATATGATTGTAAAAAACCGTAGCTACCGCAGGTTCTTTCAGAATCATATAATTGAAATATCTTTGCTTGAAGATCTTATTGATCTTGCCCGGTTATCACCTTCTGCAGCTAATTTACAACGATTACGTTTTAAAATCTGCAATACGGAAATAGAAAATGAAAAGGTTTTTTCTACTTTAAGTTGGGCCGGGTATTTAAAAGATTGGAAGGGACCCGAAATTGGGGAACGTCCCTCAGCATATATAACCATTTTATCAACAGAAAAAGATACTGGAAAAGTAGCTTGTGATGCTGGGATAGCATGTCAATCTATTTTGCTTGGTGCTGTGGAATCAGATTTACGCGGCTGTATTTTTGGCAGCGTGAAAAGAGATGAACTACAACAATTACTTAAAATTCCAAAGAAATATTCGATCAATTATGTAATTGCACTTGGTAAACCGAAGGAAAATATAAAACTTGAATATATTGAAAATAATAATATTAAATATTGGCGTGATGAAAATGGAACTCATCATGTGCCTAAAAGAAAACTAGAGGATATTATCATATAAGAAGGAATTATGAAAAAAATTATTTTAATTACATTATTATTTTTATTCATATTCACACTTTTAACAGCTCAAAATGTTAATGGAGATACCTTAAGTGTAGATGGTAAGAAAATACTCAAGGTTTGGGGAACACACTACGAGCGAGGTTATGCTACGGGTTATCTTCTTGGAAGTAAGATCAAAGAGATTTCAGAGAACTATTTTATTTACGCTTTTTTTGGCGGGAATTCATACCTCTATGAAAATACTAGAGCATATTTTCTTGATAATTTCCAGATAGAAGAGAAATACATTTCCGAAACTGAAGGATTAATTGATGGAATGATAGAGGCTGATATTATTCTTTTCAGTGATATTTTAAGTAGAGACATTGATGCAAATGATCTATTACTTTCTAATGCAATTGTAGATCTAGCTGCTTTGGGAGATTTAAATTCGGATTATGGCTTTGGGTGTTCTAGCTTATCCAGTTGGGGAGAGAATACAATATTAGATCCTGACTTATCTGGAGATCTATTAATTACGCGGAATATGGACTGGACGCCACATCCAGCTTTATTAGAGAATCATTTACTAGCTGTTCACTTCCCTTCGGAAGCTGATGAAGTTAATTGGTTATCATTCACGTTTCCGGGTTTTATAGGTGGGTTATCTAGTATAAATGAGAACGGACTTTGTGCATTTATGAATATGGGAGATCATAATGAACATCCAAATACTTATACATTCCATCCAATATTACTATCTATTAGAAATGGAATTGAAGTATATGATTATGATGGTGATTATGATATTGCTCCTGAAGATGTACTAGCAGCAGTTGAAGAAAACTATCAATTAAGCGGATCTATTGTTCACACAGCAAATCACGAGAGTGGATTGGTGATAGAATGTAATAATCAGAATGGCGTAGTTGTTCGCGATGACAATGACAATACAGTTATTCCAGCTGAACATCTCGCTGCAACAAATCATTTTAGAGAGTTGTATCCACCTGCAGCTTGTTATCGTTATGATAATATAGCAGATTCACTTTCTGCAAGTTCAGATATCGACATTATACGAAGTTGGGATCTTTTGGCAGGAGCTGCCGGGGTTTCCAATAATATTCATACTATACAATATGCTCCCACACTAAATTTGATAAAATGGTCAACTGCTGAAGTGGGAACACCAGCATATCAATTAGAACCTACGATATTAGATACAGAAGAACTTTTTACAAATAATACAAACACAAATCCACAATATTATCAAGATCATTCCTTTCTAAAAGTATCTCCAAATCCTTTCTATAATTCTACAAACTTATCTTTTTCATTAACTAAAACAACTGATGTAAAACTTTGTATCTATTATATTAAAGGACATAAGATCAGAACATTGCTTAGTGAAGTATTGGTTCAGGGAAATCATAGTGTTAGTTGGGATGGAACGGATGAAAATGGAAAGAAAATTTCTAGTGGTATCTACTTTTACACACTTGAAACCATACATAATCTTTATACGAAAAAAGTTATATTGTTAAAATAATAAAAATAAAAATGAGAATGTTTTCTGATAAAAAACTGAAAGCAGACTCTTGTCAGGAGGACAAATGTATTTCGAATTCTTATCTAAAGAAGACAAAATGGCGATCGATGCTTTAAAAGAGTATCACGGTGGTGCAAAGAAGATCAGTGAAACAATTACTGAGATGAGAAAATATGAAACTCGAAAGAGAATATTAAATGAAAAAGGTTTTGGTGAAATGATAGCCGATGCCGAAGAACTTGTGAAAAAATTCCCAAAAGTTCAAGATTTTGAGAAAAAACATAATATTAGCTACAACGATTCTCTTGGTGTAGCCACAGCTCAGGTTTCCGGTTGGCAAGGCGCCAAGGTTACACATCAAGGGATGAAAAGAATTGCCGAAAGTGCCGAAAATGGAGAGGAATGTTTCGTGCCTTCTGAGTTTATCTCGGTAGTTGCTCTTACCGATAATTACATTTATAATGGTGATTTAATGGCTACTCTTATGATGAGTGAAAATTTAATGAAAGCTTCTAAGTTCTGCAGCACAAACTTAATTGGAATTCCGCAACCGAAAGCAAGATTTAAGAAATTGGAAGAAGTTACAGGTAAAAAATTTGAAGTTGCAGAAGCTGATGCAGAAAATGCTGTAATAATTTTGAAAAATCAAGGAACTTTTTTTGGCAACTTTGGTGGAATCGAATGTGCAAATGACAACCATCTTGTATATCTTGATGGTATTACAAGAACTGCTCTGGCAACTGGTGCAGATTTCTTCCTCAATCCAAGTTGGAGTTCTATCATAGCAGCCTGCTATTACGGAAGAGATATTCCAAATCTGTATTTTAAGATATCAATGTTGCTCTCTACTCAAACAGTAATGCAGTTCCGAATGCTATTGAATATTATGAAATCTTATCTTCGTGATGATAACACATCTCCTTTATATGAAATCAATATTGGAAACGGTGCTTCTGCAGAAACATTTATTCAATGTGCAAAAGAACTTAAAGAAAGTGGTATAAAGGGAGTTAGTCTTGCTGCTCATATCTATATTAATCCCGATCTTGGGATGGAAGGATTTAATTGGACTGAAAATGCTTTTAAGGTTTTGGAAAATGGAACAAATATGACATTCAAATATGAAAGCGATGGAACTGCTCGTGAATTGGATACAATGATGGCTTATTTCCTTTCGGAAGAAGAGCGAGATGAAAATGCAAGGAAGATAGGTGATGTGATCTATTATAAATCTTTACAGGCAACTAAAGATGGAAAAAGCTTTATGAAGAAAGGAATTAAATCAATTTTTGGTGGTGGATCGTATTAGTTTGTTAGATTAATCTCTAACTTAGGCTTGAAAGTAATTTGTAGATTAGGAGCAATAATGATCATAGATTGGAAGGGTAAATATTCCAAAATAATGAAGGATTTTGAGGGATATTCAATAGGTAAAATATTCAAATATCTAAATGATCCTGAAATAATCTCTCTTGCCGGAGGTCTTCCTTCACCGGATATGTTTCAAAAAACTCAAATGAGAGAAGTCTCAAAGAAATTATTAGAAAATAATTTAGAGAATATCTTCCAATATACTGCTGTGACAGGTGAGGAGAGTTTAAAAAATACCGTTATTGAATTCCTGAAGAGGGATAATATTAAAATTACTAAAGAGCAGATCTTAGTAACTTCATCCGGGCAGCACGGCCTTGATCTTACTGGAAGATTATTCCTCAATTCCGGTGATGTAATTATGATAGACCGTCCTACTTTTGCCGGAGCTATTGTGGCTTTTCAAATGCAAAATCCACAGATTGTTGGAATTGATATAGAAGATGACGGACCCGATGTAGGTGAATATAGGAAAATACTTTCTGGATTAGATAAGAAACCAAAATTCATCTATGTTGTGCCTGATTTTCAAAACCCTACCGGTATTACAACCAGTTTAGCAAAGCGTGAGGCACTACTAGATCTTAGTTATGAATTTGATATCCCAATAGTGGAAGATAGTCCATATCGTGATCTTCGTTATCGGGGAGAATCTATTCCTTCAATTTTTTCTCTAGATCAGAGAAGAAATGGAACTAATGTTATCGGGCTTTATACTTTCTCAAAAATTTTCTGTCCTGGTATCAGGGTTGGATTTAATATTGGTCCGAAGGAAGTTATTGAGAAAATGGGTAACATTAAAGGTGGGAACATATTAAATACACCCAAATATAATCAGGATCTTTGCACAGCATTTCTTACAGAGATGGATTACGATGTACATATGGAAAAATGCAAATCATACTACAGCGAGAAACTCAAGATATTTTTGCAATCTATGAAGAAGCGTTTTCCAAGTGAATGGGGAGTTAAATGGACGAAACCCGAAGGAGGATTATTCTTGTGGGTTTCGCTTCCTAAACAGATCGATACAATGAAGTTATTCTATGAGGCTATCAAATTTAAAGTAGCTTTTGTTCCGGGAGAGGTTTTCTTTGGTGAAAATCCAAGTAAGAATGAAATGCGGATAAATTTCTCATTTGCCACTAAAGAACAAATAGCAGAAGCGGTAAAGAGATTAGCTGAGTGTGTGAAAACTCAAATTTAGGAGAAATAGATGGATCTTAGAATTGAAGGGAAAGTTGCACTCGTAACCGCTGCCAGTAAGGGCTTGGGGAAAGCTGTGGCAATTCAATTAGTGTCCGAAGGTGCCAATGTAGTTATCTGTTCCCGTAATTTAGAGTCTTTACAAAAAACAAAATTTGAAATTAAGAAAAATACAAATAAAGAAATCTCGATCATCGCTTGCGATGTAAAAGTTGAAAAACAAGTGAAACAAATGATAGACTCTGTTATACAAGAATATGGAACTATTGATATTCTAATTACAAATGCCGGTGGACCTCCCGCTGGTAGTTTTAGTGACTTTAGAGTAGAAGACTACCGGAATGCTGTAGAATTAAATTTGCTAAGCACTATTTCACTTTGCCAAAAAAGTGGTTCCATTAATGCAAAAACAAAAATGGGGCAGGATCGTGATGATGACTTCGGTTTCTGTGAAACAACCTATAGGTAATCTGATCTTATCTAACACTGCACGAACTGGTGTAATAGGATTTATGAAGAGTCTATCTAATGAAGTTGCAAAAGATGGGATCACTGTAAACTCTATTTGTCCAGGGTACACTAAAACACAAAGAATAGTAAATTTAGCAAAAGCTTTTACAAAAAGTGGAAATGGAACAATAGAAGACTTTTATAAGAAGTTGGAAGCTGAAATTCCAATGAAGAGAATTGGTTCTCCGGAAGAATTTGCTCAATCTGTTGCCTTCCTGGTTTCGGAAGGAGCGGGATATATTACTGGAGTTTCTTTGAAAGTAGATGGTGGATTTGCTAAAGGTTTATTTTGATATGTGTTTTAAGATATTGTAGCTGTAGTACTCTGGATTCTTCGAGGGAGAAGTAGATAGAGTTTCTCAAAAAGACCGAGTGTTGATTGTCTCTCTGAGATTTTCTTACAGAGGCATTCGACGAAGAGTCTAATTTACAAAAAATTAATAGAAGTAGGAGAGAAAGATGATGTATAAAGATGTTTATCCCGAGATGATCAAGAATTTACCAGAAATCGAGATAGCACTGGATGGTGTTCGTGGTTGGTTAATGCAGGATGATACAATATCTGCAGTATTCTTTGAACTTGAACCGATCGGCAAAATTCCCGACCATTCTCATTGTACGCAGTGGGGAATGGTGTTGGAAGGCAAGATGAAGTTTACTATCGATGGTGAAACAAAGATATACACCAGAGGAGATCGTTATCTTATTCCGGAAGGAATTATTCATTCCGCCGAATTTATAACCAAATGTTATGTGATCGACTTTTTTGCAGATCCAAACAGATATAAAAAGAAAAAGGAAAATTAGATAATTATGAAGAAAAAGATCAAATATTATTCAACAAATTTAAAAGCAGAAGTTGTGGATTTTGAGAGTGCATTATTAAAAGGTTTGGCTCCTGATAAAGGACTTTATGTGCCACAAGAGATCCCTACTTTTACAAAAGAAGAGATTAATAAATTTTCTCAGATGGATTATTATGAGATCGCCTTTGAAATTGGCAGAAAGTTTTTACACGATCAAATTTCTGATACCGATCTGAAAGCTATTGTTAAAGATGCGTATAATTATGAAGTTCCGCTGGAAAATGTTTATGACAGGAAATATGTGATGCGGCTGGATCAGGGTCCAACAGCATCTTTCAAGGATTTTGCAGCAAGAATGATGGGTAGGTTAATGCAATATTATCTCGATAAAGAAAATCGTGAATTGCTTATCCTCACAGCTACTTCCGGTGATACTGGAAGTGCTATTGCAAACGCATTTTATGGATTAGATAACATTAATGTTCTGGTTCTGTTTCCCAAAAATGAAGTAACAAGCCGACAGCGAAAGCAGATGACAACACTGGGTAAGAATGTGCAGATTATTTCAATTAATGCCAAATTTGATGATTGTCAATATCTGGTGAAAGATGCGTTTTCCGATAATGAATTGGATTACTTGAATCTTTCATCTGCAAACTCAATAAATATTGGAAGATTGATCCCTCAAATAGTATACTATTTCTATTCCTTTGCCCATTTGAGGAAAAATGAAGATGAAGAGGTTATCTTTTCTATCCCATCCGGTAACTTTGGTGATATGATGGGAGGAATGTTCGCAAAGAGGATGGGACTTCCAATTAAGAAATTTATTATTGCAACTAATGAGAATGATGAATTTCCCACCTTTGTTAAAACAGGAATATATGAAAAAGTAGAGCCATCTAAAAATTGTCTTTCCAGTGCGATGAATGTGGGACATCCAAGTAATCTATCACGGTTTATAGCACTTTATGATGGAGTAATGGATGAAACTGGAAATATTAGTAAAACACCTGATTTGATGAGATTACGAGAAGATGTATACTCAACAAGTATTACAGATGACGAAACTAGAACTATGATCTATGAAGCTTATAATAAACATAAACTTTTATTGGAACCTCACGGTTCTGTCGGTTGGGCCGGCTTACAGAGGTTCTTGCATGAACATCCTGAATTAGATAATGAAGATCAATTGTGTATTTCATTAGAAACGGCTCATCCTGCTAAATTTCCGGAGCAGATAGTAGAGATCTTGAATTTTGATCCCAAGCTTCCACCAAGTTTAAAAGGCATTGAAGAGAAAGAAGAATTTTACGATTCGATTGAAAACAACTATCAAGCATTCAAAAATTATTTGAAAGAGAAATATTAAAATGATTTTTCCAATATCGAAAAGAAATTTATTTGAATGAAAAATGAATGAGGTTCAATTAATTAGGAGGTTATATGCAACTACATCATCGCTTTATACAAACTGCTAAAAAGTTTAGTAAGAAAATTGCAATTCATGATATTGCCACGGGTAAAGATGTGCAATATGAAAGAATGTTGATCATATCTTTGATCTTTGCCAAAAAGTTCAAGAAGATCAGTAGTAAATATGTGGGAGTAATGGTTCCAACTTCTGCAGGATGTATGCTTACAAATATCGGTCTATTGATGGCTGGGAAAATTCCGGTGATGATAAATTATGGAACTGGAGCAATTGAAAATTCTATCTATGCTCAAGAAAAATGTAGTTTCGAAACGATAATCACAAGTAAGAAATTATTGGAAAAACTTAAACTTGATCCTATTGAAGGCATGATATTTTTAGAAGATATTGCAGCGACGATCAAGCTTTTTGATAAACTACCAGCCCTTTTCAAATCAAAAGGTTCTGCTAAAAAGATCATAAGATCTGTACATCATGGAGATATGGATGAAACTGCTGTTATTCTTTTTACGAGTGGCAGCGAGAAAGAACCTAAGGCAGTTCAATTAACACACACAAGTATTATGCACAATGTGAATGGGATTCCGACAATTATGGATTTAAGTTCTGATGATATCTTCCTGGCAAACTTACCACTATTCCATGTATTTGGAGTTACTGCTAATTTCTGGTTACCTATTATACTAGGATGTAATATTGTGGCATATCCTAATCCACTAGATTATAAAATTATCTGTGGATTGATAAAAAAATATAAAGTTACATTAATGGCGGGCACACCCAGTTTCTACTATGGTTACTTAAAAAAATCATCACCTGGAGATTTTGCTTCAATGAGAATTGCGATCTCCGGTGCAGATACTTTAACAAATCAGATCTTTGATGGCTTTATGCAAAAACATAACCTGACAATTTTAAATGCATATGGAACTACCGAAACAAGTCCTGCGATATCTATAAATACACCTAATGAAAATAAGACTGGAAGTGTGGGCAAACCAATTCCTGATGTTCAAGTTAAGATATTGCATATTGATACTGATGAGGAATTACCGGCAAATTCTGTTGGAAAACTCCTTGTAAAAGGTGATATGATAATGAAGGGTTATCTTGGTGATCTGGAAGAAACTTCTCTGAGAATTCGTAAAGGCTGGTATGACACAGGAGATATGGGTCTAGTCGATGAGGATGGTTATATTTGGCATAAGGGGCGTTTGAAGAGGTTTGTAAAAGTTGGTGGTGAGATGATATCATTGGTTAAGGTGGAAGAGGTATTAAATAAATATCTTCCCGATGAAGTTATTTGCTGTGTAGTAGATGTGCCTAATCCAACAAAAGGAGCTGATGTTGTTGCTGCTATCACAACAGGTGAGATCGATACGAAAAGCATCGTGAAGAAGATGGCGAATGATCTACCTGCAATTGCTCTTCCCAGAGAGTTTCACATACTTGAAGATATCCCAATGATGAGTAGCGGAAAAGTTAATTTCCGTGAAGTTGAAAAACTTTGCAGAAAAATACATAAAGAGAATAACAAAAAGAAAAAATTATAAGAGAAAATATAACAGGCAGGCTGTTTACGGATCTAGCTATTGATGTAAAGCTGCGAAAGTTTTACATTGCGTGTAACAAGGAATTACTTTGTTACTAAATTAATGAAGTAATTCCTTGTTCTCAATTGTCCTCAGTGGGAATGTCTACTGTATTTTTTTAACTGGAGCTTGGAAACAAATTTTCGTGATTTTCGCGTGATTAGCGGGAAAAAAAGGATTGATATGAAGTATATAATCATTTTAGGTGACGGGATGTCGGATCATCCCATTGAAAAATTAGGAAATAAAACACCGTTGCAAGTGGCAAATATTCCTAATATTGATAAATTAGCAAAAATGGGAAGATGTGGCCTCTTCCAGTCTGTACCGCTTGACATGCCGCCTGGTAGTGAAGTTGCCAATTTAGCAGTTTTAGGTTATGATATTCATAAAGTTTATGAGGGCAGGGGAGTGCTGGAAGGCGCAAGTATGGGAGTGGAAATAAAGAAAGGTGATCTAGCCATGCGCTGTAATCTTATTTGTATTGAGGAAGGAAAAATAAAGAATCATTCAGCCGGGCATATCAGTACAGAGGAATCACATATTCTCATAGATTTTTTGAATGAAAAACTGAGTAATGATTTTGTAAAATTCCATAAAGGGATCAGCTTCCGTCATTTACTTGTTGTAAAGAATGGGAATAACGACCTGCAATTTACACCACCTCACGATGTGCCGGGAACACCCTTTAAAGATGTAATGATAAAACCAACAAGCAATAATGGGGAAGAAACATGTAAATTACTCAATGATCTTATATTAAGATCACAGGAATTATTGAAAGATCATCCAATTAATAAAAAGCGTATCGCAAATGGAAAAGATCCGGCTAATTCTGTTTGGTTCTGGTCTTCAGGTTACAAGCCTTCAATGAGAACAATGAATGAGAAATTTGAAATTTCTGGAGCTGTGATCTCTGCCGTGGATATAATTAAAGGACTTGGAATTTATGCCGGAATGGATGTGATCGAAGTGGAAGGAGCAACCGGACTTACAGATACAAATTATGAAGGTAAAGCAGCTGCAGCCGTGGAAGCTATTAAAACTCATGATCTAGTCTATCTGCACGTGGAAGCTACTGATGAAGCAGGTCATTCCGGTGATGCTGAACTTAAAATAAAAGCACTTGAATATTTAGATGCACGAGTTGTGAAATATGTATTAGAAGAGACTTCCAAACTAGAAGAAGATGTTGCAATAGCTGTTCTGCCAGATCATTCCACACCTTGCGAAGTGCGAACTCATACACATGATGCTGTTCCTTTTATCATTTACTATCCGAAATTAGATGCAGATGACATCTGCGAATATAACGAAGAAAGTTGTAAAGCAGGAGGATTCGGTCTGGTAGAAAAGGATGAATTTATCAGGACTTTTCTAAAGAAATAATAAGATACAATTCTAATCATTCAGGATAAGTAATTACTAAAACATTTCTTAATAATTTTAGTCGATTTTCTATATTAACAATATTAAATAATCCGGTTGACAAATTCAGCTTAATTAAAACTGTCTACTGCATAAAATAAATTTAGAGAATAAGGAGAAAATTATGGCAAGAATGACCGTTGACGCGGAAATGTGTAAAGGCTGTGGTTTATGTATTCCGGCGTGCCCCAAGAGTATAATAAGATTTTCTGAAAATATTAATTCCAAAGGCTATCACTATTCGGAATGTTTTGATCAAGAAGCTTGTATTGCTTGTAAGTTATGCTACACAACTTGTCCAGACGTGGCAATTACTGTAGAAAAATAGAAGGAGGATATTATGGCTGAAAAAGTATTGATGAAAGGTAATGAAGCAGTTGCTGAAGCCGCTATCCGTGCAGGTTGCAGGCTTTATTTTGCGTATCCGATCACTCCTCAGAGTGAATTAATAGAATATATGTCGAAAATGATGCCGAAAGTAGATGGTACTTTTGTGCAAGCAGAAAGTGAAATTGCCGCAATAAATATGGTTTATGGATCATCAGGATGTGGGAGAAGGGTTATGACATCTTCTTCATCCCCTGGTATTTCTCTTAAAATGGAAGGGATTTCGTATCTTGCCGGAGCAGAATTACCGGCAGTTATTGTAAATGTTCAGCGTGGTGGTCCGGGTCTTGGTGATATTCAACCTGCACAAGGAGATTATTTCCAGGCAACTAAAGGTGGAGGTCATGGAGATTACCATCTTATAGTTCTAGCACCAAGCACAGTTCAAGAATTTGCCGATATGGCAGACCTGGCTTTTGATCTTGGAGATAAATATAGAAATCCTGTAATGATCCTTTCTGATGGACTTCTAGGACAAATGATGGAACCGGTTGAGTTCCAACCATACAAAACAGAAGAGGAACTGAAACAACTTGATGAACAACATTTTGATTGGTGCATACACCCAAATGAAGATGAGCCAAACCACCATCATCATGAGATCAATTCTTTAGAGATCGATCCCCTGGTTTTAGAGCAGCATGTTATTAAGCTTGGTAAGAAATATGATGAGGTCACAAAAAATGAAATAAGATATGAAGAATATAATATTTCTGATGATAATGAAGTAGTTGTTGTTTCATTTGGAACAGCAGCCAGAATAGCAAAATCCGCAATCGATGAATTGCAGGAAGCAGGTAAGAGTGTAGGTATGATAAGACCTATCACTGTTTGGCCGTATCCTTATGATGCTATTAAGAACGTGCTTCACGACAAAGTTAAAAAGATTGTAGTTTGCGAATTGAACCTTGGTCAAATGGTTGAGGATGTGAAACTGGCAGTTAATGGGAAAATACCAGTAGAGTTCATTGGCAAAGTCGGTGGTATTTTATTTACACCAGATGAAATTAAAGCTAAGATCTTGGATAAATAGGGGGAATGATGGAAATTATTGCACAAAGACCAAAATCATTAACTGATATACAATTTACATACTGTCCCGGTTGTACTCACGGTATTTCCCATAGAATTATAGCAGAATCTATAGACGAACTTGAAATGAGAAACCAAATGATGGGTGTTGCTCCGGTTGGATGTTCTGTTTTTGCATACAAATTCTTTAATTTCGATATGGCGGAAGCTGCTCATGGAAGAGCACCAGCTGTTGCTACAGGAATGAAAAGAGCTCGACCCGATATGCATGTTTTTACCTATCAGGGAGATGGTGATCTAGCTGCAATAGGAACTGCTGAGATCGTTCATGCAGCTAACAGGGGAGAGAATATTACAGTATTCTTCGTGAATAATGCAATTTATGGGATGACGGGTGGTCAGATGGCTCCCACAACTCTACCTGGTATGAAAACTTCGACCTCACCTTATGGAAGAGATGAAAAAGATATTGGTTATCCCATACAAGCTTGTGAATTAATAAATTCTCTTAGAGCACCATATTTTATCGAGCGAGTTTCACTACTTTCTCCTCAAGATATTATTAAAGCTAAAAGAGTTGTAAAAAAAGCTCTTCAATTTAACAAAGAAGAGAGAGGTTTTACTTTTGTAGAGTTTGTTTCTACCTGTCCTACAAATTGGGGAATAGCACCTGTTGAAGCATTGAAATGGGCAAAAGAGAACATGTTACCTTTCTTCCCACTTGGTAATTTCCGTGACAGATCCATAGAAGGGGGCGAATAATGAAAACAGAAATAATTAGCTCCGGATTTGGTGGACAAGGTGCTCTTACAATTGGTAAATTTTTGGCAAAAGCAGGAATGGGAGAAGGACTTAATGTTTCATGGCTTCCTTCATACGGTCCTGAAATGCGTGGTGGAACTGCAAATGTTTCTGCTGTTATTTCCGACAAACCAATTGCTTCACCCTTAGTAACTTATCCAGATGTACTTATAGCCTTAAATCAACCTTCTATTGATAAATTTGGTCCGGCTATTAAAAAAAATGGGCTGCTTATTTTTAATACGGATATGTGCCCACATGGTATAAAGCGTGAAGATATAACTATTATAAAAGCACCAATGAATCAAATTGCTAAAGAAATTGGAAGCATGATGGTTTTGAATATGGTTGCAATCGGTATTGTTATTGGTAAAACAGGGATCGTGAAATACGAAACTCTAGAAAATGATCTTTCAGGTTTTCTCAAGAAAAAGAATCCTGAGCTTTTGGAAGCAAACCTTAAAGCTATAAAAAAGGGAATTGAAATAGGTAAGAAGTAATTATAACTTGTTTTTAGGTAAATAATAAAATGGTCTTGTTTGATAAATAACCCGACAGAAACGTCGGGTTATTTATTTACACAATAAAATTAGTTTGACATTAATTTTATATATTTAAGTTCTATATCATTAAAACTAATTAGGAGGTAACATGAAAATAAGTAAAATAGCAGTATTTGGACTATTAGTGATCATAATGATGATTGTAGGTTGCGCAGCACCTACTCGTACAGTTGAAAGAATTTCTGCAGAAGAGGTTACTGATCAAAGTGGTAATTGGAATGATACCGATTCACGATTGGTTGCAGAGCAGATGATAAAAGATTTGATGTACAGATCCTGGTTGCAGGAATTTGTTCTTGAAGAAGATAGAAAACCTGTGATGATAGTAGGAACTATCAGAAATTTTAGTTCTGAACATATTCAGGCAGATATTTTTGTTAAGGATATTGAAAGAGAGCTCATCAACAGCGGAAAAGTAAAATTTGTGGCAAGTAAGAAAGAGCGTGAAGAGATCAGAGATGAAAGAATGGAACAGCAATCTTATGCTAGTGATGAAACAGCAAAAAGACTAGCTGCAGAATCCGGTGCAGATTTCATACTTCTGGGTGGAATAAAATCTAATACAGATGCAAGTGGTGGAAAAGCAGTAAAATTCTATCAAGTGGATCTTGAACTTATCAATGTAGAATCCAACGAAAAAGTATGGATAGGATCAAAAGAAATTAAGAAATATGTTAAAAAAAATAAAGTCAAATGGTAGTTCAAGAATGAACCGAATACTCAATGTATTTCTTATTCTTTTAATTTTGTTTGCAATAAGTTGTGCAAATACAAAAAGCTCTAAAGCACAGTTTGTGGGAATTGATGATAAAATTATCTCTCATGACTATCAAGGAGCCCTAAACCAGATCAAAAAAGCTAAAGAAAAATTTTATAAAGAGAAAGAAAAAGCGTTATATTATGTGGACGCAGGAATGCTGCATCACTACAATGGTGATTTTGAACAAAGTAACAAACTACTTTCCAAAGCAGAAACTGCTTTTGATGAATTATACACTAAAAGTTTAAGCCGTGGAGCAGCTTCAATGTTATTGAATGATAACGTTCTAGAATACTCCGGTGAGGATTATGAGGACGTATATCTCAATGTCTTCAAAGCACTTAATTATGTTGAGCTAGATAAATTTGATGATGCTTTTGTTGAGATCAGAAAGATTAATGAGAAACTATCTTTGCTTGAGCAGAAGCACAAAAAAATGGCAAAACAATATAACTCCTCCAAAGATAAGAAGAAGAATTTTGAGACAGGTAAGAATAAGTTCCATAATTCTGCTCTTGGAAGATATTTGAGCATGCTTCTTTACCGTGCCGAAGGTAAGATGGATGATGCCAGAATTGATAAAGAAAAAATTGATGAAGCCTGGCAATTACAGTCTCATATTTATAATTTCAGCAAACCGTCTTTAAATAGCTATCTTAAAAGAACCGATAAAGCAAAGATCAATCTTGTATCGTTTACCGGTAGAGCTCCCGATAAGAAAGCAAATACACTATATATTCACACAGAAAAGGATTTGGTTGTAATTGGAACTACAAAAGAAAATCCCCGTGGAAAACAAAATTTGGAAACTCTGGATCTGATAAAATGGGAGGATATGAAAAAAGGATATCACTTTAAATTCCAACTTCCATTCTTAAAAAAAAGGAAATCTAATATTGGAAGGATAGAAGTTATTATTGATGGAAAAATATCCGCAGATCTTCAGCAAATAGAAGATATCGAGAAAGTTGCATTAGAAACATTCAAAATTAAAGAACCTATGCTCTATCTAAAAACAATAACCAGAACTATTCTTAAGGGACTTTTTGCAGCAAAACGCAAAGAAGAGATGGAGAAAAAAATAGATAATGCACTTTTAGGATTTGCAGCTAGATTGGCTACCGACGCGGTTGTGGATGCAACTGAAAACGCTGATCTTAGAATATCCAGATTCTTTCCGGCAAAAACTTCTGTAGCTGAAATTGAAGTAACTCCGGGAATACATAACATCAAAGTAAAATATTATTCAAAAAATGGCTCTGTACTTTTTGTTGATGATCTTGGCGATAAAAACGTTTCAAAATCAGGATTGAATTTATTTGAATCATTTTATCTAAATTAAAGTTAAATAATGAGAGGAAATATGAAAAAAACAATTTTACTATCAATTATTATTATTCTCATACTTTCATGTGCCACACAAGCCAAGAAAAGAAAAGGTTCCAAACCGGAATGGCTTAAGAACCCAAAAGCTGTTTATTCAGAGCAGATGTATCTTACAGCTATTGGTGAGGGAGATTCAAGAAGTGATGCAGAAAATATGGCTGCCGGCAAATTGGCTCAAATATTTGAATCTAACATCAAAGCAGAAGAGACAGTTAATCAGCGCTATATGGAACTAACTAAAAACAATAAAACCAGCACAGAAGAACAAACCGATGTAACTAAAAGTGTGAATATTAAATCACAACAAACGCTTTTTAATATCCAATATGGAGAAAGTTATACAGATGATGTCGGGCAAGTTCATGCTATTGCTTTTCTAAATAGAATGAAGACGGCAGAGATCTATGAAAGTAAAATTAATAAAAATGCAAGCCGTATAGATTATTTCTTAGGAATTGCTGATAAGTCTGCTGATCCAATTCTTAAATATGCGGCAATGAACGCAGCATCTGCTGTAAGCTCCATTAATGAATCGCTTCTTGCTCAACTTATTATTATTTTTCCTTCTGCTATTGATATGCTTGAGATAAACTATAATCACGTCACAATTGTAAAAGATGCTAAAAAATCAGCTGCAGCAATCTCATGTAAAATTGAAATACAAAATGATGAAGAAAATAAGATCACGATATTACTGGAAGAACTTGTTAACGATCTGGGATTTGTACTTTCCGAAGATAATGTATTAAAAATTGAAGGTGGTATATTACTGGAAAAAACAGATCTAAAGCGTGATCTTGAATTTATTCGATATGAATTACAGATAAATGTAACAGATAATAAAGATAATGTTATTGTCTCTATGTCTGAGAAGGGCAAGGAAGGGCATGTTTCTGCCTCGGAGGCAAAGGCACGTGCAATTCGCACACTGGGCAAACAGATCAATAAGCAGCTAAAGAAGAAATTGATCTCATATCTTGACGGAATGGTTATCCAATAGCTATTAATCATCGGTGAACAAAGGGAAAATTTATGAAATCCTACCGAAAAGAATTATGGTTTAGTACATCCAGCCGTAGAGAATTAATAAATATCACTTCCGATATTAATACTTGTCTTCTGGAGAGTGGAATTATGCAAGGACTTTGCCTGGTCAATGCTATGCACATTACGGCTAGTGTATTTATCAATGATGATGAATCTGGACTTCATAACGATTTTGAAAAATGGTTGGAAAAACTTGCTCCCGAAAAACCATATTCACAATATCAACATAATGGATTTGAAGACAATGCCGATGCACATCTCAAGAGAACAATAATGGGAAGAGAAGTAGTTGTTGCTATCACTGATGGTAAATTGGATTTCGGACCATGGGAACAGATATTTTATGGTGAATTTGATGGCATGCGAAAGAAACGTCTTCTTGTAAAAATAATCGGAGAATGATATGAGAGCTATATTTATAGTTTTATCAGTTTTTTTAGTTTCATTGGTTTTTGCACAATTTGAATTTGATAGTTCGCATCTGTTAAAAGATCCATCTGTATCTTCAGAGCTATATAAAACATGTACAATATTTCATGTTGAAAAAATTCAGATCGCACCGGAGATAGAATTTACAAAAAGTCAGCAAAATTTAAAAATCCCAATCTCATGCCCATGGCAGAGTTTTGTTTTTGGAGCCCATCTTCCAATTATTAGAAAAACAATAACTTATGACGATAAAAGTAAAAGTCCTATTGGTATCGGGGATATGTCTGTTACAGCTGCTTTCAGATCGTATTTTAAAGGAGATATAAAAGGATGGCAAATTGATTATGCAGGAAATTTTACACTAAAACTTCCAACAGGTGATAAAGACAAAACAGTAACAATAGAGGATTTTGATTATACTGCACCTATGGGCTCTGGATCTCTAGATATGATATTTTCGGGTAATTTCCTCTTTAAAAGAGGAGTATATTCAGAACTATTTATCGATATACAGTACAGGTTGAACGGACGTAATAAGGATGAGGTAAAATTAGGGAATTCGTTTAATATAAAGGGTAAATATGGCTTTATCCAGTTTGAACCAAAATTTGATGGATATATTACGATTCTAGTACTATCCACTGGAGATGGTGATGTAAATGACCCAATTGGACCAGATAAGATAGAATCTAGTATGTTTATTATTGATATTATTCCTGGATTGCATTATCTTACTTCGTTGGGAATGGCAAAAGTGAGCATAGCTGTTCCATTAATTACAAGAGCAGACATTAAATTCACGCGGGATATTTCAGTAAGATTTGGACTTTCTAAAGAGTTTTAGATATATTTTGAATCAGATAACATAATTCTAAAAAGGGTAAGACAATTACAGCGGCTTAAGTTGAAAGGTATCTTCATCCTAAATCTTCGAACTAAGCTCAAGATTACTCAAGCTTAGAATAATAATTAAATTTGAAAACAGTACAAGCCAATATACTCAAAAACGAACTATCTCTTCTGTATCTTCAAAAATACTTCATCCATTTTTTGTAAAAATTCAGGATCGATTCGTTTTGAATCCCAATCCACGCCCCAATGAAGGTGATTTCCTGTTGAACGACCGCTAGAACCGACCTCACCGATCTTCTCACCCCTGAGAATATAATCTCCAATTCCCACATTAATGGAACTCATATGGATGTAAATGGAGCTTAATCCACCACCATGATCTAAAAGCACAAACTTGCCATTATAATAATAATTACCTGTTAGTGCAACAATGCCGGTTGTCATTGCAAAAATATCTGTTCCCTTTGGGGCAGCAATATCAAGTCCGTTATGTGGGGAAACTGTAATACCGTTCAATATTCTATTACTGCCAAAAACTCCTGTTATCTCTCCATTTTCTACAGGGATCCTAAAATCATCTAAGTAAATAAATTGGTTGTTTCGAATATTTTCGCGAATATCTTGCAGCGTAGAATATTCATTTTCGATCCTGCATATCACATCCGGATCTGTCGGATCTTCTAAATATTCAGGTGGGATATCATCAATTCTTTGTGTTTCATATTCTTGCTTTGTCAGGTAAAATTTAATTGTTTTCATTTCACCACTTTTCATTACATAGGTTATATGATGACGAAGTTTTGCATCGCGGTCAAAACCTATTAGGGCTATATTATTAAAGATCTTGATCTCATTATGATCGAGGAATAATTTTTCTATTGAGCTGTCAGTTTTGCAAATGAGAATTCCACCCTGAACCGGATTACCACGTATAGAGATCAGCTCTTTAGCATTTATTTGAATAGTCAGTATCAAGAACAGTGCAAGTAATTTTTTCATATGTATAATTATAGTTCTATTCTAACAAAAGTATCTTTACTTATCCAACCACCTAATCCGTTCTCCAACTTGATCAAACTCCAGTTCTCTTCGTCTCTTTCTATGGTGAATATCATTCCTTCATGAATTGTGAAAACCCGGGTAAAATCTTCTCCGGGCCCACTATATCCGATAGTAGACGTGCTGAGTAGAACTCCTTCGTCATCACTATGAAATTCCTGCCATTTTAATATGCTGATAATAAGAAAAACTGAGAAGAGAAAGATGAAGATCGTTGTCATAAATAATTGAACTGTTTTCTCGCGGTTTTTGTAATGAATTATCATAAAACTGATAAGTACTATAATTATCATAAATAAAGCGAGTGTGATGATAGCCAAAAGATTAATAGAAAGTGAATCAAATGCCTTTAGCCAGAATGATCTTATAACACTTTCACTTTCGGAATTCTGTTTATCTTTGGTAAAAGTAAGAGCGTAATCCAGATTTCTTCTGGCAGACTGATGATCGGATCTTACCTTTAGAGCTTTTTTGAAATAAAGAATAGCTCTGCCGATCTCATTTATTCTGAAATAACAGTTTCCAATGTTGTAATAAAGGTCAGAATTAACTATTCCTTCATTTTCAATAAGACTAAATTTTTCTAATGCAGTTTGATAATCTTTGTCATTATATGAGTTAATCGCTTCTTCGTATATTGCATCTATCTGACTAACGGCAAAGATGTTGGCTGCCAAGAATACTAATATGAGTGTGGATATCGTTTTTTTTATAATCATGATCAACTCACTTTATTACAATTTACACTTTGTGATCTCATTGATCGTCTCTTTGATCAGTTGAAAATCTGTTTCTATTCTCTCTTTAGAAAATCCACCTGGCATAAACCGTGCCTGATCGCAGGTTTCAAAAAGTGTCTGTATTTTTTTGATCAATTCTTCTGATATATCTCTTAGATTCATTTTAGATAAAATGTTTTCGGTGGAACTTCCTCGCGGTTCTTTTAGTTTATCTGCCAAATAGCTGCTCAATCCTAACTGTGCGGCGGCATAGAATCCTGAGTCATCTTGTGCTGCCAAGATACTTGCTTCTTTCATATATTTTTTTAAGATCTTATTTGCTTGTTTTTGACGGATGTAATCAACATTTCCTTTTAACTTCGCTTTCTCTTTAGAATATAATATTGAGGTGGGAATGAGAAGTAATATCATAAACCAGATAAACCAGTAAAAAAACATATCATAATAAATTTTCTTTGAAGCTAAAGCGCTGTCTGTGATGATGAAACCGATATCTGAACCTTCCAGACTAACTATAGATTGTGCAGCACTGCTGGCAACATATGTAAGGTCACCTTCTCCGATCTTCAATTGGTATGGTTTAGTTTGCTGAGTTTTGTAGCTTTGGGCTGAAGTATCAAAATATGTAAATGGAACAGACGGCAATGTGTAATTTCCCTTTTCCTGAGCTATGATCAAGTATTTAATTGTCTTCTTACCGGATATCTTGTTCTTATTAATATCTGTGGTAATCTCCGGATCTAAGAATCTTAAGTTATTCACTTCCTTCAATTTTGGAACATCAAACTGCTTCAGATTTCCGGTCCCGCTAATCGTGATCGTATAAGTAAATGAATCACCAACATTTAACTGGGTCTGGCTGATATTACTGGAAAGCTTGAATTTTCCTACGGCATTTGAGTAGGAGCTTTGTTTATTTTGAGGTATTGTCCGTATATTTACCGATATCGGCTTATTCTTAATGTTGTATCTCTTGGTTGTTCCAAAATCAAAGAAACTATGTGATTGAGTTCGAATATCAACATTCAAGGCTACTGAAGGAATACTCATCTTCCCGCTTTTAGTTGGGAACAATGCAACTGAACGAATCAACATCACATTGTACATCACGCCATTGTATGTTTCACGATCGAAGCTTATACTCTCGGGTTTGTAGATATCTTCTTTCCAGAAACCTTCGAAATTCGTATCTCCGGCAAAAGAAAGATTGGCTATATCATATCTGGAATAGAGCTTATATTCTACAATTATTGGTTCTTCTACATATACATTTTTTTTACTGATGTTTGCTTTTAAAAAAAGATTATCTGAGAGATCTAATGATGAATTTGGTTGCTGAGTAAATGATGATGATGTTGGTGGAGCCGGTTGAGTAGTACCCTCTGAAACTTTTATATGAATAGGATCGGTTGTAAATGACTTATCTTCGATCTTTATAGTTATTGGTGGGATTATATGATTTCCAATTTTATTGGGACGCAAAGTGTAAGTGAAACTTTTTGTAACTTTGGATGTCATTTTTCCGTTAACAATAGAATAGTTGGATGAGGATGAAGTGGAGGAACCAAGGTTCTCAAAGTTTTCTATTTTTGGTAATCTTGGAGTGGAAATATTACCCATTTTTTCACCGGAGATCTCAATTGTATATTTAACCAGATCAGAAGTTCCAACCTTGGTTCTATCAACATAAGATTCAACCTCTATATCCTGCGCAATTAGAAGTTGGCCGATTAAAAGTATACTTAATACCAAAATTATTTTCTTCATCTTATACCTTATAGAATCTCATGATGATCTACCAGTACTTACCGGTTTTTGTTCTGTCAACATTCATTTTCTCTTTCTCTTTTTTCATCTCTTCTTTTTCTTTTTGCAATAGAGCTTTTAACATTTTCTCCGCATCTTCTTTCTTTTCTTCTTTTTGTTTTTCTTCCTGAGATTTCTGTTTTTGTTCCTGCTTTTGTTCCTCTTGTTTTTGCTCTTTCTCTTTTTGCTCATCATTTTGTTTGTCTTGTTGTTGCTGCTGTTCTTCTTCTTGAAGTTCTTTTTCGATAATAGCAAGTAGTCTCTTTAAATCTGCATTATTAGGATCTTTCTGCAATCCTGCACTAACAGTTTTATGAGCTTTAGTAAGTTGACTATTCAATAATTGATGTGCCCCGATATGAAAATAATCTTCTGCTGTTTGAGCTATTAGAAAACAAGCAGAAGCAAGGACTATTATTATTATTAGGTATCTCATATCTATCCCTTTATATCAGCTACTTTACCAAGACGTTCGATAAATTTTTTATAAGCAATAACAGATTCATCTTTGACCAATCCTTCTTTCATAACATTATGTGCTTTGCGATATTTGTTTCTTGAAACAAGATCATCTGCTTGTGCTTTAATGTTTTTTGCAAATTCTGATGGTTCTTTCGGTTCAGGGGGTTCACCACTTTGATTTTCTTGTTTTTCCTTCTGCTGTCGCTGTAGCATTCTGGCAGCAAGTTCGTAATTGTAGCGTGCATCTATATTCTGTGGATCTTCAACCAAAGCATCCCGATAATTCTTTATAGCGTTTTTGTAATCTTTTTGCAGGAATTTTACGTTCCCAAGATTTTGTAATGCTTTTGACCTGTCTTTGAATTTCTCATTGTTTAGAGCAAGTTTATAATTCTGTTCAGCATCTTCCAGTAAGCCATTCTTAACCTGAGCATTTGCCTGATTAAAATGCAATCGGGAATCTTTGGGATATTTAATGGCATTACGTTCGAAATTTCTCTCAGAATTCTCAAAATCTTCTTTATCATAAGATTTAACACCTTTTAAGTTTCTGATGACTTTATCGTAATTCACAACATCAGAAAACAAAGTGCTGAAAGATATCAGCAGAATCAGTAGAATTAGAAATTTAGTTTTCATTACAATACCCGCTTGAATTTTGTTTTCTTTTTATAGATGATAAGAGATTCTATCAGAAGTAAGATCAATGCAGCGATCACGAAATATTTATATTGCTCTTTGTATCTCACATATTCTTTAGAATCAAATTTCTTCTTCTCAAAAGAATTGATGTTTTTCATGATCTCATAGATCTCCGATTGTTGAGGTGTGATAGAGAAGAAGCGTCCACTTCCCATTTTAGCGATCTGCGTTAAAGTAGTAATATCAAGTTTTGTAAAAATAATATCACCTTTATCGTCTTTGGCATAAACAACATCACCTTCTCTATTTTTGATAGGAATTGTGCTTCCTTCCGGTGAGCCTATACCTAGAGTATAAATTACAGCATTTTGTTTTCCGGCTTCTTCAGCAATTTCAGCGGCATTTTCTTCCAGATCTTCTCCATCACTTACCACGACTATAACTTTATGCTTTTCTTTCACACCAAAAAGTTCTAATGAAGTGGAAATTGCTTCACCAATATTTGTTCCATAAGAAGGAACAGTTTCCGTATCGAGTAGATTCAAAAACAGTTTTGCGGCATCGTAGTCGTTGGTTAATGGGCATTGTACAAAGCTCTTACCTGCAAAAGCAACAATAGCAATTCTATCACCCTTAAGTTGATCAATGAAAAGTGAGATCTGATCTTTTGCTCTCTTGATCCTGCTAGGTTGAATATCTGTTGCATCCATACTTTTGGAAACATCAATAGCAACCACAACATCAATTCCTTCTTTCTTAATGATCTGAACCTCTTTATCCCAGCGTGGTCTTGCCAGAGCTATAATAAGAAAAAGAAATGCAAATACAAATATAAAATTTTTGAGTGACCAGTGGAAACCCGAAAATTGCTGCATAAAGAAATCGTAGAATTTCACTTCTGCAAATTTAGAAAAATTCTTCTTCCTATTATGATTAGCAATTCCAATAAGAATTAGAAATACCGGTATCAGTATTATCAAAAACAATAAATATGGATTTCCCCAATGCATCTATCTACACTCCAAAATTTTTCCTAAAGCCCTTCTATCTGTGTGCCGATAGGGTATTCAACAGAATATTTAAATGGTATCGGTATCTCCTCACCCGGTTTAGGTTCGAATAACCACTCGATAAATTTATGCTCATTTATTTTCAATATCTTAGTATCTTCTTTATATGCAGGTTCTATCAATTTCACCTTAATTTTTTCATTCTGTGAAATTGGCAGCTGATCCCAGACGACTATCTCTTCCTGTGTTTTCTTATTATTAGTTATCTTGATAAGATATTCAAATATCTTTTTGTTTTTCTCAACGAAAAGTCCACCGGTCTCATCGAATTTTTTTACAAATTTGTATTCTACTTTTATCCCCTCATCAACACCCAGGAACGTCCAAAACTCTTCTGTTGGTGCAACTGCTTTCAAATATGAATTTGCAACAAAGTTGTTATCTAAGAATACATTTGTATCTCCTGGTAGGAATGGATAGTCAGAATCATTCTTAACTTTTGCTTTTAAATATGCATATTGTGAATGTTTAGGAATCGTTGAATACCTGAATCCAGCCGGGAATTCCTGGATTGTAATTGTAACAAGATGCGGCTCATTATCACTTTTTATTGTGATGCTACCATCAATATCAAAAACAACTGATGTGGCACCGGATTCAACAGTAGATGCTGAATAACTAATATCTTCTTGAAGTAATTCATCGAAGCTTTCTCCTGCAGCCAAACCTTCCATATCAAAAGCCATTTTATTGCTTCTACTTGAACTTGGGACCATACTTTTTCTTTTTTCTCTAACAGGTTGAGGATAATAAATTGAAATATAATGAGGATATAGTTCTGGTGGTTGAGCGCTTATGTTTGGTTTTGCTGTAGAAAGTTTAAGGTCTACATCGATCCAGTCTTCACCTGTAGTTTGAAAAATGTTGCTTTTATAAGTTAGATGCATAGTTTTTTCCTGAGAATCTACTCTAAGATCATAAACTGGTCTCCAGGAAGGACCATAAACAATATAGGATAGATCAAGTTTTAGATTCCCTTCTTTTTGCACATCAACCAGAACTTCAACCATATTCTTATATTTGTATGCTTGTTGCCCCAACTCACGGATCTCTCTTCTAACTTTATCTATTGATGCATTGAGATCTCTTAATAATTTTTCGGTATCTCGGATCTCTTTATCTAATGTTTCCTGCTTAGAACGGTAAAATTCAACCATCTTGATCCATTTTTCAGGATCGAGTTCCGCATTTTCATTTTCTTCACTTGTACTGGTAAGTTTGTTCAGAATATCTTTTACAACTTGCTTCACATCTTGTGCTTGTGAGTTCTTATCATTCAGCTCATTTTGATTATCTTGGAGCTCTTGTAATTTATTAATAAGATTCTTTTTCTTTTCATCTGTAATTTGAGCAAACTGTTCGGTCTTAAAAGTCACATCACGCAAGGTTGCATTTCCTTTCCCATTTGCCTGGATGCTGTTCTGTTCAATGCTTTGCGGTAGCGTATCAAACAAAATTTTGTGTTCTCCTTTTGTGAGATAGACAGATGCAGAACGTGTGATTTGGGCTCGATCAGAATAAACTGTTACGGAAGTAATTTTAGATTCAATAGCATTTAGACTGATCAAAAACAGTACTAATAATAGTGGTAGAAAGATCTTTTTCATTTTTCCCTCCCTTAAGGAATTTCCTTTCTAATTACAATTCTGAATATAAATTCTATCAGCATTAAAACAAATGCAGCTAAAAGATACTTCCAGAATAATTCCTGATAAATATAATAATCATTTATCTTCAATTCTGTTCTTTCCATTTCGTCAATATATTCCATAATGGCAAATAATTCATCTGTATTTGTTGCCAGTCTTGCATGTTTGGTTCCTGTTATTTCAGCAATCTTGTCCAGTGAATCCATATCAATTTCGATATTTACTTTCTGATAACGAATCCCCATAGCAGTTTGTATAGGATAATCCACAAGTCCTTTTCTACCAACTCCAACAGGATATACTTTCACATCAAATGTTTTGCTAAGTCCGGCAGCATCAAGTGGTTCGATCTCACCTGCATTATTTCTTCCGTCTGTGATGAGAATTATTACTTTAGATTTTGCTTCGGAATCTTTAAGACGGGCTACTGCAGTTGCAAGTCCCATTCCGATAGCTGTTCCACTAGCATCTTCATCAATTGACACATTATCCATAATAGACATGAGAATATTATAATCGAGTGTGAGTGGACATTGCGTGAAAGCATTTTCTGAAAATACAATAAGTCCGATCCTATCATTTCTACGGTGCTCAATAAAATCTATAGCTACTTTTTTTGCAGCTTCCAGCCTGTTCGTTGGTTTAAAATCGACAGCTTTCATACTTCCACTAACATCTATTGCCAGCATGATATCAATTCCCTTACCGGTGATCTGTTGTTTCTTATGTGCAAGACGAGGTCGGGCTAAAGCAAGAATTAGCAAAAGGATCGTAAGTGTTCTTATTATAATTGGAACAAACTGCAATACACTGCTTCTTGCAGCAATTGAGCGTATCAGGTCAATACGGCTATGGATCAATCTGACCCTTTTCTTGCGGTTTATTAAAAATTCATATAAGAGATATGGTATAATTATCAGAAGAGCCCAGAACCATTTAGGATTTACGTATTCAAGCATTCTCTGTCTCCTCTGTTTCTTCCGATCTTTCAAATGATCTAAGATAATTATCCAGCCAGGCAAGTGCAGTTGCAGAATCTGAATCTTTGGGAATTGCTTTGGCAAATTTTATCATATCTGCTCTTTCGAGAAACTTGAGAATCTCAGATTTTGAAGAGTGATCTTCCAATATCAAATTTGTTCTGATCTCGCTTGTTGTCATTTCCACAGAATTGATCTTATATTGCAGTTCAATAAATAAGCGCAGAATTAATGAGATCCTGAAATAGAAATTTAAGAAATCACCTTTTACCAATAGGTCCTCTTTCCTTAAATTATTCAGTAATTCTAATGCAATTATGTATGCGGGTCTGTCATCTATGATTTCTTGTTCAAGGAGATCTTTCTTGGAGTTTTTATTGAATTTAATTAAATATTTTATAATAAAAATAATGAGAATGATGATCAACAGTGGAACAAAGTAATCAAGGAATTTCAAGTTAACTACCAGGGGAGCTGCAATATCCTTGATGCTTTCGGTGCTGTCAGTTATAACAGATTCTATATTCAGAATGAATTCATTAGTTTTGAGGATTTCCAGACTATCGGTAGTTTTAACTGCAAACTCAAGTTCGGGGAATATGAATTCACCGGTATCGAAAGGCTGATATGTGAGATCTAATATTGTAGTTTTTATCTCGTTATTTATTTTCTCGGTTGATTCGATATTTTTTAAAATGAAAATATCAAGAGTATCATTTTGGGTTGAGAAGATACTGTCTGCAACTGATGAAGATATGTTAACGTGTAGTTTAAATGGAGTTCCAACAAAGAGTTTCTGTGGTCTTTCTAATTTATAATCTAATTCAGCAGAAAAAGCCAAAATTGGAATCATTAATGTTGCTAATACTGCAATCTTTTTAATTTCAAATTTATAATTTCTCATTTAAATACACAAACAAAGTGTTTGTGCTACCTCTGATTTTTCATTCTAATGCGAAATTTAAAGAATTTCATAAGTTCAGGAGCATAAGGTTTATCTGTGCTTAATGTAACAAGATCGATCTTCAATCTTCTGAATTGTTGTTTTAGTTCAGTTTCCTGCTCGATGATAGCTTTGTTATATTTTTCCCGCAATTTGGAGTTAGATGAATTAATTGTGAAGATCTTTCCTGTTTCAGGATCTTGTAGGTTAAGCAAACCTGCATTTGGCATTTTGTATTCTGCGCTATCCTGAATTCTTAAAGCTATCACATCGTGTTTCTTAGCGAGGATCTTTAAACTATCTAGATAATTTGTATCAAGAAAGTCGGAAATAACGAAGATAATACTTCGCTTTTTGATAAGGCGATAAATATACTCTACAGCATTTTTGATGTTTGTTCCACTTTTCTTAGGCTCAAAATAGAGAATATCACGCAGAATTCTGAGTGCCGATTTTTTCCCTTTTGTAGGAGGTATATATTTTTCAACTTCGTCTGTAAAGAGTAAGAGACCGACCTTATCATTATTGGATAAAGCAGAGAAAGAAAGAACAGCAGTAATTTCAGTGATGAATTCAGACTTGAGATAGCCCTTTGTTCCAAATAGGGTAGAAGCACTGCTGTCAATTAGGAACATTACATTCAGTTCACGTGTTTCTTCAAACTTTTTTATGTATGGGAATCCTTGGCGTGCTGTAACGTTCCAATCGATCTGACGGAAACTATCACCACTTTGATATTCACGAACTTCGGAGAACTCCAAACCTTGTCCTTTAAATAAACTATGGTATTCACCGGAAAAAAGATCAGAAACCAAATCTCTGGTCGTGATCTCAATTTTGCGAACTTTCTTAATTATATCTGATGTTTCCATAATTTATTATACACTTTTTAACATTATTAAATTAAACCCCTCTGCCTGCGGCTTCTCCCCTTACGAAGGGGAGTTCATAAAAAACAATATTTTTAGTTCCCCTTTGTAAGGGAGAGCAATACGAAGGGGAGTTCACAAAAAAAAACCACAATTTCAGTCCCCCTTTATAAGGGGGAACAAAAGGGGGTTTACATAAATCATTCAAAATATTCATAATATTAAACCTGATCATTTACCAATTCCCAATTCCTAATCCCTAATCAATCTATGGAACTTCGATCTCATCGAATAATCTTGTTACAATATCTTCTTGTGTGATCTGCTCGGCTTCAGCTTCATAAGTAAGAATAATTCTGTGCCTGAGGATATCTTTTCCTATAGCTTTGATATCATCTGGAGTTACATAACCACGATGTTCTAGGAATGCATGAGCTTTTGCAGCTTGAGCAAGATAGATCGTTGCACGTGGCGAAGCTCCACACTCAATAAGATCAGCAAGATCGTTCAGATTTTTATATTTGTCTGGCTCACGAGTTGCAAAAACCAGATCAAGGATATATTCCTTAATTTTATCTTCCATATAAATATCTTTGACCAATTCTCTCATTTCCAGAATATCTTTAGGTTTCACTACTGCTTTCACCTTTATCTCATCTTTTCGAACCATTTTCTCAAGAATTAATTTTTCTTCTTCCCGAGAAGGATAATCAATAATCAGCTTGAGCATAAAACGGTCAACTTGAGCTTCCGGAAGCGGATATGTTCCTTCCTGTTCAAGTGGATTCTGAGTTGCCATAACCAAAAATGGTTTAGGAAGAGGATAGGTTGTATCTCCAATAGTTACTTGCCTTTCCTGCATCGATTCCAATAATGCAGATTGCACTTTTGCCGGGGCACGGTTTATCTCATCTGCAAGTACAAAGTTAGCAAAAACAGGACCCTTCTTAGCAATAAATTCACTGGTCTTCTGATTATAAATAAGAGTCCCCATCAGGTCGGCCGGCAGTAGATCCGGAGTGAACTGAATACGTTTAAAAGTAGATTTGATAGTGTTTGCCAAAGTATGTACAGCAAGTGTTTTTGCAAGTCCCGGAACACCCTCGAGTAAAATATGCCCATCTGCAAGCAGCCCAACAAGAAGACGTCTAATCATATATTTCTGACCAACAATAACTTTTTCTGTTTCTAGAGTTATCTTATCGATCAACTCGCTTTTTTCCATCACTTTCTTATTAATTTCTTCAATTTTCATTGATCCTCCAAATGATATTCATATTACTATTAACGTATTTAAAGAATTTAGTTACAATTTAATTATATGTTTTTGTTTAAAAACTTTTCCATTAAGATGCTTAAACTGAATTTCCATATCGCTCTTATAAATGGTCATAACTATGTAGGAAGCCCTCTGACCTCGATCTGTTTTGGCTTTTAGATGACCCGGATTAATAAAGTGCTTATCTTCAATATGATCATAGTTAGGATGATGAGTGTGCCCGTAAATGTAGATATCTGCAGGAATACTGGTTTTTGATAGATCTTCAAGTCTGTGTGCTAAAGCAAATCTCCAGTTATCGATCTTAATTTCCAGAATTGCGGGTAAGGTTCCATCTTTGTATTTAGGATGATATATGCCGGGAACTCTGATCAATTCAATGTTATCTGTGATATCAGAATTATTATCCAAATCCTCGTAATCGTCACCTAAATGAAAGATATGAGTATAATCGCTTTCAATCTTAAAGACGTCTCTTAATGTTTTTTGGTTCTTGTGGGTATCGGATAGAATGATTATCTTTTTCATGCGCCAATTTAATTACATCTTCTTAGGCGAGGAAATTCCCATCAGATCAAGTGAAATTGATATTACGTTTTGAACTGCACTGATTAAGTACAACCTTGCCAGGCTCAATTCTACTTTTGCCTCATCAATGATCTTATATTTTGCATAATATTTATGGAACATTCCGGCTAATTCGTGCACATAACCAGCCAATCTGTGAGGCTCTCTATTATCAGCACAAATATTAAGAATAGATGGAAGATCCAGCATCTTCTTAATAAGATTTAATTCGTCAGCTTTATTCAATTTACTCAAATTTTTATCATTAAATTTCTTCAAAGATAATTTTGCTTTTTTTGCTTTTTTTAGAATACTATTAATTCGTGCAAAAGCATATTGGCAGTAGAAGACGGGATTTTCACTAGATTTTTTCTTTGCAAGCTCCAGATCAAAATCTAAATGAGCGGATGGTTTTCTATTTATGAAGAAATATCTAGCTGCATCTTTTCCAACTTCATCCAATAGATCATCCATAGAAACGATCTTGCCAGCTCGTTTAGACATTTTAACAACCTCACCATCTTCAAGAAGGTTTATATGCTGGAGAAATACAACTTCTAATTTTGAATCATCAAGTTCCAATGCTTTAATTGCAGCACGAAGTTTAGAGACATGACCATGATGGTCTGGCCCTAGAACGTCGATAATAATATCGAAACCACGGTTAAATTTGGTTAAATGATAGGCAATATCAGGAACGAGATAGGTTGGATTTCCATCAGCTTTGATGAGTACACGATCTTTTTCATCTCCAAATTTGGTGGAAGAAAAGAAAACAGCATCATCCTTTTCATAGGTGCAACCGGCTTCTGCCAAATAACTTAGAGCTTCTTCAAGAATTCCTTCTAAACGAAGTTTTTTTTCCGACATCCAGTTGTCGAACTGAACATCAAATCTATTTAAACTGGATACTTGCATTTTGTGGATCTCGTCTAAGGCAAAATTCTTCATTCGTTCAAGGCGATCTTCTTCGGTCATGTGAAAAAGCTTGGTTCCCTCAATCGTATTCAAATCAGCTGCAAGATCTTTGATATATTCTCCATGATAAGCTTCAAAAGGGAATTCCTCAATGTTATGACCATGTAACTCACGGTATCTTATCTCCAGTGACTCAGCGAAAATATCTACTTGATTTCCTGCATCGTTAATATAAAATTCACGGAATGGCTCAAATCCGATATGATCCATAATTCTATATAGACTATCTCCATAAGCTCCGGCACGAGCACTTACAATATTTAATGGTCCTGTTGGATTTGCGCTTATGAATTCAATAATGACCTTTTTATTCTGTCCATAATCAGATGACCCGTAATTTTCTTTATCATTTGAGATCTTTTGAAGTTCTTTATAATAAAGAGAATTTGACAGTTTGAAGTTAAGAAATCCAGGACCGGCGATCTCAATGGATTTATAATCCCTTTTTTTAGAAAGATCATCAGCAATTTTCTGAGCTATTTCACGTGGCTTCATTTTTAAGATCTTTGTGTTTATAAGTGCAACATTACTGGAAAAATCTCCATGCTCAGCAATGTTTGGGATCTCAACTGTAAAATTATTACTATATTTAGTATTAATTTTTGCTAGAGATTGTAAAATATCATCATATATTTTTGTTTTCATAGTTTACTATTCTTTTGTTTCCTTTTTATTTCTAGAACCAACTATATAAAGATCTTCTAATTTATAATAATCTCGTTTGTCCTGGCTAAAAATGTGAACAATGATATCACCAAAATCTACTAATATCCAGGTACTGGAATTCTTGCCTTCAGTAGATAATATTTCCATCCCATTTTCTTTTGCATTTTGAATGATATTCTCGGCAATAGCTTTGTTATGCAGATCTGCGGTTCCACTGCAGATTATTAAATGATCTGTAAAATCGGTTTTTCCGGTTACATCGATGTGCTTGATATGCACAGCTTTTTTCTCTTCCATCCAATTAATTATATTTGTAATTGCTTGTTTTTTTTCCATAATCCCCTATTTAAAATATGTTCTATAGTCTCTACCAAGAATAATCTGAAAATCTTCTATAGTATTATCATCAAATGCAAAAATTCTTCGTGAGATCCCCGTTATTTTCATTAAATATTTCAATTTATTTTCATCATTTCTTTTAACTACAATAATCGATTTGCCGTAAATGAACTTATTGCTCTTCACATTTTCCCAAGATATTATATCTACATTATCAAAGTTCGAATTTATAAGACTCTCTTTAACCTCACTGGCAGCACCCTTAACACCGCATCCATTCAAAATAGATAATTTAAGGGAAGTGACCTCAATAATTTCAACTTCAATATTTTCACTAAGTTTTTTATTAAAGAACATAAAATAAGATGCCACACTAATAAGTAATAATGCCGTGATACCTATTAATGAAGCACGTTTATCTATGCGAAACAAATTATTTTCTGGTTTTCTCATTGTCAAATTGTTCTTTAAGTTTGGAATATACTTGTTCGAAAGATTCCGGAATTACTCTAGTTCCACCGATTGCAGACATAAAATTTACATCCCCGTTCCACCGCGGAACAATATGTACATGAAGATGCTCATCAATTCCAGCTCCGGCAGCCTTGCCAAGATTTAAACCAATATTCAATCCATCTGGAGAATATACTTTAGTTATTACAGCTTCGCATAATTGTACAGTTTCAAATAGATCATCGATCTCTTCTTTTTTCAGTCCATTCAAATTTGGAACATGTTTGTTGGGAACAGCCATCAGGTGACCGTTATTGTATGGGAAAATATTCATGATCACAAAGCTGAACTCGCTTCGATATAAGATTAGATGCTTCTCATCATTGTTATCCGATGGCTTGACACAGAAAATACATTCTTCATCCTTATTTGAAAGAATATATTGCAATCGCCATGGTGAATATAGAATATCACTCATAAAATGCTCCTTTTTGCGACAAAGGCACTAAGACACAAAGTTCTTTTTTTCTTACAAATCTACTATTATTTTTCCTACTTTTCGTCTGTGTTCGTCTCGTGGCAACAATTTCAATTTTCAAAATGCTCCTGTCTACTTATAAACTCTGCTTCCAGATCTGCTAATTGTTCTTTGGAATTTACTCCAGATGCTTCTACCATGTCATCCAGGATAACTGATGTAACGAGTTTGTTCTTATTATTCAAAATTTCTAAAGTATCTGTGAGGTAATACTCATTTTGATTATTATTATTATCAATTCCATGTAATGCTGCAAAAAGATCTCTTGCATCAAAGCAATAAATACCCGTGTTGATCTCTTTGATCTCTTTTTCTTCTGCTGTTGCATCTTTGAACTCTACAATGCGCTGCACATTACCATCGGAGTTTCGTACTATTCGTCCATACCTTAGGGCATCGTCCATCACGGCTGTGAGAACAGTACAGGATGCATAAAGCTCACGATGGTGATCTTGAATCTTTTCCAGAGTTTTGTATCTAAGAAGCGGTACATCTCCACAAAGGATGAAAACATCTCCATCAAAATCTTTGAAAATCTCTTCAGTTACCATTACGGCATGCCCTGTTCCGTTCTGTTGAACTTGTTCTACAAATTTTATATTATCATTTTTAGGAACAACATCGATCACCTGGTCCTTTTTGTAACCCACTACAATTGCTATCAGATCACTATTGATCTTATCCGCTGTTTTTACAACTCGGTTTATCATTGGTTTTCCTGCCAATTCAAAGATCACTTTCGGTTTATCTGATTTCATGCGGGTACCCTTGCCGGCAGCAAGGATTATTGCAGCAGTTTTTTTCATTTAAGCTCCATAAATATATTTCTAATTTTTTTATTTAATATTGGATGAACAAGATCCGGACATAACTCATTCAGAGAAGTTAATACAAATTCACGTTTATGCAACTGAGGATGGGGAAGAACCAGCAATTCAGAATTGATGATCTCATCTTCATAAAATAACATGTCTATGTCTATCGTTCTGGGTCCCCATTTCTCGTTTCTGATGCGACCAAGTTGATTTTCTATATATAAACACTTTTTCATAAGTTCTTCCGGTTCTAGGTCTGTATCCAGCTCGATAACACAATTCATAAAATCGGGTTGATCTGTTTTACCATATGGTGCTGTTACGATCATTGAGCTGGTTCTTATTAGCTTAGTGTTTTTTAATTTAGTGATCTCATCGATAGCTTGATCTAAATAATTTTTTTTATCACCCAGATTTGAGCCCAGACCAAGATAACAGTACATCAATTTCCTTATCTGTTTCTTTCCATTTCTACTTCTACAGATCCAAGTGAACCATTTATAGGAACTGAAGGTTTCTTGATCTTCACATTGGTGTAAATAATTGATGGAAATGATTTTAAAATAGAATCTAGGATCGTATTGGCACATACTTCCAGGAGATAGAATTCTTGTTCTTCCAATGTATGTTTAATAATTGCATAAACTTTAGTGTAGTCAACTGTATCTTCAAGATGCTTGATCTGTTTATCATGAAGCTGTTCTGTTTCATAAGAAAAATTAACAATAAATCTCTGTCCCAGTTTTCTTTCTTCAGGGTGAACACCATGATAACCATAAAATACCATTTCATGTAAATGAATTTTCATTATCTACCTCTTATTAATAATACTAAAGTTTTTTAGTTATCTTAAAATTTAATTTATTTGCGAATATCTTATCGATAATATATATGAATAAACCACTTAACAACAGCCCGAGCATAGAAAAAACAATAGATAGATCCTCATTTAGCATAAATAAGTACTTGCCGATCATATAGAAAGACAACATTGTAAGAATTGGAATAATGAATACAACGAAGGAAGAAAATACTCTTAAGGAAGGTTCAATATTAACCTGAACTCTATCTCCGATCTCTAAGTTCATATCAGTTTTTATTTTATGCATAATAATTTTATCATCAGCATTGCATATTCCACTAACTGCACATCCTTTGCAAGAACCTGTCCTCTCAACTTCTACTTGAACAAAATTCTTCTCAGTTTTTCTAACAACCGCAATGTCTTCGTGGTTTTCCATAGTCTTATTTTTCTTTCAATTTATTTATGATATCCGTAGTGGATTTTCCATCAACAAAAGAGAGACTTATTACCTCTCCATTGTATGAACTAACAATATCGGAACCGACAATATCTTTGGGTTTCCAATCACCACCCTTCACAAGGATATCTGGCTTAATGTGATTGATTAACTTGTATGGCGTATCATCCTCAAAAATAATAATATAGGTAATAGTGCAAAGTGCAGATAATACAACTACTCTTTCTGTCTCATTATTTATTGGACGGTCATTTCCTTTTAATCTTTTTACAGAAGAATCACTGTTTAAACCGAGTATAAGAACGTCGCCTAATTCTTTGGCTTCTGCCAAGTATTGAACATGACCAGAGTGTAGTATATCGAAACAGCCATTTGTAAAAACGATCTTCTTATTCTGCCCTTTGAGTTCATGAATAATATTTGTGATCTCTTTCCATGTTTTTAGTTTGTTTTTCATTTTACCGGATAACTCCCATTAAAGCATGCATAACAAAAACTTTCAGGTTTTTCCACAGCTCTCTCCAATTGCTCTATAGAAAGATATTTTAGAGAATCAGAGCCTATATATTCTCTAATCTCATCCACAGATTTATTATTAGCTATTAATTCTTCACGGGTTGGTGTGTCAATGCCATAATAACATGAATTCTTTACTGCCGGTGAGCCAATACGGAGGTGGATCTCCTTTGCACCGGCATTACGCACAAGTTTTACTATTTTATGAAGTGTCGTTCCCCGAACGATGGAATCATCGATAAGTGTTACAATTTTACCTTTGAAGAAATTCGGGAGCGGATTAAATTTTTGATAAACACTTTCATCCCTAATTGTCTGTTCCGGTTTAATGAAAGTTCTTCCTACGTAATGATTTCGGATCAAACCCATTTCATAAGGCTTATTTTTGTATTTAGCATAACCAAGTGCTATAAAGTTAGATGAATCGGGAACAGGCACAACTACATCAGGATCAATTTCATCATTTTCTGCAATTAATGCACCGATCTTTTCTCTTACTTCAAACACATTTTCTTCAAATATCACGCTATCCGGTCGTGAAAAATAAATATGCTCAAAGATACAGTGTTTATTGGTCTTTGTAACTCGGAAATCATTCGGATCATTTTCGATATTGGTTATTCCGTTATTATTGATCACGATTATCTCTGCAGGATTAACTTCCTTTTTCCAATCCATGTAAAGAATATCCAAGGCGCAGCTTTCTGATGCAACTACGACCGCTTTATCTTTTGTTTTACCATAGCTCATTGGACGTAGACCATATGGATCGCGGAAAAGATACATTTCCGTTTTAGTAGCTAATACTGTTGAATAAGCGCCTTTTATGGTTTTCATCAATTTAGTAATTGCATCAGGGATCGTATTGTTTTCCCGCTCAACATGATAGACAATATACTTAAGTATTAGCTCTCCATCATTTCCACTGGCAAAGTAAACGCCTCTTTCTTCTAACCAGTTTCTCATCTCATTATAGTTAATAATGTCTCCATTACTAGATAGAGCATAGGATGGACCCGACAGTGTTTCTACAATATGAGGTTGGGAATTGTACACGGCAGAAGCTCCGCGAGTTGGATAGCGAACATGACCTATGGCTATATTTCCTTCCAGATCTTTTAGCTTTTCAGGTGTGAAAACATCCTTAACCAATCCCATCTTTTTCCGTAATTTGATGGTTGTTCCGTTATTTACTGCCATTCCGCAGCTTTCTTGTCCTCGATGCTGTTCTGCAAAAAGCCCTAGAGTTGCCATATTGGCTGCATTCTCACTTCCAAAAATACCAATTATACCACACATTTACTGCTCCAATTTATTTTTTATTAAAGCTGATCTTGTTTTCATTTCCTTTGATCAAACGCTGTATATTTGCCTTGTGACGAATGATAATGAATATAGCTATGATAAATGTGAAGATGAGAATTTCCAGCTCTATAAATGAGAGCCAGATATTTATTATTAATTCGGAAACGAAAAGCGTTAGAGCTGCTAATATTGATCCAAGAGATACAAACTTACTAAGCCAAACAGTAAATATGAATACAAATAAAGCCAGTGCAAAAGGAATTGGAACTAGCGCAATGAAAACACCTGCAGATGTTGCTACTCCCTTACCGCCTTTGAATTTTAGGAAGATTGTAAATATGTGACCAATAATTGCAGATAATCCTGTTAGAATTAAAATGAGATCTGTAGGTTCAGATACTATCATTCTGGCAATATCCACAGCTAGAAATCCTTTGCCAATGTCTATTATAAGTGTGAATACACCAACTTTTGTGCCAAGGATACGTAATGCATTTGTTGCACCTACGTTTCCGCTGCCAAAATCACGAATATCAATTCCTTTAACAAGTTTACCCATTATGTAGCTTGTGGGGATACTTCCTAGAATATACGCAATAAAAAAAGCTATTATTATATTCATATTATTTCTCTCTACTCCTAAAAATAGTTTTAATTGTAGCTCCGCTGAATTTGAATTCCTCACGAAGTTGATTGTTTAAATATCGTCTATAGTGTGTGGTTATAAGTTTTGCATTATTGCAAAAGAATACAAAAGTTGGAGGTTGTGTTTTTACCTGCGAACAATAATATATCATAGAGTGTTTTCCACTGGAGTGTGCAGGGGGAAACTTAGCAGTAACTTTTTGCAGGAATTTATTAAGCTGGCTGGTTGGAATACGTTTTTTGCTTTCTTCATCTACCTCTAAAAGTAATTCAAAGATCTTATGAGCTCGTTGTCCTGTGAGTGCAGAAATAAAGATAACCGGAGCAAATTCAACAAACTTCAATTCAGCCCTGATCTTGTTAATATGTTTACCAATAGTAGTGTTATCTTTTTCTATTAGATCCCATTTGTTAACAACTAATATTATTTCTTTGTAATTTCTTGCTGCATAGGAAGCTATTCGCTGATCCTGGGTTGAGATATCATCATTAGCATCTAAGAGCAATAACACAATATCAGCACGGTTAATACTCTCGATAGTACGCATTGTACTGAAATATTCTACTCCATACTTAATTCGTTTTTTGCGTCTTAATCCGGCAGTATCGATAAATGTGAATTTCTTGTTCTTGTAGTTCAAGTTCATATCAATAGAATCACGTGTTGTACCGGGAATGTCTGTTACAATGTTATCTTCCTTTCCGGATAATCTATTAACTAATGATGATTTACCTACATTTGGTTTTCCAACAATAGCAACCTTGATTACATCTTCATCTACTACTTCTTTTGATGAAAGTGTATCAATATTCTTAACAACTTCATCCAGAAAATTACCTGTATTTCTTCCATGAATTGCAGCAATTGGAAAGGGATCTCCAAAACCAAGCTGTAAAAAATCGTAAATATCAAGTTCGTCTTTTTCATTATCTGTTTTATTGGCAACTAATAAAACTTTATCACGGTGAGGAGATAATATCTTAGCAACTTCCATGTCAATAGCGGTTGTACCGGTTTTTGTGTCCACAACGAACAGGATGAAATCAGCTTCTTCAATAGCGACCTCTGCCTGGAATTTCACTGCTTTATCTATACTATTACTTGATTTTGGAATTATGCCGCCTGTATCAACAACAACAAAGTTATGGCCACTCCATTCGGCTTCTTCGTACTTTCGATCTCGAGTTACACCTTCTTCAAAATCTACTATAGCACTTCGCTTTCGGCATATCCTGTTAAATAGAGTTGATTTCCCTACATTGGGTCTGCCGACTATTGCTACAATGCTTTTTCTCATAAATTATATTACCTTTTATATTCTCTAAATTTAGTGGTCAATCTTTGCTCAAAGCTGAATCTGTCAAATTAAATGATGTATCAGATTTAAATACATTAAATTAAATCAATTATAAGTTGAAAGCCCTTGACACAATAGCCAACTGTAAATTTTTCAACAACAATAAAATAATATTTCAGGAGGTAACATGTTAAATAGGAACATCATCGAGAAAGTGATAGATAAAGCGCTTTCAAATGGTGCAGATTTTGCTGATTTGTTTGTGGAGAGTACATTCAATTCGACAATTGCATTTAATGACAGCAAAACAAAACAAAATATTGTTGGTAATGATTTTGGGGCGGGTGTAAGAGTGTTTTACGGTCATACTGCTATCTATGCTTATACCAATGACTTGAGTGAAGAGGCACTTCTAGGTGCTGCTGATGCAGTTAGCAAGGCTGTAAAAAGTGGGAACATAATCGCTTCTATAGATCTTACAAAGAAAGAAATTGCAGATATTCATCCTATAGAAATTCCCAATAATACAATATCAAAAAAAGATAAAATAGATTTTATCAAAAAAGTAAATGATGCTTCTAGGGGATATAGTGATCAGATCAGCCAAGTTGATATTCGTTTTATGGAGAAAAATCAGCATGTTATGATCGCAAATAGCGAAGGTTTGCTAGTTGAGGACGATAGAAATTATTCTAGAGTTTATGTTTCTTCAATTGCTTCCAATGGAACAGAGAAACAAGTTGGTGGAGAAGGTCCAGGTAGATTTGCAGGTTATGAATTTTTCAAATCAATTGATCCTGTGAAACTTGGCAAAGAGACTGCACGAGTTGCTGTAACAATGCTGAATGCAGATTATGCACCTAGCGGCAAGTTTCCGGTTCTTATAGATAACGGTTTTGGCGGAGTGATTTTTCACGAAGCATGCGGACACCCTCTAGAAACAACTTCAGTTGCAAAAGGTGCTTCGGTATTTGCCGGAAAAATGGGTGAGAAGATAGCTTTTGAAGGTCTTACTGCAATTGATGATGGAACCATGCCAAACGAATGGGGAAGTGAGAACGTTGATGATGAGGGAATGGAAACACAAAAAACTGTTCTCATCGAAAAAGGTATATTAAAATCTTATATGGTCGATAAAATGGGAAGCCTTAAGACGGGTTATGCCAGAACTGGAAGCGGAAGAAAACAATCCTATAGATTTGCTCCTGCCAGTAGAATGAGAAATACTTATATTGCAAATGGGAATGATAAATTTGACGATATGATAGCTTCGATCGATGAAGGGATCTATGCTGCTAAGATGGGTGGCGGTTCTGTTAGCCCTGGAACCGGTGATTTCAATTTTGCAGTTGGTGAAGGCTATATGATAAGAAATGGTAAGATCGCAGAACCAGTAAGAGGTGCTACACTTATAGGGAACGGTGCTGAGGCATTATTGAAAATTAGTATGATCTCAGATAACATGGCAATGGCTCAGGGTATGTGCGGCTCTGTTAGCGGAAGCATTCCAACAAATGTAGGACAACCTGCAATCAAGATCGACGAGATAATCGTTGGTGGAAGAAATTAAGTGAGGGGATAAAATGTATACATCAGAATTCCAAACAATATTTGCTTATGCAAAAGATAAAACAGACGAGATAGAAATTCTCCTTTCAGCAGGTAACTCTTTTTCTGTAAAAATTAATGAACAAAACATAGAGTCCTTCAACTATTCCGATTCCAAAGGGATTGGTGTACGAGTAGTAAAGGGTGGAAAAGTCGGTTATGCTTATACAGAAAAATTTGATGAAGAGACATTTAAGTTGATTGTAGATGAAGCTGTAGAAAATGCTAAATATACCGAGGATGATGACGTTGTGATCATGGAGAATTATCCTGAAAATACGAATAGTCCCAATGTGTATTCAAAAAAATTAGATATGGTTGATGTAGTTGATAAGATACAGCTTGCAAAAAACTTGGAAAAATATGCCAAAGAAGCCGATAAACGTATTTATAATGTTCCTTATGCTGTATATGCTGATGGAAAAAGTTATAGTAGAATTGCCAACAGCAAGGGGCTGGATAAAGAAGATACTCACAATTATGCTTATGCTTATGTTGGCGTATTATCGACCGAAAAAGATGACAAACGAATGGGAGTGAAATTCCACATTACCAGAGATTTTGAAGAATTCGATCCTAAGAAAATGGCTGAAGAAAGTGTGAAGAAAAGTACTGATCTCCTCAATGGTGATCCTGCAGAATCAGGAAAATATGCAGTTGTATTCAATAATGAAATGATGGCTACAATGCTGGCTACTTTCTCCGGTATTTTCAATGCAAAATCTGTTCAGGAAGGAAGATCTCTTCTTAAGGGTAAAATAGGACAAAAGATCGCTAATGATAAAGTTACTATTGTCGATGATGGCTTGCATCCCGATGGTTTTTCAACTTCTGCCTTTGATAACGAAGGGTATCCAACCGAAAGAACGGTACTTATTGAAAATGGTGTTTTAAGATCCTATCTTCATAATACTATAACTGCAAGAAAAGACGGTGTAAAATCAACCGGGAACGGATCACGCGGCTACAAAGGAACTCTTAATGTCAGCACTTCAAACTTTATAATAGAAGCCGGTGATCATAAAGAAGCTGACCTGTTTACAAAACACGATAGAGTAATTGAAATCGTAAGTTTGCAGGGAATGCATTCCGGTGCGAATGCTATTTCGGGTGATTTTTCACTTGGAGCACAAGGTTTCTTGTGGGAAAATGGCAAACGTAAGCATTCTCTCAAACCTTTCACAGTAAGTGGTAACTTCTTGCAAATGTTAAGCGGAGTAGAAGCAATTGCCGATAACTTTAAATTTGATATGAGCAGTAACGGTGCTTCATCAATTTTGATAAAAGAATTAAATATTAGCGGCTAATAAATAATCACAATACTAAAGGGTGGAAATATTCCACCCTTTTTTTATATTTGACAAAAAATCCGATTTCCCAATCTTCCAGTCCGAGGAGTTAAATTAGCATGAAATTAATTAATATAATTATTATAATGTTTATTGTTTCAGTTTCTTTGTTTAGCGAAGAATTTAAAGAATATAAACTTGGTGAGAAGCAGCAATTTGAAGGCAATAAAATATTTGATGAAATGGTGCAAAGTATTGGAAATGTAGATCAGATAAAAACTATACGCACGATCGGTACTGCAAGCCAGCCAGTGGAATACGGCACTTTATCTTTTCCGGTGCAGGTGGAGGTAGAATTTCCTGGTAAACTCAGAATAAAGTTTGAAGATAAAGAATTCATTATTGATGAAGAAAGTGGCTGGCTCAAGTATCCACAAGGATTTTATGAGAATCTGCCAGAAAAATATATTAATACATTAAGTGGGAATTTGAATAGGAATTTAATTCAGATCGCACGAGGTAGAACCGATTTCGAGATCAAACTTATAGGTGAACAAACTATTCTGGAAAGAGAATGCTATGAAATTGAACTTTCGAAGGATGATTATAAAGTTAGTTTATTTATAGATATAAAAAAGAAACTACCTGTTCAAATGACCTATCTCATAAACACGAAACAAATTATAAGAACTTATCTTGAATATAAAGTAGTAGATGGGATCAATTATCCAATTCATACGATCTCAACTGATATTGATGGTAACTTAATAAGTGAGATAGTTATTGAGACGGTTGAATTTAATGTTAAGATCGAAGGATTTTAATTAAAATATCACTTTGCTCAGCAGTCAGAAACTATGCAATAAGAACACACCCCACGGTTAAAACCGTACCCCTCTCGAGAGGGGATTTTCGTAAGGTTCTATTAAGTTAGCTAATCAGCTAACTGCCACCTTCTAACAGCTAATTCCTAATCCCTAATTCCTAAAGCACTTCTTTTATTCTTCTTACAATCGAATCTACATCTAATTTACAATGTTTAAACACGTCATCACTATTACCGGAGAAAGCATAATCTTCTACACCGAATTTTACGAATTTGCATTGTAGACCCATCTGCATAATTTTATCTGCAATACTGTTTCCAATACCGGTATTCACATTATGATCTTCATAAGTGAAAACTGTTCCGGTTCTTGCAGCTTGTTCTATGGCTTTTTCATCCAGATCACTTGGGCAGGAAATATTCCAAACCTGTAACGATATTCCCAATTCTTTTAATTTCTCTGCAACTATCAATGCTCTTCCCGTAAGGGTTCCCATAACAAAAAGTGCTGCTGTTTTTCCATCTCTAAGCAGGTCAGCTTTGCCATATTCAAATTTGTAATTTTTACCAAAGAATATTTCACCTTTTTCATTTTTTATTAAGTCCAGTTTAGAGCGGCCCATAGGAATGAGGAAATTTCCGTATTTACCGGAGATGTAGCGAATAACTCTATCTGTCTGGTTTGGATCTGCGGGAATAATTGTTTTGAATTTATAGAGATTTTTCATTAATCCAAAATAATCTATGCATTGGTGTGTTTTTCCATCTTCACCAACATCCAGGCCAACATGTGTTGTAATGATTTTTAAATTGGTTTGATTAATATCGCTGAGTCTATGCTGATTAAAAGTCTCATCAACGCCGAAAACGCCGAAATCAGGGAAGAAAACCTGTAATCTCTCTTTAGACATAGCTGCGGCAACAACGGCTGTGTTATGCTCCATTATCCCACCCTGAATGAAATTCTGAGGTAAAGCAGCTTCGAACTCTTTGGTTTTCACACTTCCCTGCAGGTCACAATCTAAAACAATAATTGGTGCATTCTCATTTTTGGAAGCGATATCGGCAATTGCATTTCCCCAGGCAGAACGGTTGTCGGTTTTGTCTTTATAAATAATGGGCTCACCTATGTTTATTTCAAAATCTAAATTAGAGTTTTTAATATGGTTAGAATTGGAAGTACTAAATTTGCTTCTCAACTTTTTATATTTCTCAATATTATTTTCTAAACCAAGTTCCTGCAGAGCTTGGGTAAGTTGTTCTTCCGAAAGTGGAGAGCCGTGGTACTTTTCTTTGTTTTCCATAAATGAAACACCTTTACCCATGGTTGTGTGTCCAATAATAACAGTTGGTTTTTCATTTTGTACAGAATCTATGATTGCATCTCTAATTTCTATCAGATCATGACCATCTATCTCAATTACATCCCAGCCATCCGACAGATAGTTTTCCAAGATATATTGAGGCATAACCTTATCTATATCTCCGCAGATCTGCAATTGATTGTAATCTACAAAAGCGGTAATATTCAAATTATATTTAACGGCAAATCTACGGGCTTCACTTAATTGTCCCTTTTGCTGTTCACCATCTCCCATCAGTACAAAAGTATGATTGTCAATATTCTTAAGTTTACAAGCAAGCGCAAAACCGCATCCTGCAGAAAGCCCCTGTCCCAGATTGCCGCTTGCCCATTCAATTCCTGCTACATCAGGTTCTACATGACCTTCATAGATACTACCAGCTAATCTGAATTGTGAAATTGCATCATCAATATCAAAAAAACTGCATGATGCCAGAGTGGAATATGCTGCTGGAGAAGTATGCCCATGACTTATCACAACTCGATCCCGTGATTCCATTTTTGGATTTTGCGGATCTATGTTTATCATATTGTACAAAGTTAACATAAAATCAATTGTAGACATCGATCCCCCCGGATGTCCCGATTTTGCTAATGATGTCATTTTAATGATAGAACCTCGTGCTTCATTTGCCAATATTTGGATCTCTTTCAATTGCTTAATTGAGAGTTGGGCTTTTTCGATATTCATACTTCCTCCAATTAAAATTTGTGGTAACTTTTTTTCATTTTAATTAAACGTAAAGAAATAAATAAATAAAAAAGATTTATCTGAATTTTTATAAATAGTCTATAAT
>CAZOCS010000002.1:0-54865 GCA_964578365.1 uncultured Candidatus Cloacimonadota bacterium
AGATCCGATCATCGAAATTAAACCAATAGAAACACAAGTTGATGATCTAATAAATGAGATCAATGAACGAACTGCCAAAAAAGAAAAAATATTAGTAACAACACTAACTAAAAGAATGGCAGAAGATCTGAGTGAATATTTAACTAAAGCAGGAATTCGAACCCGCTATCTGCACAGCGAGATCGGAACAATGGAACGATCTAAAATAATTAGAGAATTGCGCATGGATGAATTTGATGTTCTGGTTGGAATTAATCTTCTTCGAGAAGGTCTTGATCTTCCTGAAGTCTCTCTGGTTGCAATTTTAGATGCCGATAAAGTAGGGTTCTTACGCTCGGCAAGATCACTCATCCAAACTGCTGGAAGAGCTTCCAGAAACACCAATGGAAAAGTGATTTTTTATGCTGAAAAAATCTCCTCGGCTATGCAGGAAGCTATCTCTGAAACAGAGCGGAGAAGAGCCAAACAAATACAGTTTAATTTAGATAACAAAATTACTCCACAAACTATTAAGAAAAACATTGACGACATAATGATTGCCACAACTGTTGCCGACGGTTATCAAAAATCTGGTAAAAATGATAAAAGATCAGATAGAGATAAGTTCAAAGAATATTTAGAGTTAGATTCCATAGAAAGTATTATGGAATTATTGGAAAAAGAAATGCATGAAGCATCGGAAAATCTAAATTTTGAGAAAGCTGCTGAACTCAGAGACAGGATCTTTGAGCTTAAAGAACTATAGCTAGAGGTAATTGATACCAAAATGGACTCGCAAGACATCTGTTTTAATTTAACCCAAAAACCAATTCAAGTTCCCAATAAAAGCAAATTAATAAAAATAAAAAATACAATAAAAATGGATATTAATGGTGAAAAAAATATTAATATCTATAAGGAGCAGTAATGCGTAAATCCCGGAAATCTGAGGATGTTGTAAAGTCCAAAGAGGGTACTGTCATACTAAGTGATGACACTACAGCGAAAATGGAAGTTGAGGTAAATAAAGTTGAATCGGTAGGTGATTATAAAGATTCTCCGGTTTATATTTATCATGACTGGTGTAAAAAATGTGGTATCTGCGCAAGTTTTTGTCCTACTGGAACATTGGCAAGCAAGCTGGATGGCACACCTTATGTAAAGAATCCTGATAAATGCATTCATTGTGAATTGTGCGATAGACTTTGTCCTGATTTTGCAATAACCGGTGCCAAGGAAAAATAGGGGAAAGTATGAGCGATAAAAGTATAAAAAAGAAAAATAAAATTGTTTTGATGCAAGGTAATGAAGCAATTGCCCGTGGTGCAATTGATGCAGGAGTAAATTTCTTTGGTGGCTATCCTATTACACCTTCCACTGAAATTGCAGAAATATGTTCTATTGAACTTCCCAAAAGAGGCGGAAAATTCATACAAATGGAAGATGAAATTGCCGGTATATCTTCTATTATCGGAGCATCATTAGCCGGTGCAAAAGCAATGACGGCAACTAGTGGTCCCGGTTTCTCCTTAATGATGGAAGGTATCGGCTTTGCTAAAATGACCGAAACTCCTTGTGTTGTTGTGAATGTGATGCGTGGAGGACCAAGTACCGGTTTACCAACCAAACCTTCACAAGGTGATATCATGCAATCTAAATGGGGAGATCATGGAGATTCACCTGCTATTGTTCTGTATCCGGACTCCGTAAAAGAATCTTATGAACTTGCCATTCGCGCGGTTAATCTATCTGAGAAATACAGAACTTGTGTCGTTCTGCTTTCAGACGAAGTACTAGGACACATGCGAGAAGCTGTTGAACTACCTGATTTGGAAAATGTTACTATTATTAATAGAATAAAACCGACAATTCCACCTGAGTGGTATAAACACTACGAAGATAAACCTAAATATATCCATCCTCTTGCCAGCTATGGTGAAGGATATCGTTTTCATGTTACAGGTCTTGCCCATGATGCATTGGGTTTTCCTACAAATAGATCTGATGAAGTTGAGATCATGATGAGTAGATTGAAAAAGAAAATCTCACATAATTTGAAAGATCTTATTCAATATGAAAGTTTTCAGATGGAAGGGGCTAGAACAGCGATTTTTGCGGCTGGAATAACAGCCCGAGCAGCTAAGTCAGCAGTTATTAGAGCTCGTAAATCTGGAAGAAAAGTTGGTCTTATCCGACCGCTTACAATATGGCCATTTCCGGAAGACGCGATCAGAAAACACTTTAAAAACGTTAATACTATCATTGTTCCCGAGCTTAACCAGGGGCAATTTTTAAATGAAGTTAAAAGAGTAATGGGAAGTGTTTGGAATTATGAGGGCAGTAAATCTAAAAAGATAATTCCAATTCAGAAAGTTAATGGAGAACTTATTACGCCGGATGAAATTATCAACACTATGAAGGAGGTGAAATAAAATGCAGAAAATACATCAAAAACAAATACATAAGAAATATTTGAGACATAGAAAAAAATTCCCTCATGTATGGTGTCCCGGATGTAGTAATGGTATAGTAATGGGTGCAATTATCCGTGCTATAGGTGAACTTGAATGGAAGAGAACAAATACAACAATGGTGTCAGGGATCGGGTGCTCCAGTAGGATGCCTGTTTATGTGAATCTTAATACACTTCATTCCTTACATGGAAGAGCGATAGCCTATGCCACCGGAATTAAAATGTTCAAACCTGATATGGACGTTATGGTTGTTACCGGTGATGGTGACGCAACTGCAATTGGTGGAAACCATTTCATCCACGCAGCTCGAAGAAATATTAATCTTACGGTTATTCTTATTAATAATAACATATATGGAATGACAGGTGGACAGTATTCACCCACAACTCCAACCGGAGATAAGGCAACAACAACCCCTTACGGTAATATAGATCCTACATTTGATATATGTGAACTGGCATTAGGCGCAGGTGCAACATTTGTTGCCAGAACCTCTGCTTACCATGCTGTAGAAGCTCATTCGTTTATCAAGCAGGGATTGGAACATAAGGGATTTGCTTTGATCGAAGTGATAAGTGCCTGTCCTGTAATTTATGGTAAAATCAATATGAAGGGAGATGCTTCCTCGATGATGAAATCTATGAAAGAAAACATTCTTCCTATTCAAACATTCGATAAACTATCCGAAGAGAAGCAGGAAGGAAAATTGAAGCGTGGGATCTTCCGTAAAGAATTAAAACCTGAATATACAGATCAGTATGCAAAACTTATTGATTCTGTTAACATGTCTAAAGGAGACAAGTAATGGCTGATATTAAGAAGTTTAAAACAGAAATAAGACTTAGTGGTAGTGGTGGGCAAGGACTGATCACTGCTGGAATTATTCTGGCCAAAGCTGCTGTTTTAGATAAGGTTCGAGTTACCCAAACTCAAAGTTATGGTCCCGAATCGCGCGGTGGTGCTTCTAGGGCAGATGTTATTATCAGCAATGCAACCTTCTATTATCCAGAGGCCACACATTTTGATGCTCTGCTTTCGCTGTCTCAAGAAGCTTGTGATAAATATAGTGATGCGTTGAAACCTGATGGTATTCTTATTGCAGACAGTACTTTTGTGAAGAACGTTGCTCTAATGGATTCTACAATTTATGAATTTCCATTTACCGAAATTGCTATTGAAAAACTTGGTTCTGCTTTACCAACAAATATTATGACTCTTGGTTTTCTTGTAAGAAAAACTAATGTTGTAAGTGAAAAATCATTGAAAGAAGCTCTTAAAAATTCTGTTCGCCCACAGTTTTATGAAATGAATATAAAAGCTCTGAAAATTGGTTTTAAACTTGCTTCAGAAGATGAATGATCAGCTGGAGTATTTGTGCCCCAAAATAAAATCATATAGCTTTGAGTACAGATAACCTTTCTGATAATTTGAACGAGATAAGAGAGAAAGGTGTTCGGGTAATCGATAATACTCCAAGAAAAGAAGCACATAATGTGATATCTTTTTTTTACATCCTAAATCGACCCATGATGTTTTATTAGAATTGTGTGAGATAAAAAATATATTTACCTAATTCCATATATATGAGATTTTTAAGTTCATTAAGATATTGTGCAGATAAAAAAAATAAAGATGATATGAAATTTCTAATTGACAAGTAATTCTCAATTAGAAATTTCATCAACCATATTGTGAGGACTTAGGAATGAAATTTCATCCTTACATAAGGGGAAAAAATTGAATATCAGTCAGTCAATGAAACTGATTTATGATAGAAAATTGAATTTGTATTCAGATTGTGCAATAGCTATTCTGAATGTACTAATTGTTTAAAAAATAGATAAAATGCAGTTTGTGAACATACAAACTGCTTTTTTTTATCTTCGGATTTAATTATAGATGCAGGAGATTATATGAAATATTGGGAAAGACCTTTTGGTAAAGAGAAGCCTAAAACTGTTATTGGAGAAATTCATATTATCGATGACAGATGTAAAGGTTGTGGGTTTTGTATAGAATTCTGCCCAAATGGAGTATTAAAATTCTCTACAGGTTTCAATAAAAAAGGCTATCATCCACCAATTGTTGTTCAAATTGAGCAATGTGCTTTTGATGGTCTCTGTCAGTCTGTATGTCCGGATTCTGCAATATTTATTGCACGACAGGAGGAAATGGATGAAAAAAAGTAATTTTCATGGAGAATTTTTTATTCAAGGAAATATCGCCTGCGCAGAAGCTGCGCTTTCGGCAGGTTGCGGATTTTTTGGCGGATATCCTATAACTCCTGCTTCAGAAATAGCAGAAAGGATGGCACTTAGATTGCCGCAACTGGATGGAGTATTTATTCAATTTGAAGATGAGATAGCCTCTATGGCCTCCATACTCGGAGCGTCATGGGCAGGAGCGAAATCCATGACGGCAAGTTCAGGTCCGGGTATTTCATTAATGTTAGAAAACATTGGTTTAGGAATGATGATGGAAGTACCTTGTGTGATAGTGAATGTGCAAAGAGGTTCACCATCTACAGGATTGCCAACAAGCTGGGGTCAATCTGATATTATGCAGGCCCGTTGGGGCTCACATGGTGATTACGGATCAATCTCTTTAGCTCCCAAATCACCTCAGGAGTATTACGATCTTACAGTTGTTGCATTCAATTTAGCAGAGAAATACAGACTTCCTGTTTTTGTAATGTCAGATGCAATAGTAGGACATATGACAGAAAAAGTACTTATACCACCTGTAGAAGAATTAGAAATTATTGAACGAAAATATACAAAGAAAAAACCGGGTAACTATAATCCTTATACAATTGAACCAGGGCAATGGGTGCCGGATTTTGCAAAAGCCGGAGACGGATATCTTTACCATTCAACAGGGCTCACACATGATGAACGCGGATATCCTGATATGAGTGAGAAATGTCATGTGAATCTTGTGAATAGACTATTAGATAAAATTAATAAAAACGCAGATGACATTATCATGTTAGAAGAAAGAGATACTGAAGAAGCAGATGTGATCGTTATTTCATTTGGTATCACTTCCAGAACAGTGATCCCTGCTATAGTAGAAGCCAAAAAGAAAGGAATAAAGGTTGGCTATCTACGGTTAATAACAGTTTGGCCTTTCCCCGAAAAGCGCATTAGAGAACTCTCTAAGAAAATTGGTGGATTTGTTGTGCCGGAAATTAATATGGGACAAATAGTTTTGGAAGTAGAGCGTTGTTCCGGAGGTAATTGCAAAGTTATTTCACTTCCACATCCGGGAGGAGGCTTGCACAAAACCAAGGATGTTGTAAAAGCGATACAGGAGGCAGCTGATGCAAGACAATAGTATAATCCCTGTACATCCTGAAGAAAATGATCTTAGAATGGATAGAATGCCTCACATCTGGTGTTCCGGTTGCGGATTAGGGATGATCGTTTCTGCATATATGAAAGGAGTGAAGCAAGCCGGGATCTCTGCCAAAAATGCTGCAGTTGTTTCCGGAATAGGATGTACCGGACGTGTAGCGGGTTATGTTAAGTTAGATTCATATCACACAACTCACGGAAGAGCTATTCCCTTTGCAACAGGTTTAAAATTGGCCAATAGAAAGCTGAACGTGGCTGTAATTTCAGGTGATGGAGATCTTTTTGCAATTGGTGGAAACCATCTGATCCATGCTGCCCGAAGAAACGTAGATTTAAATGTAATATGCGTTAATAATTTCATTTACGGAATGACAGGTGGACAAAATGCACCAACTACTCCATTAGAAGCATACAGCTCTACAGCTCCATACGGAAACTATGAACAACCATTCAATCTTGTGGGAATGGCATCCGCTGCCGGAGCTTCTTATGTTGCTCGTTGGACTTCAGCTCACACAAAAAGACTCACCGATTCAATTGCAGAGGGTATCAGCAAGCCTGGATTCAGCTTCATTGAAGTTGTATCACCTTGTCCAACTGTGTTCGCACGGAAAAATAAAGGTGGATCAGGACTGGATTTACTACAACAGTATTTGAAGAGATCAAAGATAGATCATACAGCTGATCCGACTAAAATCCCATTAGACATGTCAAACGACATTATTTGCGGAGTGTTCCAAAATGAAGATAAGCCTACTTTCTGGGAAAATGTACAAAAAGGTACAGAAAGAAAAGTAAAAAAAACTTTAGAGTATAAAGTTACCAAAAGAAAAATGACCGGAAAGAGAGGTTTGAAATGAGCAATAGAAATATTAAAATATCAGGTTTTGGTGGGCAGGGCGTTATTTTATCATCTTATATAACGGGTAAAGCTGCATCAATTTTTGATGGAATGAATGCTTCTATGACACAAGCCTACGGACCTGAAGCCAGGGGGGGAGCATGTAGTGCTCAGGTAGTAATTTCTTCTGATGAAGTTGATTATCCATTGGTTGATTCTGCAGATGTTTTGATCGCTCTTTCTCAAGAAGGTTATGATAAGTTTCTTTCGATTCTCAAGCCTGATGGAATTCTATGTTATGATGAAGATCTGGTAAAGGTGCTCCAATCTCACAATGGGATCATTGCAAAGAAGATTCCTGCGACCCGTATAGCCGAAGATCTTGGAAAAAAGATCGTTGCAAATATTGTAATGCTTGGTTTTGCGGTTGCTCAAGCAAATATCACTTCTTTTGAAGGAATGAGAGAAGCTATCTCGGAGTCCGTTCCCAAAAAATTCTTAGATTTGAATTTAAAAGCCTATCAGACGGGCTACGATCATAAAGGAGATTGATATGTTTATAGAAATTTCCAAAAACGATATTAATAATGAATTAGTAAGAAAAATTCATGATCTTTCCGGACAGAACGTGTTTGATTGCTACCAGTGCGGAAATTGCTCTTCCGGCTGTCCTGTTGTAGAATACATGGATATCACCCCTAACCAGGTATTACGGCTTTCCCAATATGGAGCTGTCGACAGCATTCTGAATAGTGAGACAATCTGGGTTTGTTCAACTTGTCTGCAATGTTCTACTCGCTGTCCTAAAGGAATAGATGTTGCAAGAGTGATGGAAGCCTTAAGAACAGTTAATTTGCGAGATGGAATTGGTGTGGTTGATCCTAAACATCTGGAAAATGAAAACGAAGAAGAATTGCCACCCATACTTTTGGTGTGTGCAATGCGAAAACTTACGGGTTGATCTTGGGAGGAAATGAATGAAATTACCATATTACCCCGGTTGTACACTTAAAGCGAATGCTAAGCATTTTGAGGATTCAGCTCAGGCAGCAATGGAAAAACTAGATTTTCAATTGGAAGAAATGAAGGATTGGGTTTGTTGCGGAACGGTATTCTCAATGACCAGTGATGACCTGATGCTGCAGCTCTCTTCTATTCGAAATCTATTACGAGCAGAAAAACAAGACCTAAAAGAATTAGTTACACTTTGCAGTATGTGCTACAATACATTAAAGCGTTCAAAAGATTTTGTCGAAGGAGATCCTGATAATCTGGAAAAGGTGAACAATTTTATGTATATGGAAGAGGCGGACTACAAAGGTCAGGTAGAAATATATCATCTTCTAACAATTTTACGAGATCGTATAAAATTTGAAAACATAAGATCACAGGTAACAAATCCACTAAAATCACTCAAGCTAGGTGCATATTATGGTTGTTTACTGGTTCGTCCGCAAGAATATGCAATTGATGATTTTGAAGCACCTACAATTATGGAAGATCTGGTAGAAAATCTGGGAGCTGAATCCATAGAATTCCAGTTCAAATTGGAATGTTGTGGAGCTTATCAGACACTTACAAAAAAAGATATCAGTGTGAAAAGAGCATATGAGATTCTTGATTCTGCACAAAAAGCTGACTGTGAAGCGATAATTACAAGTTGTCCCCTATGTGCTTATAATTTAGATTTCATGCAAAAAGAGATCGAAAAAGAATATGTGGAATTTAAGAAAATTCCAATCTTTTATTTTACTGAGCTTATGGCAATTGCGCTGGGAGCTGGCTGGAATAGCGACTGGGCTAAATTGCATGATGTAGATCCTGAACCATTATTACGAGAAAAGCAATTGATCTAAGAGGATACAATGAAAAGAATCGGAGTATTTATTTGTCATTGCGGTGTAAATATTGCCGGCACCGTTGATGTTGAACAACTTACAGAAAAACTAGCTGATTATCCGGGAGTTGCCCATATCGAGAATTACATGTTCATGTGTTCTGATCCAGGGCAAAACATTATTAAAAAAGCAATAAAGGATCATAAATTGGATAGTGTTGTGGTGGCAGCCTGTTCACCAACTCTACATGAATCCACTTTCCAAAATGCTGTTTCTGAAGTTGACATTAACAAATATCAACTGGAAATTGGAAATATTCGTGAGCAGTGTAGCTGGGTTCATAGTAACAAAGAAGAGGGAACCAGAAAAGCAGAACTTATCATCAAAACTGCAGTGGAAAAAGCAAAACTGAATCAATCGCTTGAACCGGTTTCAGCTCCGCTCACAAAACGAGTTCTTATTATTGGTGGTGGAATTGCAGGAATTCAAGCTGCTTTGGATATTGCAGATGGTGGCTACGAAGTTATCATGGTTGAAAAGAAACCATCAGTTGGTGGTCACATGATCCAACTCTCCGAAACTTTCCCAACTCTAGACTGTTCGCAATGTATTCTAACTCCCAAAATGGTCCAGCTTGGAAAGCACAAAAACATTAAACTTTATGTAAATAGTGAAATTGATGAGATCAGCGGATTCATGGGGAATTTCAAAGCAACCATCAAACGTAAACCGCAATATGTAGATCCTGAAATTTGCACTCTTTGTGATGATTGCACAAATGCTTGTCCTATTGTTGTTCCAAGTGAATACGATGAAGGACTGGCTTACCGCAAAGCTATCTATGTTCCATTCCCGCAGGCTATACCCGCTTCCTATACAATAGACACAGAAAACTGTTTGGGATTTGATCCGATTGCCTGTGGTGAATGCAAAAAAGCCTGTCTTGCAGAAGCAATTGATTATGATAAAAAGCCTGATACATTCGTTGAAGATATTGGTGCTGTGATCGTAGCTACCGGTTATGATCTGTATCCGGTGGAAAATATTCCTGAATATGGTTATGGAAAATATCCTGATGTGTTGAATGGATTACAGTTTGAGAGGATACTCTCAGCAACCGGACCAACAGGTGGTGAAATGTTGCGTCCCTCTGATGGGAAAATTCCTAAAGAGATCGTATTCATACAGTGTTCCGGTTCACGTGATCCCGAACGACATAATCCATATTGTTCTAAGATATGCTGTATGTACACCTTAAAACATGCTAAACTTTACAAACATAAAGTTCACGACGGTCAACCTTACATTTTCTACATAGATATTCGTTCAGGTGGAAAGAGATATGAGGAGTTTATCCAGGAAGGTGTTTCGGAAGACGGCATTGTTTACATACGTGGTAAAGTGGCCAAGATATATAAAAAGGGTGACAAAATGATAGTGCACGGTATGGATACACTTACCGGGCACAAAGTAAAGATCGAAGCAGATATGGTTGTTCTGGCTCAATCTATAGTTCCCAGTGAGGGAGCTGATAAACTTTTCAAAACGCTAAAACTGGGTACTGATAGTGATGGTTTCTTGAGCGAAGCACATCCAAAGTTAAGACCATTGGAGAGTTTACAATCCGGTTTCTATCTGGCAGGAGCAGGCCAGGGGCCAAAAGACATTCCCGAAGCTGTTTCTCAAGCTTCCGGAGCAGCTGCCAAGGTTTTAGCTTTGATGTCTAATGATGAAGTGATGCACGAACCGATCATAGCAACTGTTGATGAAAATATGTGCTCCGGATGCAGTATCTGCATCGGGACATGTCCTTATGGAGCGAGAGAATTAGATGAAGACAAGATAGCGATTGTGAACGAGATTTTGTGTGAAGGTTGTGGTGCCTGCATTAGTGCGTGTCCATCGGGTGCTTCTCAACAAAAGAACTTGACCGATGATCAGATCATGAACATGATAAATGTAATAATAAATTAATAAAGGTAGTAAAATGAGAAAATTTGAACCAAAGATTGTTTGTTTTCTTTGTAAATGGTGTACATATGCAGGTGCAGATCTAGCGGGAACATCGCGGCAGCAATATCCACCCAATGGTGTGGTCATAAAAACACTTTGTTCTTCCAGGATAGATCCGGAACACATTTTATATGCCTTCCAACAAGGAAGTGATGGTGTTTTCATCGGGGGTTGTCATCCTGGTGATTGCCATTATCAATCAGGAAATTACAAAACAAAAAGAAGAGTATTACTTCTACAAAGTATGATCAAGCAATTGGGTCTGGATTCAAAAAGGCTTCGGCTGGAATGGATTTCTGCCAGTGAAGGAAACAAATTTGCTAGTACAATGAAAGAATTCACTGAAACAATTCGCAATTTAGGACCCATTCCCAAATTGGATAATAGAGGAGGAGAATAGCACATGAGTGACAAAAGAGAAATGATAGACATCTATATTGGAGGAGAATTATTTCAGGTTCCTGAAGGCTCAACCATAATTTCCGCGATGGAATATGCGGGTTTCCAGCTAAAAAAGGGAGTTGGATGTCGTGAGGGTTATTGTGGTGCCTGCGCCACGGTTTATAGAGAAAAAGGAGATTATAAATTGAAGGGCGGTTTAGCTTGCCAAACAGTTGTAACAGATGGAATGGCCGTTGCTATGATCCCATTTGTTCCTGCTGAAAAACCAACTTATGATCTAGAAGAGCTCGAAGCTGATGTGAGCACTTTCACCAAATTGTTCCCTACAGTATTCCGCTGTGTTTCCTGCAATACTTGCACAAAAGCTTGTCCACAGGAAATTCAAGTGATGGATTATATTCAAGCGATAATTCGTGGAGATATCGAACGCGCTGCTAACCTGTCTTTCGATTGTATTCGATGTGGACTCTGTGCTCTGCGCTGTCCAGCTGAGATCGTGCAATATAACAATGCCATCCTGGCTCGTCGATTGTATGCCAAATATTTGGCTCCTAGAAGCCCTGAATTGGAAGCCAGATTGGAAGAGTTGAAGGATAAAAAGTATGATAAAGAAATTATAGAATTGAAAAAAATGCCCAAAGATAAACTTTCCGAGAAGTATTACAGTCGGGAAATTAAAATTTCTTAAGCAGGAGAGAAAAATGTATCCAGAATATATGATGGAATCGATCAAGATGGTCGAAAAGACCCGACCACAGCGTTTGGAACTTGCCAAAAAACATGGGAAAAAAGTTTTTCCTGGTATGACGGAACAGGAGAGGCAAGATGTTTTAGACAACAATCATCCCGATTATCAAAGTGATGCACTCAAGGAATTGAGAATCGGACCAAATAAAGGCGATAAGATGGTAAATGAAGTGGTTGATGTAATGGAGTCATACCCCCGTAATCACCCTGACACATTCGACCTGAAGAAAATAGATATAGAAACAGACGTACTTATCATTGGAGCTGGTTCTGCCGGATTATCTGCAGCACTAGAAGCTTCAGATAGTAAGGCATCTGTAATGTTAATAACCAAGCTTCGTCTGGGAGATTCTAATTCGATGATGGCTCAAGGTGGAATCCAGGCAGCCGATCAATTGGATGATAATCCGGTTTTACATTATCTTGATGTAATCGGTGGAGGTCACTTTGACAACAAACCTGAATTGGTGGAAGCACTTGTAAAAGATGCAGCTCCATCCATTAAATGGTTAGAGGAACTCGGAGTAATGTTCGATAAAAACGATGATGGTTCGATGATGGTGAAATCCGGAGGTGGAACGTGTCGCAATAGAATGCATTCCGCTCGAGATTATACCGGAGCAGCTATATGCCGTGTCCTGCGTGATGAAGTAACCAACCGCCCGGATAAGATCAAGTATCATGAATACACTGCTGCTACAGAACTTATTCTGGATGACAAAGGAAATTGTGCCGGAGCGATCCTTTATCATCTGGAAAACAAACAATATAGCATTGTGAAAGCTAAAACTGTGATAATGGCTACAGGTGGTTTCGGACGCTTACATATTCGTGGTTATGAAACATCAAATCATTATGGAGCAACTGCTGATGGGCTGGTAATGGGCTATCGTGCCGGCGCAAAACTGATGTATATGGATTCGGTACAATATCATCCAACTGGTGCAGTTTTCCCGGAACAGATCGTTGGCTTCCTTTGCACAGAAAAAATAAGAGCATTAGGTGCGCAACCTGTCAATAAAGATGGGGAGCTTTTTGTGTATCCTTTGGAACCCAGAGATATTGAAGCCTCAGCTTTTATTAGAGAATGCAATAATGGATTGGGAGTAGAAACTCCATCTGGATTGAAAGGTATCTGGCTTGATACGCCACTTATAGATTTGATCAGTGGTGAAGGATCGATAGAAAAATTTCTTCCTGCTATGCTGCGCCAATACAAACGTTTTGATATAGATGTCCGCAAATATCCAATGCTTGTTTATCCAACATTACATTATCAGAATGGAGGATTAGAGATCAATGTCGATGCCGAAACATCCATTCCCGGACTTTATGTAGCAGGAGAAGCTTCAGGTGGAATTCATGGAAGAAATCGCCTGATGGGAAATTCCCAGCTCGACATAATTGTTTTTGGACGACGAGCCGGAATTAATGCAGCAGCAAAAGTTAAAAAAGGTATTAAACTTGGCAAATTAAGTTTGGATCATGTAATAAAATATATTAAAGAAGTAGATTCAATTGGTATAGATAAAAAACAGGTATCTCCTGTAATTCTTCCTGATTATATTCCGGATCATGTGAAAGCAAAACAACTTTCATCGGAATATCAAGGGAACTTACTCTAATATTTGGAGGGTTTGATGGCAAAACCTAAAGTTGCCTTTTATTGGTGTGCATCTTGTGGTGGCTGTGAAGAAGCGATCGTAGATCTGAACGAAGATATTTTAAAAGTGGCAGATCTGGTTAATATTGTTTTCTGGCCATGCGCCATGGATTTTAAATATGAGGATGTGCGCAAAATGAAAGATGGAGAGATCACTGTCTCTTTCATTAATGGAGCAATTCGTACCGAAGAAAACGAAGAAATGGCAAAATTATTACGCAAAAAATCGCAGTTTGTTATTTCTTTTGGTGCCTGCTCTCACATGGGTGGAATTCCCGGATTAGGTAATTTCTGGGATAAGGAAAGCATCTTCGAATCTTCTTATGGAGAATCTTGCCCATCTGTATTGAATCCTGATGGGATTGTACCTCTGGTTAGATCAAAAGTATCTGAAGGTGAGCTTACTCTACCGGAATTTCATGATACTGTAAGAAGTCTGGATCAAGTAGTAGATGTAGATTATTATCTACCCGGTTGCTCTCCAGAACCATACCTTACTATGAATGCAATTGTCAAATTGCTGTCAGGTGATCTTCCTGCCAAAGGAACAGTGTTGGCTCCGGCAAAATCAATGTGTGATATCTGCAGCAGAAGTGAAACAAAACCTGAAAAACTCAGTATTAAAGAGATCAAACGCGTAGCAACAGTACAACCAGATCCAGAAGAATGTTTCCTGGCTCAGGGCATTATTTGTATGGGACCGGTTACCAGGTTTGGCTGCAAGGAAGAAGGAGATGGTCGCTGCATCAGTGCCAATATGCCATGCCGTGGTTGTTATGGACCACCCCCAGGCGTTAAAGATGTCGGTGCCAAAATGGTTTCGGCTCTGGCTTCCATTGTTGGATTGGAAGGTGAAGAAGAAATGAGTGATAATGATGTGCAAAGCCTGATGGATCAAATTCCCGATCCAGCAGGAACATTCTATCGTTTTTCCCTGCCAATTTCAATGATGAGAAGAAAACGTATGACAAGTGAGGAAAACTAAGATGTCAAAAAAAATAACTATAGATCCGATAACTAGATTGGAAGGTCATGGTAAAGTTGAGATATTCCTGGATGAGAAGGGGAATGCTACAAATGCATATTTACAGGTTCCCGAACTTAAAGGATTTGAACAATTTTGCATAGGCAGACCTGTAGAAGAACTTCCTAGAATCACTCCGCGAATTTGCGGGGTTTGTCCTACTACGCATCATATGGCTGCTACAAAAGCAGTTGATGCGGTTTATAATGTTGTTCCTACAGATACTGCTATCAAAGTACGCCGTGTGATTTATGATGCGTTCATGATGGAAGATCATCTTCTGCATTTTTTCTTTTTAGGTGGACCTGATTTTGTGGTTGGTCCTGATGCACCTCCCGGGGAAAGAAACATACTTGGAGTTGTTGGAAAAGTTGGTGTTGAAATTGGAAAAAAGGTTATCGATATTCGTCGTAGATTACGGTCTGTTATCACAACATTGAGCGGAAGAGTAATTCATCCTGTGAGCGGACTTCCCGGTGGAGTTTCCAAAGGTATAACAGAAGAACAGAGAGTAGAATTTCTACAAATTGCTAAAGATAGTGTGGAATTTGCCAAGTTTACTTTGAAAGTTTTTGAAGATATTGTACTTAAAAATAAAACTTATGTAGATCTAATTGTAGGTGATATCTACAAACATAAAACTTATTACATGGGAATGGTGGATGAGAACAATCATCCCGATTTTTATGATGGTAAGATCCGGGTTGTTGATCCCGATGGAAAAGAAATAGCCAAGTTTGCTCCTAAAGACTACCTGGATCATATTGTAGAACGTGTAGAACCGTGGAGCTATATAAAATTTCCATATTTAAAAAACGTAGGTTGGAAAGGTTTTGTGGACGGGAAAGACAGCGGTGTTTACCGAGTTGCACCCTTAGCAAGATTGAATGTAGCAGATGGAATGTCTACACCTCTAGCTCAAGCAGAATTTGAAAAAATGTTCTCAATTCTGGGTGGGAAACCTGCCCATAATACACTGGCTTTTCACTGGGCCAGATTAATAGAAGTAATGTTTGCTGCCGAACATATGGTTAAACTATTGAAAGACAAATCCATAACCAGCCCGGATATTCGTCGTATTCCTACAGAAACACCAAAAGAAGGAGTGGGAATTGTTGAAGCTCCCAGAGGTACTCTCATTCATCATTACAAAACAGATGAACAGGGAATGGTTACGGGTGTGAATCTGATCGTGGCAACTGTAGGCAACTCTGCAGCTATGTCTATGTCTATAGCCAAAGCTGCTCAGAATCTTATAAAAAATGGAGAAGTTAACGATAGTATTTTAAATATGGTAGAAATGGCCTTCCGTCCTTATGATCCTTGTTTGGCTTGTGCCACTCATTCACTTCCAGGTAAAATGCCACTGATGGTGAACGTATATGACAAGGACAAAAATAAACTTAAAACGATTACAAGGGATTAATAAAATTTGCGATGAAAGCAAAAAAGCAGGAAATTTAGAGAAATTGATGAGTACTTTAGTTCTTGGTTTAGGAAACACTATTTTGTCTGATGATGGAGTAGGAATTCATATAGCATTTGAGATAAAAAAGAAGTGTGATAATATCGATGTATTGGAAGCCAGTGCCGCCGGTTTTCGCGTGATCGACGAAATAATAGGTTATGATAAGCTCATCCTGATAGATTCTATCAAAACAGGTAAAGTTGAATCAGGAGGATTGCACAGATTCACTTTTGATGAATTCAGCAGAACAATGCATCATACGTCTCCACATGACATTAGCTTGTTCGAAGCATTTGATATAATGAAAAAAGAAAATGCTGATCTACCTACAAATATTAAAGTTTATGCTGTTGAAGTGGAAGACACATCCACTTTTTCAGAAAATTGCACACTCAAAGTTGCAGAGGTTATTCCCAAAGTAGCAGAGATCGTAATAATGGAAAATAATTTAACATAGATCCGGGGGTTCAATGAACATTCATGAATATCAGGCGAAACAAATTTTTGCCGATCAGAATATACCAATTCAAGATGGAATAATGATAGAAGATGCTGCGGAGGCAAGAAATGCAGCTAATAAAATAGGTGGTAATTTCTGGGTTGTAAAAGCACAGATCCATGCTGGTGGACGAGGCAAGGGTGGCGGAGTAAAATTTGCTAAAACTTTGGACGAAGTAGAAAAATATGCTTCTGATATTTTAGGAATGACGCTAATTACACATCAAACCGGTCCTGCAGGAAGATTAGTTAAGAAGATATTTATCGCAGGTGGCGTGGATATAAAAAAAGAATATTACCTGGGAATAGTTTTAGATAGAACATCTGAAATGCCGGTTATGATGGCTTCCACTGAAGGTGGAATGGAAATCGAAAAAGTAGCATCCGAAACACCAGAGAAGATCATCAAAGTAGGAATCGATCCGCTAATTGGTTTCAGAGCTTTCCATGCCGGAAAGCTGTCTTCCGGATTAAACCTTTCCAAAGAACAAATGAAGCACTTTGGTAAATTTGCAAAAGCTTTGTATGATGTATATTCAAATAATGATGCCAGCCTTATAGAAATAAATCCGCTGGTCCTTACTGCAGAAGATACTTTTTTAGCTTTGGATGCTAAAATGGGATTCGATGATAACGCTTTGTATCGTCATGCTGATCTTAGAGAAATGCTTGATCTGGACGAAGAAGAACCTACTGAACTGGAAGCTGGTAAATACGGATTAAGCTATGTGAAACTGGATGGTAATGTTGGCTGCATGGTAAATGGTGCCGGATTGGCAATGTCTACCATGGACATCATTAAATTGAATGGTGGTGATCCTGCAAACTTTTTAGATGTTGGTGGTGTAGCTAGCGCAGAAACAGTTGCAAAGGGTTTTGAAATTATATTGCAAGATAAAAATGTTAAGGCGATCTTTGTAAACATCTTCGGTGGAATCGTACGATGTGATCGTATTGCCAATGGTATTTTGGAAGCGACTAAAAAAATAGATGTAAAGGTTCCGCTTATTGTACGTTTGAACGGTACAAATTCTGAAGAAGCAGCAGAAATTCTCAAAGCAGCAAATATTGAGAATATAATTACAGCTAAAGACCTGGCCGATGGAGCTCAAAAAGCTGTTAATGCTGCAAGGGGTGTGTAAGCATGAGTATATTAGTAAATAAAGATTCAAAAGTTATAGTGCAGGGTTTCACAGGAAAGGAAGGAACTTTCCATGCTCAGCAATGTATCGAATATGGTACTAATATTGTAGGTGGGGTTACACCGGGCAAAGGTGGGCAAATCCATCTGGGAAAACCCGTTTTTAATTCTGTTCAAGATGCAATAGAAGAAGTTAAGGCAGATGTAAGCATTATTTTTGTACCACCAGCTTTCTCTGCAGACGCAGTGATGGAAGCAGCTGAGGCAGGCATTAAAGTGATCGTTTGTATTACAGAAGGCATCCCTGTTTCAGATATGATGATAGCAAAAAAATATGTTAAAAATAAGGGAGCAATTTTAATTGGTCCTAATTGTCCGGGAATTATTAGTGCAGAGGAAACCAAAATTGGTATTATGCCGGGAGTAGTATTTAAAAAAGGGGATGTTGGAGTTATATCAAAATCTGGAACCCTAACATACGAAGCAGCAAATCAGGTTGTTGAAGCAGGTTTAGGAATAACTACAGCTATTGGAATTGGCGGTGATCCAATTATTGGAACAACATATATCGATCTTTTAGAACTTTTTGAAAATGATTCTGAAACAAAAGCAATTGTTATGATCGGAGAAATTGGTGGAGATCTGGAGATACAAGCTGCTAAATATATAAGAAAGAATATTACGAAACCTGTTGTAGCATTTATTGCAGGACAAACCGCTCCTAAGGGAAAACGAATGGGCCACGCCGGTGCGATAATTGCCGGCAGCAAAGGAACAGCCAAAGAGAAAATGGATGCTTTGGAAGCAGCTGATGTTCATGTTGTTGCTTCACCTGCTGATATTGGCAAGAAAGTAAAAGAGGTTCTTGGGTAATTTGTCACTATCCTACCTGTTGCTTGAAGTGTGAAAGCAGGATTGAAGGATAATAAAAGAATAAGAAATTTAAATAATTAATGAGGTGATCAAATGCGAGAAGTGAATGTGAAAGATCTGATCCCAGTTGTAAAGAAACTTTGCATCGATGCCAATTATTATATGGGTGAAGATGTAATAGCCAAGATTAAAGAACTCAAAATGAAGGAAGAATCTCCAACAGCTAAAAGTGTTTTGGATATTTTATTAGAAAATTACGAATTAGCAGATAAGGAGCAAATGCCGATATGTCAGGATACAGGTATTGCTGTTGTCTTTGTTGAATTGGGACAAGATGTTCATTTGGTTGGCGGAGACTTTACCGAAACAATAAATGAAGGTGTTCGGCAAGGTTATCAAGATGGTTATTTACGTAAATCTATGGTTGCTGATCCAATAATAGATCGAATTAATACAAAAGATAATACACCGGCAATTATTTATACTGAGATCGTGCCTGGTGATAAGATCAAGATAACAATTGCTCCCAAAGGCGGTGGCAGTGAAAACATGAGCGAAGTGAAAATGATGAAAGCAGCAGACGGCATCAAAGGTGTTATCGATTTTGTTGTAGATCGCATTAGTAGGTCCGGAGGAAATCCATGTCCACCGATAGTTGTAGGAGTTGGTTTAGGTGGAAATTTTGAACAAAGTGCACTTCTTGCCAAGAAATCACTACTGCGTTCACTCACAGAAAGAAATCCAGATCCCAAATGGGCAAAGGTTGAAGAAGAAATATTAGAAAAGATCAATGATCTGGGGATCGGTCCGCAAGGACTAGGTGGCAGAACAACAGCCCTAGCTGTTCATATTCTTTCCAAACCGTGCCATATTGCTTCTATGCCGGTTGCGGTAAATGTTCAATGTCATGCTGCTCGGCATAAAAGTGCTGTGATATAAAGGAGAAAACATGGAAATATATTTAACGACACCCTTAAAAACTGAAGATCTGGAAAAACTGAAGATCGGAGATCAGGTTTATATTACCGGAACAGTTTACACAGGAAGAGATGCTGCTCATAAAAGACTTGTGGAACTTCTAGAAAAAGGAGAGCAGCTTCCCTTTGATGCAGAAGGACAAATCATCTATTATGTAGGACCTGCACCTGCTCCTCCCGGAAAACCAATCGGTTCTGCCGGACCCACAACAAGCTATAGAATGGATCCCTATGCACCAGCTCTGCTAGATGCAGGTATGAAGGCCATGATCGGTAAAGGACCACGAGATCAATCTGTGATAGATTCGATGATAAAAAACAAAGCAGTTTACTTAGCCGCGGTTGGCGGAGCAGCAGTTGTTGTCGCCAAATCTATTAAAGAATCAAAAGTGATAGCATACGAAGATCTGGGACCGGAAGCTATCCGTGAAATGAAAGTAGAGAACTTCCCATGCGTAGTAGCAAATGATGTAAATGGGAATGATATCTACAAAGCCGGTGTTGAAAAGTATAAAAGATAAAAATAATAAGGAGATTATGTAGAATGGAAAAATTAAAGATCGATCTCACAAATTTAAATGAAGTTTTTCCTGATGATTTTTCGCAGGAACAAATTGCTAAAGGTAAAACGTTGTTTCTAAAAAAAATGTCGGAAGATGCTCACAAATTTTATGGTGGAAAGATCCAGACAGTGCCAAAAGCAGGAGTGTTTGGCTTTAACTGGTTTAACGTTTGGTACACACCGGGAGTTTCTAAAATATCCACAACGATACGTGATGATAACGACACAAGCTTTGATCTTTCCAACCGTGGGAATCTGGTAGCTGTAGTAAGTGATTCCACACGTGTTTTGGGTGACGGTGATTGTACACCTCCTGGCGGACTTGGTGTGATGGAAGGAAAAGCTTTTTTGATGAAATACCTAGGCGGTGTAGATGCAGTAGCACTCTGTGTAGATAGTAAAGATGAAAATGGTATCAATGATCCTCAAAAAATAATTGATTTTGTGAAAATGTGCCAACACAGTTTTGGTGCAATTAATTTGGAAGATATCTCCCAACCAAACTGCTATAAAGTTTTAGACACACTTCGAGAAGAATGCGATATCCCAGTTTGGCATGATGATGCACAAGGAACGGCATGTGTTACTTTGGCTGGTCTCATCAATGCGCTGAAGCTGGCAGAGAAAAAAATTGAAGATGTAAAGATCGCTATGTTGGGAGCAGGAGCTTCTAATACAACAATTGCCAGACTGATAATCGCTGCTGGTGGAGATCCTAAAAAAATGTATGTTTTTGATTCTAAAGGTGGATTACATACAGGTCGATCTGATATTGAAGCGGATAAACGTTTCTACAGAAAATGGGAACTTTGCGAAAGTACGAACCCAGAGAAGATCGATACATTTGCCGATGCTTGTGTGGGAGCAGATGTGATGATAGCTCTTTCCAAACCGGGACCAGATACAGTTAAACCAGAATGGATAAAAACAATGGCAGATAAATCTATTGTATTTACATGTGCTAATCCTGTTCCGGAAATATATCCGTATGCAGCCAAAGAAGCCGGAGCTTTTATTGTTGCTACCGGTCGTGGGGATTTCCCAAATCAAGTAAATAATTCAATTGGATTTCCTGGTATACTAAAAGGTGCTTTAATGGTTCGCGCCAGAAAGGTAACCGATAATATGGCAATTGCCGCAGCATATTCTCTGGCAGATTATGCCGAGAAACGTGGAATCGATCCGGAGAACATAGTTCCAACAATGGATGAAGCCGGAGTATTTGCTGTAGAAGCTGCGGATGTTGCAATGCAGGCGATCAAAGAAGGTGTGGCTCGCGTAGAAATGACTTGGGATGAAGCATTCCAAAAAGCAAAAACTGACATTGAATACTCTCGAGGTATGACCAAATTGATTATGGATAAAGGTTATATTGATTCACCTCCTGAAGACATGCTGCAAGAAGCAATTTCATGGGCTATAGATCAAGTTAAATAAAATAGACTATAAAGAAATAGGGGCGATTTATAAATCGCCCCTATTTTATTTGAAACCTTTACTTCTCAATTTATGATCTATTTCAATAGCATTATCTTACTTGAAACTTCTAAAGAAGATGTTTTCAAACGCATAAAATAAACTCCACTGGCTTGTGGATTACCATGAGAATCCTTACCATCCCATGTGGTTGTAAATGTTCCTTCACTCAGATGTTCATTAACAAGAGTAATAACATTGCGCCCTTTAACATCATAAATTGTAACTTCTACTGCTCCTGGCTCTTCAATGCTGAAATTAATAGTAGTGCTTGGATTGAAGGGATTCGGGAAATTCGAGATAGTTGTTTTCATTGGAGCAACTAAATTACTTGGTGATTCAACACTTGGAACCAAGTCAGGTAAGTTCACACGAGTAGTTTGGAAAACATGATGATTTGATCCATCCTCAACCCAGACAATGAGGATGATATTTTCCTGATCCCAGCTTTCATCCAACGTGGTTGTTATCTGCATAGTATGAGAATTCCCCTGCATAGTAATATCTGTTCCCATATGGGTAGGAACCATATTACGATCTACAAAGTTCATAGTTTCATAATTTGGACCGGTATAAGGAATATTTGTTTCTGTGATAACTACATGAACACGAGGATTAGGCATGTCTTCACCTTCATCCTTTTCAATGGAAATATCCAAGGTAAGTTCATTGTCGGTGAGTGATCCTGTAAAATCGATCGTACAAGGAGCAACAGCTGCCATGCGTTCGTTAATGGTTGCTTCTAAAATTGCATGAGTATAAGGCCATGTAGGTTCAGGAAGTCCATCGGGTAAAAGTGTAGGATACAAGCTAATTCCTAAAACATTAATCCTGCCCTCAGAACCAGTATGGGCAAATTCATCATTATAATGATGATTTGCAACAGCAATAGAATAACCTTCAGCATACATTTGGTCTACCAGCGCCGCGGTAGCAGGGCAGGTACCTCACCAAGTTCCTGTGGCAATTTCAAAAAGGACGAATTGCCTTTGTGCAGCATATCCGAAAATAGCTACTAATAAAAAAAGTAAAATTAATAATTTTTTCATTTTTCCTCCTTATTTTGTTGTAACATTAGATGCAACAATTGTTCCATATAGATAAGCTTTTTATTTTGTTTAGAAATTAATTATATAATTCCTATTATTTAAACAACAATAGATAAATATTGTATAAAATTCAAAAAATTATCATACTCAATAAGACAGTTGGTAAATTGAGACTCAAAGAAATATGTACTCTTTTTTCTTTACAATAGCAGCGCAAATTCACTGTTTGATTCATAATAAAAAGAGAGGTGTTTATGAAAATTATTATTATTGTTCTAATTATGATGGTTAGTCTTACATTATTTGCTGGTAATTTCGAATCATTTCCGGAATTTCAGACACACATAAAAAGTGAATCACAACGTGTTGCCGATATGGAGCTTCATAAGCAGATCAAACAAACCAAAGAGACGCGTGAATATGAAATAGGCGATACCCATACTTATTGGCGCTATGACCTATCTGTAATGCCTCCCGGATGGATTCAGATCCCGGCAACATGTCGAGCTGTTGGAGAGCATTGTTATGTGTTCGTGGCCGATGAAGAATGGCAAGTTACAATGGACGAAGCAGATGTTCAACAAGTATTCAATTACCTGGAATTTGAAACGATGAATGGCGACGATTATGGAGTTGTGGAAATGGATACTTTGCATTTTGGTGAGATGCCTGATGAACTGGATAATGATCCCAGGCTCATTGTATTTTATTCTGCTCTTGGTTCTTATGGCGGAAGCACATTTGATGGATATTTCAGTGCTTATGATCAAGTTACAGAAGCTGAAGCACAACTAATGAATCCACCCGGTCACAGCAATGAATGTGAGATGATCTATATGACCTGTCATCCATTGAATCCAACCGACCCGATAAGGATTTCTGTTCTTGCACATGAGTTGGAACATCTCATTCATTGGGGTGGTGATATTAATGAAGAGACTTGGGTAGATGAGGGTTTAGCAGAATTAGCAATGGTTTATTTCGGTATTCCGGATCCCATCTCTCAATTCAATAACAATCCCGATAATTCTTTGAATACATGGAATCAGGATTGGGCGGATTATGTAAAAACTATGTTGTTTTTCACATATTTTGCAGAGCAATTTGATGATGGAACAATCATCAAGGATTTGGTAAGCGAACCGTTAAATTCTATTTCGGGAATTTCTAATCAACTTGTAGAACATGGATACACAATTCCATTTGAAGCAATATTCAATAACTGGACTATTGCAAATTATCTGGATGATCCGGAAGTTGAAGACGGACTATATAATTATGTAAATCTGGAACTTCCCAATTTTAATACAACTCATTACCATGCAACATATCCTGCTTCGGGTAGTGGAACTACAAATCCGTGGGCAACTGATTATGCGAGATTGCTTCCTAATGGGCAGGATTTTACTCTGCATCTGGAAGCGAATCATCCTATTAATTTGGGTGTAATTCGCATGAGTGATGAAGTTGTAACTACAGTAGATTTTTTCAGTGTGGATGATGTGCTGGATATTGATCTACCGGAAATGCCAGATGAATATATTCGAATGGTTCTCGTTTTTTCTAATGCAGCTAACTCTAACTTGATCTACAGTTATGAAATTTCTGAGAATACTGATGCAGATGATAATATTGTAGAAACTGCAGATTTCAATTTGAAAAATTATCCTAATCCGTTCAATCCAACTACGACGATTAGTTTTGAAACCACAAACTCACACGAATTATCACGAATCGAAATCTATAACTTGAAAGGTCAGAAAGTGAAGAATCTTTCCACGAGCTCGTGTCATCCTGAGTTCATCGAAGGACGAGGGGAAGCACAATTTAGCATTACTTGGAACGGTGACGATAACAACGGGAAACCGGTTTCTTCGGGAATTTATTACTATAAGTTAGTTATTGATAATAAGGTGATTGATACAAAGAAAATGTTGTTGGTGAAATAGTAAAGAATCCACAAATTTGATAGAGAGGTGGATTTGGGTAACAACTATTCTGACTCCATCCTCTCTATTATATCAATTATATGCTCAACCTTTTCAGCAACAAATTCAGGTTGAACCTTCCATTCTGAAATATTAGTATCAGAATCATAAAGTGCACCAATGCTGATAACCTTGAGATCACTTCCATTCTCTTTAAAAACCTTATTAGCATTAATTGCACAGCGTATATCGGTTTCGTGGTCACCAATGTAAATAACAATACCACTTTTGTGAAGAACTAACTCATTGATACATTGCAGTAATCCATCCGGTTCGGGTTTTTGTTCGCTAGAGCCAACTTCTTCATAACCCAGAATACAATTGAAATGTTTCAACATTTTACTTTTCTGTAAAAACTGTCTGATATTTTCTCTGGAATTCTGAGAAACTATCCCTTGTGGATATATTTTTAATAACATTATAACTTCTGTGATCCCCTTATAAAATGGAACTTTAGTTTCATCTTTAAGCTGAAACTCCGACCATAATTTTCCGGCCTTGTTTATTTCATTTTCATTCAGATCAAATTCATTCTTATAAAGAGCACGCCAATTCTTTGCATTTTTAGTTACAATCCGGTAATTATTCAGATTTGTTAGAGAATGGATATTTTCCGGTATTTTGCCGGTAATATGCTCGATGATCTTTCTGGTTACATTCAGATTTTTGATGTGTGTATCAACCAGTGTTCCATCATAATCCCAGATAACAGCTTTTATCATTTACTCTTTCCATAAATATGTTTCATGTCGGGAGCTTCGGTACAATAATAATGTACCCAGATATAAATATGCTGGAATAAAGCAGCAATAAGTGCCGGTTTGGAAAATAACAAAAGTCCGGGTATCCACAAGATAAGAAGTCCGAATTTATACATTGCATTATTAGAAAATCTGAAGATGCCTTTTTTCACAAATGGAGTATCAGAAAATGATCTATCAAAATGATCAATGCCATATGCTCGTTTAAAACCGAAATATCTTAACACTGAATACATTAGATAAAACACGATCATAGAAAGTAAAATAACTAAAGAATAGGAGATAGCAGGCTGAAGAGAAATAGAATTTTTACTTGAGATCCCAAGCGCAATTATAAACAGTAATCTAGGCACAAACATGATAGTAAATCCTACTGAATAAATATAGAATCCAGCTTTGCCAAATATCCTGGAAATATAAGAATAGTATAATTCCAACCGCCAGACGATTAACACATAAACCTGGTGTACTATTGCAATTCCAACAGAACAGATCAACCACACTTTTGTAGTGATACCCCAGAAATTTCCATCAAGAAGAGAATTTTTGAGAAGTGCAATGACTCCGTAAATTAGAATTGCTACTGAGATCAAATGCCATAGTTGTTTTTCAAATATTTTCATTTATCCTCATATTGAGTTCTATAGCTCAGTGTTCCATTCTTATATTCATATATCCTAAAGGAAGGCTGTCGGCCAAATCTATTTGTTACAGAAGCTGAAACATACAACGGAATATTACCGATCCAATGCTGTTCACTACCGTGAAAATGTCCTGCCAATATAGCTATCACATTATATGAATTTAATGTTTTTTCCCACCGATCTCTGTTCTCATTCTCCCAACCATCATGCATTGTGTTATTATAAAAAAAACCTACCGAAGGAATATGATGAAATACTATTACAGGTTTACCGCTGGTTTTTTTAAGTGCTTTCTCAAGCTCAAAGAATGGGTCATAATCTTCTACAGAAAACGAATATGCAAGTGGGTCAGAATAGAGCCCGATAAACGATACTTCATCAAACTCTTTTACGAATATCAGATCACCAAAATACTCTTGAAAAATATCTATTTCTTCCTCTAGATGTTCTTGGAAAATATCGTGATTACCGGGGATGTATAAAAGAGGTGCCTCTAATTCACTCAGTACTCTCACTGCTTTTATAACATTAGTTGTATCTCTCATTCCATCTTGTAAAATATCACCAGTATGTATCACAAATTTAATATCCATTGGAAGCTTATTGATCTGCTTAACCAGGTTTTGTGTGATCTCCAGATTAGTTCCCTTTCCAATATGAGTATCAGCTATCTGAACAAAATAAAAAGGATTAGTTTCCTGACTATATAATTGAAAGAATAAGATATTAATAAAGAGAACGATAATCAATATTGTTATAGCTCTATTTTTTTGGTTGAACATTAATTTCTCCCATGATTATTAATAAGATTATTCTTTTGCGCCTGATTCCTTAAGCAGGGTTATGATATCTGCATGCTCTTCTTCAACAGCGATACTTAAAGGTGTATCTCCTTGTGCTTTTGCATTTACATCAGCATCTACCGAGATCAAATATTCAACGACTTCGATCTTCCCCCATCTTACGGCAAACATCAGAGCGGTGTATCCTGTTCCATCCTGGGTTACTAATGCATAATTTACATCCATTCCTTTATCAATGAGAAACTTAACTGCATCCAGTGATCCGCTATCGGAAAGAACACCAAAGATTGCCTTGATCAATGCGTTTACACCATCTTGTGCAATAGGATTAATATCGGCACCTTTTTCTATAAGTAGTTCCATTATTTCAGTAGTCTTAGCGCTTTCTGCTGCCCACATCAACGGAGTGTAATCCCCATGTCCTTTTAGGTTCACATCTGCTCCATTATCCAATAAAAATTGTACCATATCGATAGAATTATTTCTACAAGCTAAACTCAATAAGCTGGCTTGATAATTTTCTACACCTGTTAAATTTGGATCCAAACCTCCATCAAAAAGTTTTTGCAGCGCATCAAAGTCATTTTTATACACAGCATTAGAAGCATCAGATATCTCATCACCAAATACAACTTGAATACTGATAATAAATAAGACTAAAATACAAAAAACAATTCTCTTACGAAGTTTCATAATAACTCCTCCCTTCATTTGTTAGATGAAACGTGTCAATCAGATCAATTTGAAACAACCTTCCTAAACCAAATTTACTTTATCGATAGGTCAAGCTAAAATTATACTTGCACGTTTATTATGTAATTTCAAAGTGTTTTACAGGATACAGGAGAATTATTGTGAGAAAGAAACTATACTTGATCGATGGAACGGCCTTTATTTACAGAGCGTTTTTTGCTTTTATACGTAATCCTCTATATAATAGTAAGGGGCAGAATACGAGTGCTATTTTCGGTACAATAAATTCATTTATAAAACTGGTAGAAGATTTTAGTCCGGAACATATTGCCATCTCTTTTGATAGAAAAGAAAAAACCTTCCGTCATGATATCACAGATACATACAAAGCCAACAGACCGCCAGCACCGGATGAACTTCATCAACAGGTTGAACCTATAAAGGAATTCTTTGCAGCTATTGGCCTGCAGGATATTTCCAAAGCCGGTTATGAAGCTGATGATGTTATAGCCACCTTAGCTGAGAAATATAAAAACAAGTTTGATATTGTTATTGTGTCCGGTGATAAAGATTTTGCACAATTGGTGGAAGATAGGGTAACACTTTATGATCCCAAGAAAAGCACAGCCTTAAAAGCAGAAAATATCAAAGCAAAGTATGATGTAAACCCAGAACAGTTTATAGATTACTTGGCTATTTGTGGTGATAGTGCCGATAATATTCCGGGAGTAAAGGGGATCGGACCCAAAGGAGCTTCTAAATTATTGAATGAATTTGAAACTCTGGATGGTATTTATGAAAATCTTGAAAAGATACAAGCTAAGGGAATTTTAGAGAAGTTAACCCAGCACAAAGAAGATGCATATCTTTCTAAAAAATTGGTTACGATCATTCGTGATGTCCCTATTAAGATACCAGATGAAGAACTTACTTTTGATAAAAATAAATTACAGAACGGTATAGCTATTTTGAATAGTTTTGAGCTTTCATCAATTGCTAAGAAGATAAAAAAAATATTTTCTCAATCAAATACTGAACCGAAAGTAAAAGAGGTGCTAAGCTTCACACAAGAATTTGATTTTAATACGAATGGAACGGAACTGAAATATCAAACAATTCTTACCGATACAAAAGAGAGTTTTGCTAAGATGCTTACAATGCTTGAAGCAGCTGACATAGTTGCTTTCGATACAGAGACAACCTCTAAAGATCCGCATTTGGCTGAACTGGTCGGAATTTCAATTTGTGCAGATGTGAATAGATCACACTATATTCCACTTAAGCATCAGATGGCCCAAAATCTTGATCCTGAGGAAGTTCTTACTCAATTGGAAAAATTACTCAAAGGCAAGATACTTGTTGCTCATAATTCTAAATATGACCTGCTTATTTTAGAAAATGCAGGTTGGAAGATCGAAGAAAATATTTTCGATACAATGATCGCACACTATCTGATAAATCCAACTTCCAGACACTCACTGGCAAATTGTGCATTAGAAGAATTTGGGCATGAGATGATACCGATCTCCGAGCTCATAGGAAAAGGCAAAAAACAAATAACATTTGATCTGGTTCCAACTGATCAAGCGGCTAAATATGCTGCTGAAGATGCTTATGTAACCTTTAAATTATACAACAGCTATTTAGAAAAATTAAGGAAAAATGAACTTTATGAATTGTTCCAAACTATTGAACTACCTCTTGTTTATGTGCTAGGTAGTATGGAAAAAAATGGTGTTTACGTTGATAAAGGAATATTAGCTGAATTTTCGAAACGAAATCAGAAAAAGTTGGGTGAACTGACTAAAGAAATATACAAGCTTGCAGGATCACAATTTAATCTGAATTCACCACAACAGCTTTCTAAAGTGTTATTTGAAGATCTGGGGATCAAGCCGGAGAAAAAAATAAAAACAGGATTTTCCACAAATATTACAGTTCTGGAATCTTTGGCAAAAGAGCATGAAATAGCCAGACTTCTAATTGAATACAGACAGATCTCAAAACTGGAATCAACTTATGTCTCTGCTATTCCTGAACTTATCAATCCGAAATCGGGTAGAGTACATTCATCATTCAATCAGACGGTTGCCTCAACCGGAAGGCTATCTTCTTCCAACCCGAATATGCAGAATATTCCCATACGCACAGAGATGGGTAGAGAGATTCGAAAAGCATTTTGCGCAAGCGATAATGACCATGTGATCCTGTCTGCGGATTATTCTCAGATCGAGCTTCGCATTTTGGCAGTTTTATCTGGTGATGATAAGATGATAGATGCTTTTAATAACAAGCAGGATATTCATCGAGAGACTGCCTGCATTGTGTTTGATGTTGATAAAGAGGACGTTACAGCTGATCAGCGGAGATATGCAAAGATCATTAATTTTGGACTCATGTATGGAATGGGATCCTTCCGGATCTCGCAGGAACTTGAAATCTCACGCACAGAAGCTAAAGAATTTATAGAAAATTATTTCAGCAAATTTCCAACTATTAAGGAATATATTCATTCCGGTATTCAGCAGGCAACTATAGATGGATTTGTTACAACAATTTATGGCAGGAAGCTTTTTCTGCCAGATCTTTACAGTTCCAATAAAATGCTGGCAGAAGGAGCAAAGCGTGTTGCAACCAATATGCCCATCCAGGGAAGTGCGGCGGATATCATCAAAGTTGCCATGATCTCATTACATAAAAGAATTAAGAATAATTTTGATATAAAAATGATAATTCAAGTCCATGATGAACTTGTTTTTGAAATACGAAAAGATAAACTGGAAGAAGCCAAAAAACTTATTAGAGAAGAGATGGAAAAAGCAATACCCCAAAAATATAGTTACATAGTTCCACTTATCGTTGATGTGGGAGTTGGTCAGAACTGGTATGAAGCACATTAGAAAATTAGGGATTAGGAATTAGGGATTAGGGATAGAAAGGAGGATACTATGAGTTTACACATTGAAGCAAAAAAAGGAGAGATCGCAGAAACCATACTTTTGCCGGGAGATCCGTTACGAGCAAAATTTGTGGCAGAGAATTTTTTGGAAGATGCAATATGTTATAATAAAGTACGTAATATTTTTGGTTATACGGGAACATATAAAGGTAAAAGAATTTCTGTGCAGGGAACGGGAATGGGAATTCCTTCAATGTCTATCTATGTTACTGAACTTATAAAAGATTACGGTGTAAAGAACCTTGTAAGGATTGGAAGTTGCGGAGCCATAAAACCGGAAATAAATTTACGGGATGTGATATTAGCCGAAGGAGCATCTACAGATTCCCAAACTAATAAACTTGTTTTTGGCGGAGCAGATTTTGCGGCAATTGCCAATTTTGAGTTACTATTAAAAGCTTATAATGTAGTAAAAGAGAAAAAAAAACAGGTTCATGTTGGAAATGTTCTGTCATCTGATATTTTCTATTCTGATGATCCTGACTTTTGGAAGATCTGGGCAAAATATGGGATTTTGGGAATTGATATGGAAGCTACTGCGCTCTACAGTATTGCTGCAAAATATGGTGTAAATGCTCTAACGATCCTCACAGTTAGTGATCAAATTATCCGAGGAGAAGCAGCAACCAGTGAAGAGAGGCAAACAGGATTTAGTAAAATGATAGAGATTGCCTTGGAAACAGTTAGCAAATAAATGGAGTACTTATGAAAAAGAAGTTTATAAAATTAGCAGTAGATCACACGGAAAAATTATGTAAGATCCCGAGCCCAAGTGGATTTACAAAATTTGCTACAGATCACCTTATCAAAGAATGCAAAAAAATGGGATTCAAGTCCAAGATGTCTCGCAAACAATCTGTTCTTGTGGATATTGGTGGAAAAGGAGAACCTGTGGTTTTAGCAGCTCATGTAGACACTTTAGGTGCAATGGTCCGCTCAATAAAATCTAATGGGAGATTACGTTTTACTAAGATCGGTGGTTATCCCGGGAATAATGTAGAAGCAGAAAATTGTGTTATTCATACCAGGGACGGGAAAAAATATTCTGGTGCGTTCCAATTGAATAATCCTGCTGCTCATGTGAATCGTGAGCTTGGAAAAGAAAAACGCACTGATGAAACAATGGAAGTTGTAATAGATGAAAAGGTGAGCAGTATTAAAGATGTAGAAAAGCTAGGAATATCTACAGGAGATTTTATCTCACTTGATCCACGCACGATAGTTACAAAATCTGGTTTTATAAAAAGCCGACACTTAGATGATAAAGCAAGTGCTGGAATATTATTAGCTTTAGCACAAATGGTTGCGGATAATGATATCAGTTTAAGTAGAAAAGTTTATTTGCTTTTTACTACATATGAAGAAGTCGGACATGGTGGTTCGTCTGGAGTTCCTAAGGATGCTGTTGAGATGATCTCAATTGATATGGGAGCTGTAGGAGATGACTTGAAAACAGATGAACATAAGGTTTCCATTTGTGCAAAAGATTCCGGAGGTCCATACGACTATGACGTAACTACAAAACTTATACAATTGGCAAAAGAGAATAAGTTGAATTATGCTGTAGATATTTATCCGTATTATGGATCGGATGTTGAAGCAACATTACGTGCTGGCTATGATATTAAACATGCTCTTATCGGACCTGGTGTAGCAGCCTCTCACGGTTATGAAAGAACTCATTCTGAAGGATTGGAAAATACACTGAAGTTACTGGAATTGTATCTGAGAGATTAGAATTTAGATATTAGAAATTAGATTTCGAAGAAATAAAATAATCACGTATTCTGAAAAATAATCTGAATGAATTCCATTAACCGATAACTAGTATTTTCTTTTTTTCTCTTTTCTAATGTTACCACTGCTATTCAGTTCTGCACCGCAATTGGGGCACGTACAACCACCGTAAAGTGCTTGATTTTGATTTAACGGTTTTCTGATTCTGGGTAATTTTGTTCCACACTTAGCACAATATCTTGGTTTGATTATAAGAAAGAAAAAGATAAAAATTGCTAAACAAAAAGTTGAGTAAAAGAGAATATTTACCCAATGGGTAGTAGGTTTTCCAATTCCAATGAAGTTATTAAGATAAAATCCAATTGCACATTAATTAGAATTTACCATCCACCAGAAGCACCACCGCCACCGAAGCCACCGCCACCGCCTGAGAATCCACCAAATCCTCCACCAAATCCGCTGCTGCCTCTGCTGCGTCCACCACCACTTAACATGCTGCCCAGGAATAAGGCTGTAAACAATCCGCCTCTTCTTCTTCCCAGTCCACCAAAAACGAACATGAATAAGAAAATGATAAGTCCAAATGGGATCTGCTTACGCTTTCCTGCCTTTTGCTGTTGATTATACTTTGCAAGCTCTTCATCAGTGATCTCAAAATTTTCTGTGACAAGACCACTGATTGCAAGAAGTCCGTTTGTGATCCCACCGGTAAAATCTCCCTTTTTAAAACCGGGAACCATATAATTCCTGATAATATATCCACTCTTTGCATCGGTGATAATTGATTCGAGCCCATAACCAACTTCAATACGGATCTTCTTCTCATTTAATGCAACAAGCAATAGAACACCATTATCATATTCTTTCTGACCCAGTTTCCAAGTTTGAGCAACTCTCAGGGAATAATCTTCTAAATTTTCACCTTGCAATGAAGAGATGGTAAGCAGTGCAACCTGTGAGGAAGTTTTAGCTTCAACATCACGCAAGAGTGCCTCTAATTTCTCCTCATCTTTAGAATTAATTATGTTAGCATAGTCATTGACTGCACTTTTTAATTTTGGAACATCCAGAGATAATAAAGTACTTCCCAACAAAACAAACACAATTGATATTATTATTATCTTTTTCATTTTATTTCTCCAGGATATCGATATCATCAGTTAGTTCATTCTTGTCATCAGTTTGGATGGGGAAGTGCTCTGCTAGCAGATTTCCGCACTCGTTGATAGATTCCACAAGATGGTCGGCAATCTCTTTTCGTCTGATACCCGTGAGAATGTTATCTACAATATTCTGCCATTTTTCTGGTGAGATCTTATCATTTATTCCGCTGTCTGCCAGCAGTTCTACTCTTCGTTCCATAATAGAAATAAAGATCAAAATTCCGGTTCGATCTTTAGTGTTATAAACTCCAGATTCCATAAAATATCTAGTTGCCCTTTCCCTAACCTTGCGGTTTCTTAGTTTCTTAGGAACGATCAGCCGGTCGATGCTGGAAATATTCCCGATAAAATAGAAGATAGTGATCACAATGAAGGTAGAAAATCCATAGAACATAACTAGATAATTCACTGAATAATCCCAGAATTTTTCTTGCAGCAGTTGTTCAATATTGCCTACAAAGAACATCATTACAATAAAGTATAAAAACCCGATTATTACTGCGAACATCAATTCATAGATAGCATAATTGTAGCTTTCTTTTATCATGGCTGTGGCTATCTCTCCCGAAGTTTTACCCTCTGCATTTTTTACAGCTGAGCTTATTTTTTTCATATCATCTTTGTTTAATTTGAAACCTGACATCTCAATACTCCTTTATTCTTACCCGCTAAACACGAGAAGACTAGAACAAATTTATACCTCATTTCCCTTTCGCGTTCTTTGGTGTATTTCGCGGGAATTTCTTACTAAAATTCTACCTTTGGTGCTTCCTCGGCACCTTCAGTAGATTTGAAATATTGTTTTTCATCGAAGCCGAACATATTTGCAAGAATAACTTTTGGGAACATCTTGATATATGTATTGTAAAATCTGGCAGCTTCGTTAAATCTTTTACGTTCAACTGCGATACGGTTCTCCGTTCCTTCCAGCTGATCTTGCAGAGCAAGGAAATTCTGATTAGCTTTGAGATCGGGATATTTTTCCATAACAACCATCAATCTTTGCAACGCTCCACCCAGACTGCTTTGGGCTTGCTGGAATTTTTGGAACATAGCCGGATCATTAAGTACTTGATCGGAAATATTGAAAGTTCCTCCAGCTTTTGCACGAGCTTCTGTAACTGCAGTAAATGTTTCTTTTTCGTGTGCAGCATAACCCTTCACGGTATTAACAAGATTAGGGATAAGATCATATCTACGTTGATATACATTCTCAACCTGACTCCATTTTTCTTTAACGCCTTCATCTAATTTTACCATATTGTTGTAAGTTCCAATTATACTGGAAATCATTATAATTATAAGAATAACTACTACGCCGATAGCAATTAGGCAACCCTTCTTTGCATTTTTACTCATTATTATCTCCTTTTATTGTAATAATCCTTCATCAAAATCTGTACCGAGATAACTCGGCCAGTCTGCCCATGAACCTTCCTGTTCATCACCATCACTAAAAATAAGCCTGTAATCTCTGCTTTGGTGTATATCAATAAAAATATATGTCTTATAACTTGTTACTCTATATTTCCAGATCTGATATTCTTTTTGTGCAAACTTTGTACCTGTTCCTGTATTCAATTTCAATATTTCAAATGGTTTACCATGTTTGATATAAACTCTACCAATATCTGTTTTCCAACCTTTACTGAAATGTGAATAATGATCATTGCAATATCTAATTCTTGTAATTACTTCCATAAGAAACTCATTGCTTTCTGTTGCCGGATTTGGATCTTGTGCTTCCCAAAAAGCTGAAATATATTCCCATTTATATTCCTTATCAAGTTTCTTGTAGTACTTCCTCTGATTTGGAGATAGGAAGTAGCTTACAAGCTTATATTCATCTTTCAGATCATCGAATACATGACCTTTTTTTTGGAAGGTTGGAGCTGGATCTGCTGAAATACCAATAAATAATCCAGCTAAAATTAAAATAAATAGAACTTTTTTCATCTTATTACCTCCAATAATGTAACGATTCCTCATCAAAAGTTGAGTCAAGTAGATTCTCCCAATATTCTTTCGAACCACCTTGTTTATCACCATCCCAGAAAACAAGTCTAAAATCTCCATGCTGCTGTAGATCTATAAATAAGAAAGTTTGATAATTTGAAATAACATATTTCCAGATTTGATAATCTTTTGGTTTTAGTACACTAATATGCTCGGTAGTTAATTCTAATACTTCAAACGGCTCACCAAGCATGATATGAACTTTGCCCATATCTGTTTTCCAACCTTTCTTAAAATGCGAAAAATGTTTGTTTGAATATTTAATTCTGGTGATGATTTCCTGCTGGAATTCATTGTCCGCTGTTTTCGGATTTGGATCTTGTACTTTCCAAAAAGCAAAAAGAAATTCCCATTTGTCTTCTATTTTAAGTGTTTTGTAATACTTTTTCTGATTTGTATTAAGAAAATAACTTACAAGCTTGTATTCATCTTTCAAATCACTAAAAACATGACCCTCTTTTTGGGGAAGCATGATATGCTCTGCAGAAATCCCAAGAGATATCCCAAATAAAATTACTATAAGTAATATTCTTTTCATCTAACCTTTTTTCTTTTATAGCTAATTTCTACGACTGCCAGGATCATTATTGCTGCACTGATCCACTGTACTGGTGAAAGTATATGATGATTAATAAAATAATCAAAAATTATTGCTGAGATTGGAAAGAACAGCTCGCAGATCGTAGAGACAATGGCTTTCACTTTATTCAGCCCATAATAAAATAGGAATATCGCTCCTGATCCTGTGGTTACTGCAATAATAAGAAAGAATATCCAGTTTGTAGGTGTAACATTTTGGAACTCACCTAGTTGCCCTATGATCAATATATAGATCAACATGAAAAGAGTTGTAAAACCAAATCGGAAAAAGTTAGTTGTGTAATAGGGTAATCTTGTTAGAGCTTGTTTGCCTAGAACAGTAGCGCTTCCAAATGAGAATGCTGCTACAAGAGCCCAAAGAGCTGCTTGGATCAAAGGTGCATCTTCACTCATATTTGGCTTTTTGAATCCGAAGGTTAGAAAATAACTAGCGATAATTGCCAGTAATCCCCAAAAGATAAATCTCGGCTTAATTTTTTCTTTCAGGAAGATCGCTGCTAAGGTAATTGCAAAAATTGGCTGAAGTTTTTGAAGCAATACAATTACCGAAAGATGATCAAAATGAACCAGGAATAAAGCTTTAACAATTGCTAATGTTCCAAGAGCTCCTCCGAAAAAAGCAATTCCACCCAGAAGTAGAAAATCTGCTTTTGTAAACTGTTTTAGCCTTTTATATTCTTTGAAGAGAAATGTATTCATTAATACAAATGGTACGAAATGAAGCATGAAAACTACAAATCCGACATTTAGATTATATAGACGTGGAGTTAAAACCACACCATCAAAACCCCACATAGTTGCCGCCAGTATTATCGCTGTGGCTCCGATATATCTTTTTTTAATTTCTTCCATTTTTTATTCCCTTAATTTTGTTGGTCTCTACATTGATCTGACTCTCTACTAACTCACATTTTTTTTCACCGTAAGTCATGTCTTACTGATCTTATAAATAATATTCCTATCTTCCTGATAAGCCAGCATTTTTTTTAGGCAATCATTTTTGGCTCCCAGAAATTCAGGAGGGAACAGCCCCTTTTCTTGATAATCACCATTTAGAACAAGCTCAACAGCAGATGTACAGGAGTAACCAGTTGTTCGAGCCATAGATGACGTATGAGTTTCTTCATCAAATTTGTCAAAAAGTTCATAAATGTATTTCACCTCTTTATTGTTCTCAATACCGGAAATGATTATTTTCATAACAGTGAATTCTGGTTCATCATCTTCCAGTTTCCATTTTGAGATCAGCAGTTTGGATGTAAGATCGATCGGACGAACCTGCTTTCCATTAATTTCTACTTCTTCAGTTTGGAAGAATCCGTAATCCTTCAGTAGTTTAATTTGATCAATATAACCCGGATACCGAAGAGTCTTCTCTTTCATGTTGGGAATTTTCATTGTTTTGATAAGTGAGCGTAAGCCATCAGTATTAAATGCTTCCAGAGTTCCAACATCTTCGAACTCGATCAACTCAGTATCAGATAACGCAGGTTTGATAACTATCTTACCATTTTCTACAAATTGCGCAGGTCGGATATATTCTTCAATTACATCTATAGGTGAAAATGGTGCTTTATATTGGAAAGGAAGAGTTCTTTTTAAAGGAAGTCCACCCACATAAAATTCAAAATTCTCAACAGTCATTATTGTGTTATGATAACCCAGAATAACATTACTCATTCCAGGTGCAACACCGCAATCCATTATGGCGGTAATGTTATGTTTTTTTGCCAGGGCATCAAGCTGCAGGGCATCTTCCGGGAAGAAAGCAATATCAACCACATCTTTACCCGATTCTATTATCGTCTTCAATGTTTCAAATCCCATAAACCCGGGAACAGCGCTCACGACAAGATCAGAATCTTTTATTATATTCTTAACATTTTCTTTGTTAGAAAGGTCAGTCTTTATTGTATCAATATTATCAAATTTTTCCAGTTTTGTTAAACTTTCATCACAAATATCTGCTGCAATAATATTGTGCTTTATAGATAGATCTATGGCAATTGCTCTTCCCACCATTCCTGCACCGAGAACAACTATTTTATTCTTCATTTTTCTCCAATTCTTTCTTTAAAATTATTTGTGTTAAAAAACCTAGATCATCTCACCAGCAAATTCTTCACCATTACGTACAAAAATTGTTGTTTTTAGTCCATCAGAAAGCTCTTTCAATCTTGATAAATAATCTTTTTCTTCACCCTCAAGTGGAAGCTTAAGTCCCATAAATACAAGATTGGCATTTCTGCTATATTCATGAATGATTTCGGTAATAGATTTATCCTGAGGTTTTATTATTATTTGTGGTTCGGCTTTGATGCGTACTTCATCGATCATGTCTTGCACATTTTCCATCATGAATTCACGATCTTCTTCTCTCAGGATAATTGTATGAATTATGATCTTAGCATTTTTCCATTCATCGTTTAGGCTGAGTAGATGAGCAAGCAGAAGCATTAGATCACCATTGCTATGTTTACCACGCCACCAGATATCCATTCTATCCCGACCTGTTTTTTCAGTTAATTCATTCATTCGAACTAATAATGAACTTTTTTGCAATCCGGTAATTGTTCTGATAGTTTTAAGCATGGAGATCATTCTTTTCTTTTTATCTGACCAGCCAAACATGATCGTATTTGAGTTAAGCCCAGCAATACCATTAGCCTGTGTAATATTAATAGTTCCACTTTCAAACTGAGAAACAACATTTACTTCATTGAAGGCAAGTATTCCTGCTTGTTCCAATGTTTCGTCCATCTTTTCAGTTTCTCTTTTAATGTCGATCTCATTTTTCTTTAGATTACCGATTATCATGTTGCATACAGTTAATATTCCACGACGTTGATTAAAGAAATTTGCTAATTGAACCAGCGATAAACGTTTCTTCACATCACCTGCAAAAACCAGTATATTAGGTCTCCAGTTGCGAGGATCATTCTCATGCTTTCTTAAATTCAAAAGGGCAAACCGAGCCAAAGTGCCCCAAAATCCTGCTCTCACGTCTCCCCATTCCTTCCGCATTGAACGCTTTCGTAAGATCCAGAATAAAATAATTTCAAATGCAATTGCCAAAATACAAGCTATAGGGCTTATTAGAAACATTACAGCGATTGCTCCGAATGAACCAAGCAATGAGACAAACCAGGGAACTTTTACTTTTGGGCGGTATGATGCATCCCCGGTAAGATTTTCGATAGCTGCGCTGAAATTTATCATAACATAAAGAGTGAGGAACAAAATAGTAACAAATTCAGCAACTGTATTCAAATCTCCAAGACCAACAGCTACAAGAGCAATTGTGCCACTTATCCAGGTAGAAATAGTAGGTTGCCCCGTTTTGGAAAGCTTTGCCAGGAAAGAAGGAGCCAGTTTGTCCTGAGCGAGTGACTGCAAAACTCTGGGACCACCCAAAACACTACCAAAAGCAGATGATAAGATCGCTCCAAAAATACCGGGAATAACCAGTAATGCTCCTAAGAAGGCTATTTTACCCCAGGTTTCAACTCCGGTAGAAGCAAATTCTTGCGGACTCATTTTGGCAGTAAAAGCTAATACAACAGGAATGAATAGATAAACTAGCATCCCTGTAGAGACAGCTAATAAAGTTCCTTTGGGAATTGATTTGCGGGGATCTTTTAAATCTCCACTCATTCCTATTCCGGCTGTAAATCCTGTGACGGCAGGAAAAAAAACTGCAAAAACATACCAGAAACCCTTGGGAGCCGTACGGAATGTTGCAGTCATTTCAGGACTATGAGTTTCTCCAAGAAGCACACCAGCCAGAAGTGCTATAATGGATAATCCAACAGCTATCATAATTGGAATTTGCAGCCTTAGTACAAGTGAAGCGCTTTTACCTGACAGAATGGTTATCCCCACAATGATGACTGCAGTAATTAATTGTATCATGTGAGCTGGAATGATCCCTAATGAAGCAGGCCAGAACATCATAATAGCTTCTGCCAGACCGAAACTGTAAAAGGTGATGCTGAGTGTTCTGCACAAATACAATGGAATTCCAATTGCTCCACCCAACTCTAAACCTAAACTGCGGGAGATCATAAAGTACTCTCCACCTACGCCAACGCGCATATTAGTTGCAATTGCTGAAGCACTGAGTGTAGTGATAAAAGTGATAGAACTGGCTAAAACTACTATGAGTAATGTAAAACCAAGTCCTACATTTCCTAGAACCCAGCCAAACCTGAGATACATGATAAGACCAAGAATTGTGAGAACGCTGGGAGTGTACACACCCAGGAATGTGCCAAATTTCTCTACAACTAGATTACTATTTTCACCAACATTAATTTCATTTTTCATTGATGCCTTAAATAATGGTTAAAGATATTTGTGTCAAATTAAAGTGGGCTCGTTCGGAAAAAATAAGACGGCTTCCACATAAAGTATGGAAGCCGCAACAATTTATTATTGTTTGTAAGGGTTTAAACCTTCTCGAGTACAACCGCAATACCCTGTCCAACACCAATGCACATTGTACAAAGTGCCATTTTTAAATCTGATCGCTGCATTTGATAAAACGCTGTAGTAATCAATCTTGCCCCGCTCATTCCAAGTGGATGTCCAAGTGCTATTGCACCACCAAGAGGATTTATTCGGGGATCGTTATCCGAAAGACCAAATTCACGAGAACAAGCTAATGATTGTGAAGCAAAAGCTTCATTAAGTTCTATAATGTCCAAATCATCAAATGTAAGATCTAAACGTTTAAGCAGTTTATTAGTAGCCGGAACCGGCCCTATTCCCATAATACGAGGCGGAACGCCTGCTGTTTCCATTCCAAGAATTTTAACTTTTGGAGTTAATCCATATTTCTTCACAGCATTTTCAGATGCTATAATTAAAGCTGCAGCACCATCGTTAATACCGGAAGCATTACCAGCTGTAATTGATCCGTGTTCACCGGAAATAACTCTTAAAGATGCTAATTTTTCTAGTGATGTAAGTCTGAGATGCTCATCTTTATTAACCGTTAACGGATCACCTTTACGCTGAGGAATAGTAACCGGAATTATTTCATCATCAAACATTCCACTATTTTGAGCATCAAGAGCCTTTTGCTGGCTCCAATGAGCAAATTTATCTTGGTCTTCACGACTGATTTCAAATTCTTTTGCTATGTTTTCCGCAGTCATGATCAATGGATCGGTACCAAATTTTTTATTAAAGATCTTATTAATGAAACGCCACCCAATTGTAGTGTCGTGTACTTCCGGAGCTCTTGAGAAAGCCTTTAGTGGTTTTCCCATAACATATGGAGCGCGTGACATACTTTCTACTCCTCCGGCAATGATCAACTCCGCTTCACCAGCTTTAATGGCTCTTGCAGCAGTACCGACAGCATCCATTCCCGAACCGCAAAGTCTGTTTATTGTAGATCCTGGAATAGTTTCTGAAAACCCAGCTAGTAAGGAAGCCATTCTAGCAACATTACGATTATCTTCACCTGCCTGGTTAGCACATCCCATAAGGATGTCATCTACAGCAAGCCAGTCAATATCAGGATTTCTTTTTACAAGTTCCCTTAAAGGGATCGCTGCCAGGTCATCAGGTCGGATTGATGAAAGGCCGCCACCATATCGTCCTACAGGAGTTCTTATTGCATCACAAATAAATACTTCAGTCATATTTTTTACCTCATATCAATTATTTTTATTTTAGAGTTCGGGTTTAATAAATTTAAAACCATTAAGCATTGCTCTGGTGAGTATATCAACTTCCTTCTGTGTGATAGCAGTTGAAAACATGCAGGTACAAGTGTTAACCATCATTATTTTTTCATCAATAAAAAGATAATCGAGTAATTTTTTTATTAAGAGCGATGTTTCTTTTGTTTGGAACGCTTCGCGGTAAGTGGTTGGTGGTGTTTCCGTTAGGTGAATGCGGAACATTGAGCCAGCACCGGTAATTGAAACAGGAACATCGGCAATTTTAATTGCTTCTCTAATTTGACTAATTGCTCTCTGGGTTAAGGCATTTAAATCTAAAACGGCTTGTTCATCAAATAATTCCATAGCAACGCGTCCTGCCGTCATTGTTATTGGGTTGGCAGAAAAAGTACCTGAATGTGGAAATAGAAGTTTACTTTCGCTTGGATCGAGTACTTTCATAATATCTGCTCTACCGGCAAGAGCACCAACCGGGAAACCACCGCCTATCATTTTTCCCAAGGCAGTAAGATCTGGTTTTACGGGATAGTTTTCTTGTGTACCGCTGTAATTTACGCGTAATGTAACAACTTCATCGAATACAAGCAAAGCACCATTTTTACGGGTCCATTTGTATAAGGCTTCAATAAAATCTGTATTTGCTTTAATAAGCCCTACTCGATGCGGGACAGGATCAATTAAAACGCATGCTATATCTTCAGCATGCTGATCTAAAATGGAAATAGTTCTTTCGATATCATTAAAAGGAAATATTATCACATCATCTAGAACGCCTTGAGGAGTACCATTTGCAAGGGGAACACTATTGGGTTTATCTAAATCTCCCCAATTTGATGGATTGGCTTTTTGGCTAATCTCTGCAAAGTCGTAAGTGCCATGATAAGCTCCTTCGGCTTTGGCGATTTTAGGTTTGCCAGTATAGGCTCTTGAAGCCTTGATCATAGTCATTACAGCCTCAGTTCCAGAATTAACAAAACGTATCTTATCAAATCCCGGAACTCTAGCACACAATAGTTGTGCAAAAGCAACTTCAACTTCGGTAGCCATTGTGTAAGCTGTTCCTTTCTGTAATTGTTCAGTAACTGCATTCACTATCTGAGGATTTGCATGACCATGGATCAATGAAGCCATATTATTTGCAAAGTCTATACGCTGAATGCCATCGATATCATTTACATAACATCCGGAAGCTTTTGAAACATAATATGGATGTGGTTTACGAAAAATTGTATTTCTGCTCACACCACCGGGAAGTACATTGCAAGCTTGCTTATATATCTCTTCGCTTGTATGTGTCTTCCCTTTTGAATCTATGTTTTTAATAGTCATAATATTAATTGATCCTCCAAAAATCAGCTAATAATATTTAGCATAATACTGATTCAGTTTTGCACCGGTATTTTGCTGTAAATATTCAAAAGTAACCTCAGGGGCAAGTTCTCTTACAAAAAGACCATTTTCAGTAATATCAAGTATAGCCAGATTAGTATAAATTCTATTAACGACACCTTTACCGGTGAGTGGATAAGTACATTTCTCAACTATTTTAGGATCACCTTTTTTGGTTAGATGCTGCGTGATAACAAATATTGTTTTAACTCCGGCAACCAGGTCCATCGCCCCACCTACAGCAGGTATTGTACCGGGCTTTCCGGTTGACCAATTTGCCAGATCACCTTCTTCAGAAACCTGAAAAGCACCTAAAACACAAATATCAATATGACTGCCACGGATCATAGTAAAGCTGTCTGCATGATGGAAGAAACAAGCACCGGGAATGGCGGTTATACATTTTTTCCCGGCATTAATTAATTCGGGGTCTTCTTTGCCACTTTCAGGAACCTGGCCCATGCCAAGCAAACCATTTTCTGTATGATAAATAACTTCTCTTCCCTCGGGCACAAAACCTGCAACTAATTCAGGCATACCTATCCCAAGATTAACATAAGAACCATCTGGAATATCAAATGCTGCCTTTTGTGCCATTTGATTTCTATCCCAACCAACTTTCTTTTCCGTTATTGGCATGGATACCTCCTGTCTTCAGCAACGAGTTTAGATTCAGCTTCGGGATTTGTAACTTCTACAACTTTTGTTACAAATAATCCTGGAGTTACAACGATCTCTGGATCGATCTTGCCAGGTTCAACTATTTTTTTTGCCTGAACAATAGTTGTATTGGCAGCAGTACACATAATAGGACCAAAATTTCTGGCAGTTTTATTATAAGTTAAATTCCCATATCTATCAGCAACGTTGCATTTCACTAATGAAAAATCTGCCTTTATAGCATGTTCCATCACATAAGTTTTACCATCAAAAACACGAGCCTCTTTTCCTTCAGCCAGCGGAGTATTAACGGAGCTGGGTGTAAAGAAAGCAGGAATGCCTGCACCTCCTGCTCTTATCCGTTCTGCAAGTGTTCCTTGTGGAACAAGCTCAAGTTCTATTTCATTCTTATAATACAAATCTGGGAAGACCGTGGAATTAGCAGTTCTAGGAAAGGAACAGACCATTTTCTTTACTTGCTTATTCTCAATAAGTGCAGCAAGCCCTACATGACCGCTTCCCGTATTATTGCTAACAACGGTTAGATCTTTTGCACCGTGATCTATCAAAGCATGGATCAATTCAATAGGGCTGCCTGCTTCTCCGAATCCACTGATCAATACAACAGCACCATCAAAAATATCTGCAACTGCTTCCGCTGTTGATTTTACAATCTTATTTATCATTGATTTATCTCCTTGAAATTAATTTAATCATTATTTTTTCAATCTTTTTTCTAAAATTTCTTGAAGAGAATTTTCTGTATTCTTCAAATCATCTTCGTAGAAATGCTTATCTGTATCAAATGGTTCAAGATTTGCAATTGTATTTTCTTTCTCATCATATTTTGCTAAGAAAACCTTGTCCATCCACTTCATGTTTCTAGCTTCATTAAATTTAAGAGCAAATGCAGTTTCACCGTTTACTTCAACTTCTCCCAGTAATGAGATCTTTCCGGCTGAAGAAGTCATTGTAATATATCTTGATGGACGGTTTATTGATGGTAAAGATCTGTAAACCTTACTGAAAACTTCATTAATATCTGCAACAGGTACAGTGAAATAATGGTGTTCACCGGTTGGACGGGCACAATACATAGAATGAAAACCGATCGACAGTATTGCTAGAATGTTTCCAAGGTCTATCCAGTTTTGAGCAGAACGATCAACATCAACTTTGCCATTTTCATCTGTAAATAAGCTGATATGATTCATTATCGGGCTTTGGCTTTTAAGGACAACACCTGCTGCTCTAAGTCTGCGGATCGCTGCAATTGTGCTAATATTCAAGAGTTCTCTAGGGGTAGATATATGTGCCATCCATACAACCTGAAGTCCATTGTTGTTTAGTTTTTTTAACAGATCTAACATTTTATTATAATCACTGCTCAAGATCATTTCTGGAGCGAAAGTAAGTGCTCTGGTTCCTAGACGCAAGGTTCTAATATGCATAAGGGCAGGATCCTCAATTAACGGCAGGACATACTGTTCAAATCTCTCAAAACTCATTTTACCCGCATCTCCACCGGTTATGAGCACATCAGTAATTTCGTTATGCAATGCTAAATAATCGTGAACCTGTTTAATCTCTCTTTGGATGAACATATCTTCATCACCACGAACCTGAGCATGACGGAAACAGTAACTACAGAATGCAAAACAGCTTTGTGTTGTTTGATCAAAAAGAAGAATACATTGCGGATATTTATGCTGACAACCATCAAGGATCTCCAATTCTCCATTTTCATTTTCGAACCAGGGTTTATTTAAAAGTTGTTTGCCATCGTGTGGATTTGTCATCTTCATATATTCTTTAATAATTGTATTTCTTTCAACATCAGTTTTTGCTTCAGTATATAATTTTACGGTTTCAGCTTGTATCATTTCCGGTTGTGGAAAAACAAGTTGAAAGAGAGAATCATCAGCGAAATTATCCCAATTTATTGTATTCAGAACATGCTTAGTAGCTAAAAAGCGGTAAACTTGAATAAAAAGTTCTCGTGCCTTTATATGCCCGATATCAATTCCATTTTTGTGCAAGACTTCAACAATTTCCCTAAAACCCTTTAACCCAGCATAATGCTCTTTACCAGTAAATAGAAACTTAGAAGATTCCATTATACCTGAATAGTTGGTGAAGCAAGAATGCAATCTTGATAACAAACCAGTAGGCAGAAGATCTTCTTTTTCGATGTTCACTTTAATATCATCAGAATAATTGTATCGATCTATCATTTTTTTTACATCAGAAGTCTGAATATCTATTTTCTTAACAGAATTTCTTGCTTCAGGGTTCTCTTGAATTGTGTCTTGAATTGTAGCCATAATTGCTCCTATATTATTATAATTTTATAAATTCTTCAAGATATTTAAAATCATCTTCCAACTTTCCTTGATGTGCAATACAGGCAGATCTTATTTCATTTGGAAGAGATGAATCTCCAATTGGTCTAGTATAATCATTATTCAGCATCTGCTCCATAAATGGCATTAGTGAGTTGGAAAATGTATCCGAAGCTTCTTTTGGAAATTCGCATGGCAGGTTATCAACTGCCATCACTGCAAAACCCTCACCTTTATAACCATCAGTTTCTTTTCCTGTTTCAGTATTATAAATGAAAACAGGATTGTCCGGCCAGGTTGGTTTTACGGTTGCCTGAACAGATCCTTCTATATCACAGGTGATATCTCCGATTATTATGAGTTTTGGATCTTTATTTTGAATTTTATTTAAATATGAATTTGGAAGAAAAACAGGGCACTGCGGAGTCCAGTAGATTGCATTCATATAAACACTGCTATATTGTAGATACTGTTCTAAACGAGATCTATATTTTTCATTATTTTGAAAATAATCCAACAGATCGAATTCTCTACCGTCTTTTCTTTCGACTAAATGTTTTTCCTTAAAAACCGAAAGGTATATTTTATTGTTTATGTAATTTTGGGAATTTTCCTCTAATTGATCCGGAGAAAGTTCAGCAATCGGTAATGCAGTCAATATTTCCTGACATCCCTGTGCAACATGACCATAACCAAGAAGAAAAATATTGAGTGGTGTTATTTCTGCAGGAAGACCATTCTTTTCTATCTCTTTTCCAATAACGCTAATTTGTTCAATTGCATCTTTAACAGATTCATATTGATACGCATGTTTTATTTTAAGAAAAGGTGTTTCAATATTGAACTGCTGTTTTAATCTTTGTCCTAAACCGTGAAGCGTGTCAACCATGCCGGCATAACCTGCAAATTTTCCAAAGAAAACCAATCTTCTATTTTTTTCATCTTCAATTTTTTCATAATCTAGAAGTGTAATTTTTTCATCTAATATTTTTTGTAAGAGCAGCATATTGTAATCTTGCCCTTTGATCGTATGAGAAAAGAAAAGGTGCGGTTTACCTGGAAGCAGGTCATCCATTGGAATCTCTTTTACACCGATTATAAAATCGCAACTTGAAAGATCAGATGAGAGTTGTGCTCCGGCAGATAAATATTCTGCATCTTGGTATATCCTGTTTTCAGATGGTTGTATAGTTACTCCAAAACCCTTGTTGATTAGATCTTGAACAGCCATTGGATTTAGTGGGACTCGACGTTCCCATTTATTTTTTGTTTCTCTTACTATTCCTATTGTTTTCATTTTTCTCCTATAATTTACCACATGATGCTATTTGTACAAAACGTTCCCAAAAAGACTTAGGAACGCAATGTAATAAATTTAGTTTTCATTTTTAAATCAATAAAATCTTTCAATAACTTTAATATCGAGATTTTCTAATTCTTTAAGAACAGGATTATAGATATTTGGTAAAGTCGGCATATAAACACCTTTTACAGTAATTTTATCTTGAAGTATCATATGAACACCAATTGCAGCTGGAAGTGAAACGGTTCTTGCCATTGATGAATCACCGTTAGGAATTCCGTAATCTATCATTGTGGATGTGATCTTTTGAGTTTTATTTGGATACTCAGCAACAAATTGATGATGAAGAACAAGCAGGTCTCGTTCACCTTCTTCGTAAGACATTTTATCAAGCATGATCGCAGTGAGTACATCAACAGCACCACCTTTAGTTATTGGAATTGGAGTTTCATCAAAGAAGCCCAACCATTCAAATTTTTTCAGGATAACACTTTCTGCAGGAAGATCATACTTTTCCATTAGAAGTTCTTTGAGGCATTTATCTTTATCTGTTTTGAACATTTTTGTAAGAATGAATTCTTTTACAGTTCCGTTCAGGTTATCAAAGATTTCGTCTTCTTTATAAAATCCCATTTGAGACATAATATACCAGGTATTACAATGGCTGATATTCCTAAATGTTCCACGGTACATTGTCTTCACATCTTTTAAATTATAAAGATCAATATAATCGAGTGAATTACGATTTGGATATGCTTCGAGTGTACCAGCACCTTCTACATCAACAAACCAGTAATTATTGAAAAGGTTTTTCCCCTCAACTTCAATGATCTTGCCGTCTTTCATAAATTTTGCACCATTTCCGGCTGCCTTCAGAACACCCTTTGGAGCCCAGGAAAATTTGTATCCAAGCGGATTTGTATTTGCTTCCGGAGCTGGCAATCCACCACAATAACTCATAAAGCTTACGATTTTTCCACCTTCATTTTCTACATGATGAAAGATCTTCATTGCACTCATGTGATCGATACCGGGATCTACTCCGATCTCGTTCAGAATAATAATTCCTGCATCTTTTGCTTGTTGATTTAATGCTCGCATTGCAGGGCTAATATAGGATGTTGTAACCATATTCGTTTTGAATTCAATACATTTTTTGGCAACTTCTACGTGCAGAGTTGCCGGAAGTAAACTCACAACCAGATCACTATTCTTAACGAATTCTTCCATTGCCGCTTTATCATCACTTAAGAATTGCTTGGCAAATGCTTTTGGATGCGGTTCTGCAAGTTTTTCTGCTTTACTTAATGTACGGCTGGCGATCGTTACTTCATAACCTTTTCCCGCTAGATAATCTACCATTGGTTTTACTACGAGTCCTGCTCCGAATATCGTTACTTTTTTACTCATTGATTTTCTCCATTATTTATTATTTTTGAAGGCAAAAATGGGAATTTAAAAAAACATGTCAATATATTAAAAACAGTATAGAGTATTGTGTATAATTATTAAAATAAAAAGTGAATGAGATAGTTAATTAAATTTAATAAAACCAATGATATTAAAAGAAAAGAGATGACTGCTGGTGAGATCCCTCTCACCCAAAAAGCTATTATTTTTCTTTCTTCTTAAAAAGTATGAATGAATAAAGAACCGAATATGACATAAGAGCTATAAATAGAATAAACATCAATGTGAAAGCTGTAGCATTATTTCCCCAGATGGCAGGAATAAAGATCATTAAAAGTCCACTTAAAACAAAACAGATTCCACCTACTTTATGCGTTTTGCGCCAAACATACTCTGAGGAAAGGGTCCAGGGAGTACGAATTCCAATAAAGAAACTCGAAGGCATTTTAGGTAGAATATTTCCGAGTAGGATAAACATCAATCCCAGAGCGTAGAATATGAAACTGCCCGTAGCTGAAACCAGTTCTGCACCAAGAAGTAAAGTGTAGATATGAATAACTGCAAAAAAGAAAATTACAATATTTGTGATAAGTGGAACCATGTGGGAAAATCTTTCCGGTGTTTTTCGATATCGAACCGAAATGAACGGTAATGATAACATGATCACAAACATTAGAATGTTAATTCCCGGAAATAATAGAATGGCTGTCCATTTGCCTGTGAAACCGTCAATTTCACCGCGGATGTTCCAATGACTCGGGACCTTTGCATCATTCTCAATAAAAGAGCTGAGATAAAGTGCTAATGCTAACTGTACAATTATTATGACGATACTTATCCAAAATTTCTTATTCATTTTTACTCTCCTTTATAATCACATTCATTCAAATCCAAGCAACATACTATTTGTCACACTGAGTAGGAGTGAAGCGACGTATCGAAGTGTATAGCATTATTATATCTCGCTATCCTTCGATAATCTGCTACCGCAGCACTCAGGATGACAAAATTACATATTTAAATTAACTTTTCCCAAAAATATTTATCATATGTGATAAAAAATCTTCCAATACACTTGTGTTCAGGAAATATGTAATGAACTGTCCATTCTTTTCAGATTCGATAAGATCGGCATTCCTTAATGTTTTCAAGTGCTCGCTGATAGTTGGTTTGGAAATATTAAAATGCTGTGCAATCTCACCTGCAGTCATCTCTTTCTTTTTCAATAGATCAATTATCTTTCGTCTGTTTGCATCCGAAAGAGCTTTGAACACTTTATCACTAACCATTTCGTTTCCTTGTTTTTTCCTTATTTAGATGATTACCTAATTACCGAATAGTCTCTGTTTTGTCAAATTATTTTTTTAGTGCTACCGGGAGGAATAAGAAAACACACCCCACGGCTAAAGCCGTACCCCTCTCGAGAGGGGATTTTCACAAATTGTTTTTCGTGTATCTAAGTGTTCTTCGTGGCATATAAATTAAATTACTGGCTAAAAACATTGACATGAAATCCTCAAAAATTGCTCTTCACTCACAAGGAAAATTTATGAAATATAAACTGGTAATATTTGATTTTGACGGAACTCTGGCAGATTCGTTTCCCTGGTTTATCAAAACCATGGATGTGGTTGCAGAGAAATTTAGTTTGAATAGATTTGAAAAAGATGAATTAGCAGAGATTCGCAAATTGGATGCTGCTAGTTTTTTGAAATATTTAAAGATCCCACTATATAAATTACCAAGGATCTCAACGTTCATGCGTAATATGATGAATGAGCAGATCGAAGAGATCAAATTGTTTGATGGGATTGCACATATGTTCCATGAGCTGAAGGCAAAAGGCTATAAAATTGCAATTGTCAGCACAAACTCTAAAGACAATATTTATAAGGTCCTGGGTGAAGATCTGGTTTCTTTGAATGATCATTTTATGGGTGGCGTTTCTCTTTTCGGTAAGGAATCTAAACTGAAAAAAGTGTTGAGGATGAGCGGAGTAGACAAAGAAGATGCGATCTATATTGGTGATGAGCTACGAGATGTTTTAGCTTCAAAAAAAATAGGTATTCCCTGTGGAGCAGTTGCCTGGGGAGTTAATGATGCAGAGGCCCTGGCAGCACTTTCTCCCGATGAAATGTTCTATAAAGTGGAGCAAATTTTACAGCGAGTTTGATTCTATATTAGTCGATTATTTCAATTCCTCTTTCACAAATTCAATCACTTTCTCTGCATTTGTTCTTGCTTCATCTTCATCAAGTTTGAGCGACAGAACAGTCTGCCTTTCTCTTTTTGTAAGTCCGTAAGTATAGGTTTTGTCATAATAATCTAAAATAATATCGGTTGCTGTATAATAATCTTCTTGTTCAATTGCTTCTATTGTCAGTTTAGTATTTAATCCGCCCAATCTGCGGGAAATATTATTTATTGAGTTTATTAGTTCATCTTTACTTAAATTAGCATAATCTTTTATCAGCCGGTTAATGCGTTCATCTTTAGAGACCTCGATCTTGATAACTGTAGAATTTCTAATTTGCGAGAATAGATTATCAGGGATTTTCACTCTTCCTATCATTCTGCTTTCATCCTCTAACCAGATATTTTTTTGAGGATCAAATTTAGCTAGCTGTGTTGACAGGTCATTTTCAAATTGCTGGATTGTAGGTTGATCATCTTGGCCAAGTGCTCCAAAGGCAGAACCTTTGTGATTAGCTATTCCTTCCAGATCGAGCATTTGTTCGTTTGTTTTTCCAATCTCTTCCAGGATCTCAGTTTTTCCGCTTCCTGTCATCCCGCCAATAACAAGGAGCTTATATTTTTGCTTAAATGATTCGAGCACAAAATTACGATATGCTTTATATCCACCTTGCAGGCGAAAAACTTTTTTTTCTGCAGTTTGGAAGAGATGTCCCATACCTGTACTGCGAAATCCACCACGCCAGCAATAAATACAAATTTCCTGCGATTCTACTAATTTTTGCAGTTCATCAAGGTATTGATCGGTTTTCTCTGCGATATATTCCAGTGCTTGTGCGATAGCTGTGTCACGGCTTTCCTGTTTGTATTTTGTGCCAACAACAGCACGTTCTTCATTAGAAAAAATGGGTATGTTTATTGCACCCGTTAAGTGCCCATTACTAAATTCGGCGGGAGTCCGTACATCAATAACTGGTAGATCTTTTGCAATTTTTATGAATTCTTGAATCTGTATGTTATCCATAAAATTTATTGCAGATCATTTTAGCAGTATCTCTTCCAGAACTTCCAATCTGCCTTGCGGTGCATCGGGAGCATCTGCATAGGGTTTTATTCCCAATAACTCACAAATCAATGGATAAACATGAATGTTTTCGAATGTTCCTATCTTATAATTAGATTTTATACGTGGTCCCACAGCATAGAATATTCCGTGCATATTTTTTACTGCTGGATCGTAGCCGTGAGTACCGTTGGATTTGTATTCTTCTGCCTTTGTTAATATCAACCAGCCCTCATCTGCAACTAATACAAAATCACCGGTATTTCTATTAACAAAATGAAATCTATCGGGAACTTCATCACGTTTGTAAGCTGTAAGATGTTCAACATTCTTTAACTGTTTATCCATCTGGTTGGTCAAAGTATCATTTTCTTCTTTTAGGTGGACTTGTAAAACAGGTCCGCCGCCATAGCTGAGAAGCGCATTCATATCCGGAACATGATCATCTAAATATATTATCTGTTCCTGGCTTATTGTGGTCATTCCATGATCGCTAACCAGAACCAGATTGATCTCATCTGCAATATCCAGCTTGTTTATTCCCTCTATAATGTATCCCAAAATGTCATCCATATATTCTATGGTTGGGATAAGGTTAGGATTTTCGGGTCCATATTTATGCCCGTCAGAATCTGGCTCATCAAAATAGAGCATAACCAGATGAGGTCTTTTTTCTTCCGGTAATTGTAGCCAGGTCATCACAGAATCTACACGAGAAAGGAAAGGGAAATTATGATCATAAGATTTTACAATTGAAGGTAAATACCCTTTTATGGGTGCTTCTGATCCTACCCAGAAATAGGAAGCGGCTATCACATTTTGTCGTTCTGCTGTAACCCAGATAGGTTCTGCTTTATACCATTTGGCATCTAGAACTTTAGATTTATCAGCAATTTTATAAATTTCCTTAAATTCATTATCGTAAAATTTATTTGCTGTTATCATGTTGGTTGCTGCATAAGCCCCGGTTGCCAGCGCATAATGATTAGGGAATGTTTTAGATGGGAAAACCGGTTGGATAGATTCTGCTTTCACACCGTTATCCCGCATGAAATCGAGATTTGGTGTTTCTGCTTTAGTATTATAATCATACCTGAAGCCATCAAACGAAACAATGAGTACATAAGGTTCACCTGCAAATAAACAGATGGAAAATGTAATTAATAGCCAGGTAAGGATCACACGCTTTAAAGTAATTTTCGAACTCATTTCAGCTCCTTATAATTTAATTAATTGCTGCTAATTCTTCCTTAACAAAATCAACAAGTTCTTTTACATATTTGGCTGAAAAATCAAATTTAATTCCTGCAGCTTTGTAAAGTTTATCTACCGGAACAGTATAACCAAGTTTGAGGAAATCTTCATATTTTTCCAGAGCTTTTTCTTTGCCAAATTTCTTGTAGTTCCTATAAACAGAAAGTGCTCCAAGCTGGCTCATTCCATATTCGATGTAATAGAATGGAACTTCGAAAATATGAAGTTGGAAAAGCCAGAGTATCTTCTTGAATTTTTCCACATCTGTCCAATCTATACCAGTATCATATCTTTTTAAAAGTGAGAGGAAATATTCTTCCCGTTCTTCCATTGTGTGCTGTGGATTAATATAGATCCAGTGCTGGAATGCATCGACTATCATGCACCATGGCAAGAAACCGAGTGCTCCCTTAAATTGGTCTCGTTTTGCTTTTTTCAGATCGTCTGCATCACTATAATATTTATCCCAATGATCCATAGAGAGGAATTCCATAGTCATAGAAGCTAATTCTGCAACTTCACTTGGTGTACTTTTATATGGATCGAGTTTGATATTTTTCATAGCAAAAGTATGCATTGCGTGGCCGGCTTCGTGAAGTAATGTAACAACATTTCTGTGTAATCCAACTGCATTCATAAAGATAAATGGAGCACCTGTTTCCTGGAGTGGATAGTTATAACCACCAGGTGCTTTTCCTTTCCTATTTTCCAGATCAAGAAATTCGGAATTCTTCATCATATTCAATCTTTCTCCAAATTCCGGTTTTATGATATGTAAGATCTCAATACCCTTATCAATGAATTCATCGATTTTCTTAAATGGTTTAAGGATCTTTCCATCCAGATCCACAGATGTGTCCCATGGTTTCACAGAATCAATTTTCAATATATTTTTACGTTCTTCGGTGAATTTCTTTAAAAATGGAACAACCTCTTCTTCTACTGCATCATGAAACTTCATAATATCTTGAGGCGTGTAGGAAAAGCGTCCTTTTGCCTGGTGCATAAAATCACGATAATTATCGAATCCGGCGTTTTTTGCCTGTTCAATTCGGAGCTCTCTCATTTTATCAAAAAGTATATTGAATTCTTCGCGTTTCTCCATTATTTTTTCCATACGAAGATTCCAAACTTCTCTGCGAACTTCTCTATTTTGATCCTTTAAAAATGGTGCAAGCTGAGACAGAGTTTTCTCTTCACCCCTGTAAGTTACGGTTAACTTTGAGAAGATCGAGCCATACTTGCTGGTCAATTCCTGTTCTTTAACTTGAAGTGGAATATTCTCTTCACGATATAATTCAATATCATTTGCAATTATCATATTCAAATGTGCATATTCTTCTTTATCCAGCTCTTTGCGAAATTTGCTGTCATAAAATTTCTGATTAAATTTAAAATCATATGGTTTGGTTTTAGCTATAACTCCTGCATAAAACTCGTTGAATTTATTTGAATAATCTTCGTTATCTGCAAAGCGTGTCATGTTAATATATCGCCAGGCCATCTCTTCGGAGAGTATGTCGGAAAGTTCACCTACTTTTTCCATGAAATTAATAAGTTCATACGGAGAAGTTATCTTTTCTTCATCCAATTTTTTCATTTCGATCTCGACATTTTCCCATTTTGTCACATCGAGATTATCTGCAAAATATCTTCTGGGTTTCTTAGCAATTTTTTTATCAGTAAAACTCATATTGATCTCCTTAAGTACATTAATTTATTTATTGCTCCGATGATTTTTGATAGAGTTAAATCTGACAAGTTTTTTAACTTGGTAAATTCAAAAAAAATAGTAGAATCGCAGGAAATTTGT
>CAZOCS010000003.1:0-54421 GCA_964578365.1 uncultured Candidatus Cloacimonadota bacterium
CCGAAAGATTTTGTGGGAAAGCATATCGGCAATCAATTGCTAAGTCAATTATTAATACTCCGAAAAAAGTTAAAAAATGAAACTTTTTTTATTTTTGATTTATAATTTTCTATTTTATATTTAACAAGGAGATATTATGCAAATAGATATGAAAGGTAAAGATGTAGTTTGCACTCAAGAACTTAGTGTTGATGAGATAAATGCATTACTAAAATTAGCAAAAGAGATGAAAGCTGACCGTTATGGAGATAAATATAATCAACTTTTAAAAGATCAGACCTTCCTTATGTTCTTTTTTAATCCATCACTTAGAACCAGAATTTCATTTGAATCTGCTGCCACAGAACTGGGAGGACATGCTCAATTCCTTGAGCCTAAAACAATGCGATTGAAAAAAACCAGCAAGGGCGTGGAAGTACAAGCTGGAGAAACAATTGAAGATGCAGCACAAGTTTTGGCAAGATATGCTTGCGGAATGGGAATCAGAATTCTGGAAACTTCTGTTGAAAATTATGGTGATGGTAATGCGATCTTGCGTGAATATGCTAAATGGATGAATGTTCCCATTATTAATATGGCTGATGACAAATATCATCCATGTCAGGGACTTTCTGATGTGATGGGAATGCAGGAGCACAAAGGTGATCTGAAAGGAAAAACAGTTCTCATGACATGGGCTCATGGAGATCTAGCTCGTTCTTACTGTTCTGTTCATGAGAATCTGCTCATTACTTCACGTTTGGGAATGAATGTGAAACTTGCTTTCCCAAAAGGCTATGATCTCCCTGAAGAGGAAATTGCAAAAGTGAAGGCAAACTGTGAAGCCAATGGAACAAAATTTGAAATTACAAATGATCCTGATGCCGGTTATACAGATGATGTGGAGTTCGTATATTCACGAAACTGGTTTGGCCCTGATTTTTATGAAATCGGTAAAGAAGCTGAGGTTGCCAGAGCAAGCAAAATGACAGACTGGATCTGCAATCAGGAAAGAATGGATCGCACAAATAATGCTTTATACATTCATCCAATGCCGGTTGATAGAGGTAAAGAAGTTACCGATGAAGTAGCTAGTGGTCCTAATTCCATTATCACAGACATTGCAGAGAACAGATTGCACACACAAAAAGCAATAATGGCTATGACTATTGCCGGTATGAAAGTTGATATTTAATTTGGAGAATAATAATGAATACTGAAAAGAAGAAATTAGTAGTAATTGCGCTTGGTGGGAATGCAATCAAACAGGCTCATGAAAAAGGAACCTCCGAAGAGCAATTTAAAAATGTAGAAATAACCTGCGAGCAACTGGTAAAGATGAATGCATTAAACTATAAATTGATCATTACTCATGGTAATGGACCCCAGGCAGGCGACCTTCTTATACAACATGAAGAGGGAAAAGATCTGGTTCCTGCTCATCCTTTAGATATTATTGTTGCTATGACACAGGGTCAGATCGGCTATATGTTCCAGAATTCTTTGCAGAATTACTTCATGCAGAAAGGAAAAGATATTCCTATCACAACTGTTGTAACACAGGTTCTGGTTAATGAAGACGATCCCGATTTTAATGATCCGAGTAAACCTGTAGGACCTTTCTATACAGAAGAAGAAGCAATGAAACTTAAAGAAGAGAAAGGTTATATTGTGAAACTAGTTAAGCCAAACGTAGAAAAACCATGGAGACGGGTTGTTCCATCTCCAGAACCCATTAAAATCATAGAATCCAACTGCATTCAAGCCTTGGTAGATGCGCATGCAATTGTTATCGCATCTGGTGGTGGTGGTATACCTGTAATGAAAAAATCTAATGGGACCTTAGCCGGACTGGAAGCAGTCATAGATAAAGATAAAGCTGGCAACAAACTAGCTCAGGAAGTAAATGCAGATATCTATCTGATACTTACTGATGTGGAAAATGCTAAGATCAATTTTGGTAAACCGGATGAAAAACCACTTGGAAAGATCACAGTTGCCGAAGCTGAAAAATATCTGGCTGAAGGACATTTCCTTGCTGGTAGTATGGGACCAAAAGTTACAGCAGCTATCAGGTTTGTTAAAGCCGGTGGTGAAAAATCAATAATTACCTCTCTGTCTAATGCTGTTAACGCTTTAGAAGGCAATTCAGGGACGATAATTGTGAGATAAGAATAGAGATGCAAATATAATATCTTTGTATCTAAATAAAAAGGAGAAAAAATGTCGAGGATCATAAAAAAAATTGATCGAGAAGTAAGGAAGAACACAGTTAAAAGATGTGTAGAAAAAAATATTATTATTCCTACTTTCGAGCAATTGAAAAATCCTGAATTAATTCCAGAAGGAATTAAAGAGGAGCTAAAAAATATTGGTTTATGGGATGTAAATCCCCTTAATCTTTTCCGTATTACCTGGAAAAATGAACCCACCAAACATGGTGGTGGATATGGTGATGTGAACTACTTTGAAATTCCCAAAGAAATTACAGGTATAAAAGCCAGAGTTATTGGCTTAGTTGGAAAGTTCTTTCCAACCGGTTCACATAAGGTTGGAGCGGCTTTTGGCTGCCTGGTTCCCCGTCTTGTAAGTGGAGAATTTGATCCAACTCGTGATAAGGCTGTATGGCCTTCAACTGGCAATTACTGTCGTGGGGGTGCCTTCGATTCTGTACTTCTGGGTTGTACACCAGTAGCTATCCTTCCCGAAGAGATGAGCCAAGAACGTTTTACATGGTTAAAAGAAATTGGTTCTGATGTTATCGCAACTCCGGGTTGCGAATCTAACGTGAAAGAGATCTACGATAAATGTTGGGAATTACGTGAAGACTCTAAGAATGTAATTTTCAATCAGTTTGATGAATTTGCTAATCCAATTTATCATTATAACATCACTGGATCAGCTATTGAAGAAGTATTTGAGAAATTTATTAATACAGGCAAAGAAAACCTCTCGGCATATGTTTCTGCAACTGGTTCTGCCGGAACTATTGCTGCCGGAGATTACCTAAAAACCAAATACTCAAAAGCACGTACGATCGCATCAGAAGCACTGCAATGTCCTACCATATTGGAAAACGGATTTGGCGGACACCGCATCGAAGGTATTGGAGATAAGCATATACCCTGGGTTCATAATACAATGAACACCGATGCAGCTGTTGCAATTGACGATGAAGATTGCATGCGCACAATGCAGCTTTTTAATGAAAAAGCAGGACATAAATTCTTAAAAGCTAAAGGTGTTTCTGACGCTGTTATTGAAAAGTTGGAACTTCTGGGAATTTCCAGTATTAGTAATCTGCTTTCAGCAATTAAAACAGCTAAGTATTTCGAAATGGGTGAAGATGATGTAATCTTTACTGTATTCACCGATTCTATGGAGATGTATCAATCTCGTATGGAAGAAGAATTAGAAAAAAAAGGTGAATATACTGAAATTAGAGCAGCAGTGGATTTTGAAGGTTGCATAGCTCAGCAAGATATCGAAAATTTCATAGAGCTTGGTTACCGGGATCGTAAACGTGTTCATAATCTGAAATATTTTACATGGGTAGAACAGCAGGGGAAAACATATGAAGAGATACTTGAACAGTGGGATGAAGAATACTGGCGTGCAATATTTGAAGATGAAGTTGTATATTTTGATAAACTGATCAAAGAATTTAATGACGAGGTAGGTTTATTGAAAAAGTATAAATAAACACTAACGCACCATCGGTTTAAAAGCTGATGGTGCTTTATTTGCCATAAGGAGGTCTTATGAGGTTTGAAAAATTCTTACAGCCCGATAATTTACAGACAGCATTGGAAATACTAAAAACAGATTCGAATTCAGTAATTCTAGGTGGTAATACTTTCTTAAGATTAGCTGACAAAAAATATTCTACCGGAATAGACCTCTCCAATCTTGGTCTTGATTATATTAAAGAAAATAAGGATCAAATCGAGATCGGTGCATACACACACCTACGAACAATCGAAACTGACCCTATTATTAATAAGTATTTTAGAGATCTACTGCCAAAATCACTTGAAAATCTAATTGGAATTCAATTCAGAAATAACGCCACAATAGGTGGCGCAATCTTCGGTCGCTTAGGATTCACAGAGATCAATACAGCATTACTTGTTCTAGATTGCGAACTTGAATTTGAAGAAAATGGTATTGTCCAATTTAGTGAATTTATTTCAAATTGGAAGATCAAACGTGACATCCTAAAAAAAATTATCATCAAAAAAGACAAAGGTAAATACTCTTATAAAATGATGAGGAATTCAAGCTCAGATTTTGCGATCTTATCTGTTGCAGTTTCCAATTTTAACAACATAAAAATTGCAGTTGGAACTCGACCCTCGATAGCCAAATTATCTGAAAAAGCATCTCAAATCATAAATTCCGATAACAAAAAAATCGATGAAGCTGCAAATATTATAGCAGATGAATTTAAGTTTGGTAAAGATTTGCGAGCTGAAGGTAAGTATCGAAAAATGATCGCACCAGTCCTTGTTAAACGTGCTCTACAGGAGGTTCTAAAATGAAATTAAAATTAAATATTAATAATAAATTTTATTATATCAATATTGACGGTGATGAATTTCTTTTAGATGTACTTAGAAAGATCGGATTCAAAAGCGTTAAAAAAGGGTGCGACACAGGAACCTGTGGTGTATGCTCTGTTCTGATAAATGGGAAACCAACTCTCTCTTGTCAATTCTTAGCAGCAAGAGCAAAAGGACTTAAGATCACAACTATAGAAGGGTTGGGTAAAAAGGCTGATAAGATAGTTGATCTAATTGTGAGTGAAGGTGCAGATCAATGCGGATATTGCGGACCTTCCCTGGTTCTCACAACTTATGCAATGAAAAAGGAATTAAAAGATCCAACCATTGAAAAGATCAATCATTACTTAGCTGGGAATCTTTGTAGATGCAGTGGCTATGAAGGACAACTTCGTGGTATCAAAAAAATATATGGGGGTGAAATGATGAAATTTAAAGAAGTTAGCCATTCAATCCCAAAAGTTGACGGAAGAGGTTTGTTAAAAGGAGTTTCTGCATATACAGATGATCTGGCAGTTGAAAGTGCCCTTATAGTCAAATTACTAAGAAGTCCTTATGCATTTGCAAAGATAAGATCAATTGATACAAAGAAAGCTTTAAAAGTAGAAGGTATAGAATGCGTTCTAACTTATAAAGATGTTCCCCGTATTCCAATTACTAGGGCCGGGCAGGGTTATCCTGAGCCATCTCCAAAAGATAAATTCATACTTGATAATTATGTACGTTATGTAGGTGATGAAGTAGCAATCGTTGCCGGAACTTCTGAAAAAGTAGTTGATGATGCTATGAAACTCATCGAAGTGGATTATGAAGCTCTTGAACCTGTTCTTGATTTTGAGAAAGCTATAGGTCACAAATCTATTATTCATCCCGAAAAAGAGATCTATACAATGTTCCCAATGGGACTTGATGTAAAAAACAATATTGCATGTAGTTATATGGACACAATGATAGTGGGTGATGTTGAAAAAACTTTGGCAGATTGCGAATTTGTTGTAAGTGAAAGATATTATACTCATGCCCAGCAGCAAACTGCGATGGAACCACACACATCAACTGCATATATCGATGTGCAAGAAAGATTAAATATAATTACCTCCACTCAAAATCCATATCACACACGTCGTATTATTGGTGAAGCATTGGGTAAACCTCTGCGTGATATCCGAGTTATAAAACCAAGAATTGGTGGTGGATTTGGTGCCAAACAGCAAGTTCACAATGACCTTTTCACGGCGATTGTAACTTTAAAAACAGGTAAGCCATCAAAATGTTTCTATACAAGAAAAGAGGTGAATGAAAGCACTTTTACCCGTCATCAAATGAGAATTGATGTCCAATTAGGAGCAGATAAAGAGGGAAACCTGCACGCTTTTGATATGCAGCTTCTTTCTAATACCGGAGCCTATGGTGAACATTCGCTCACAACTTTTATGGTTGCCGGTTCCAAGCTTCTTCCCATGTACAATAAAGCAAAAGCTCTTCGCTTTGAAGGTAAAGTAGTTTACACAAACAAATGCTCTGCCGGTGCTTATCGAGGTTATGGTGCAATTCAAGCTAACTTCGCTGTAGAATCTGCTATGAGTGAATTAGCCAAAAAACTCAAAATGGATCCTGTAGAATTACGCCTGAAAAATTGTATTGGAGAAGGTGAATCTTCACCGGTCTTCAGCGTTATGGGAGAAGGCGGAGAAGGTATTGCTCAGGTAATGGAAAGCTGTAAGTTGGATTATTGCATTGAACGTGGTAGAAAATTGATAAAATGGGATAAAAAATTTCCTTCAAAGCAAATTTCCACCAATAAAATAAGAAGTGTAGGAACTGCTATTGCCATGCAGGGATCAGGAATTCCACTTCTGGATATGGGTGCAGCAGTTTTAAAATTAAATGACGATGGTTTCTTTAATTTACTGGTTGGAGCAACAGACTTAGGAACAGGAAGTGATACCGTTTTATCACAGATCGCTGCTGAGGCAATTGGTGTTCCAGTAGACAGAATAGTGATCACTTCTTCTGATACTGACACCACACCTTATGATGTTGGAGCGTATGCATCCAGCACAACTTTTGTTTCGGGTAATGCAGCCAGGAAAGCAGGATTGAATATGCGAGCAAAACTGATTGAAGAAGCTGCTAAAGCACTCCATTCAGTTCACAAAGACGATGTGATATTTGATGATTGCACTTTTAAATTGAAAGATAGTAATGAATCGATCACATTAAAAGAACTTTCTGAGGGATTGTACTATAAATTCGGTGCCGATATGAAACAATTAATTGCATCAGGATCGAACACAAGTCCAAAATCTCCACCTCCATTTATGGCAGGTTTTGTAGAGATAGAGCTCGATACCGAAACTGGAAAAATTGATATTCTGGATTATGTAGCTGTAGTTGATTGCGGAACTACGATAAATCCGAATCTTGCTAAGATACAGGTTGAAGGTGGAATCTTGCAGGGAATTGGAATGGCAATGTATGAAGATGTAATTTATTCTAAAGAAGGAAAAATGCTGACCAATAACTTCATGAAATACAAAATTCCAAGTAGAAAGGATGTGAAAAAAATTACAGTAGAATTTGCAGAAAGTTACGATCCAGCTGGTCCTTATGGTGCAAAATCTGTTGGTGAGATTGGCATTGATACACCACTTGCAGCTATTGCAAATGCATTATATAATGCTGTTGGCGTAAGAATTCGTTCGGTTCCACTTACACCGGAAAAAATATTAATGGAAATTGCAAAAAAATAAATAGAAAAGGAGAAAAACATGTTGGAAAGACTGTTTAAATTAAAAAAATTTAATACAACACCAAAAATTGAAATCATTGCTGGTATTACTACTTTCATGACTATGGGTTACATTCTTATAGTAAATCCTGACATTCTGTCAGCAACCGGTATGGATAAGGGTGCTGTGTTCACTGCAACAGCGCTATCTGCATTTATTGCTACAATGGTGATGGCTTTATATGCAAACAAACCATTTACCTTAGCACCAGGTATGGGACTTAATGCGTTTTTCGCCTTTACCGTTGTTTTGCAAATGGGATATTCATGGCAGTTTGCTCTTACAGCTGTCTTTATAGAAGGTATTATTTTCATTATTATGACTTTCTTCAAACTGAGAGCCGCTATAATCAATAGTATTCCCTATAATCTAAAAAAAGCTGTCTCAGTAGGTATTGGATTATTCATCGCCTTTATTGGTTTACAGGGAGGTGGAATTATTACCGATAATCCTGCGACATTAGTTTCAATTGGTTCAATAACATCAAATATTGCCTTATTAACACTTATAGGATTGGTTATTACTGGAATAATGTTAGCAAAAAAAATCAAGGGTGCTCTGCTTATTGGAATCGTACTTACCACTATTATAGGTATACCAATGGGCGTAACTCATATCCCACCAAATTTCAATATTTTTAGTTTACCCCCATCATTAGCTCCCGTCTTCTTCAAATTTGATTTCTCTAATATTTTCTCTTTTGATATGATAATTGTTCTGTTTACATTCCTGTTTGTAGATCTTTTTGATACAGTGGGAACTCTTATTGGTGTTTCAACCAAAGCAGGTCTTGTTGATGAAAAAGGTAATCTCCCTGGTGTACATAAAGCACTGCTCGCAGATGCTGTTGGTACTACTGCCGGTGCTTGTTTAGGAACATCAACCGTTACAACTTATGTGGAAAGTGCTGCTGGTGTTGCAGAAGGCGGAAGAACTGGTCTCACTGCATTTGCAAGCGGTATTCTGTTCTTATTGGCTCTTCTGTTTGCTCCACTTTTCACAATGGTACCTTCGGCAGCAACTGCCCCTGTACTTATTCTTGTTGGTCTTTTTATGATGAGTCCAATAAAAGAAATTAATCTGGAAGATTTTACAGAATCCATTCCTGCATTTTTAACAGTTATCATGATGCCTCTTACATACAGCATAGCAGAAGGAATTGTTTTTGGAATGGTTTCTTATGTATTGTTAAAATTACTTACAGGTAAAGGAAAAGAAGTAACTGCAATCGGTTATATCATTGCAACTCTGTTTGTACTAAAGTACGTTTTCTTATAGAGTAAAATATTGCCGGATTCTCTGAATATTTGGAGAATCTGGCATCAATATTTAAGTTGGGAAATTACACTTTCCCACGCAAAATGAAAGGAAATTATGAAAGAAAATAAATATTATTTCGAATGCACAACCTGCGGGGCAAAATATGAGCAGGATGAAGTAACCTACATTTGCCCTGTTTGTGAAAAGGAAAACACTCCCGACACTCCCCCAAAAGGAATATTAAAAACTTTGTATCATTATGGGAAGATCAAGAATTCTGCAAAGTGGCATAAACTTTTCGATAAATTAAAGGCAAAAGAATATCGAGAGTTACTACCAATTGATTCCGAACGCAGCCTTTCCTGGCTTAAGGTAGGTAAAACACCACTTTATGAAATTAGTTCCACAGACATCGATTTTCTCAAGGGGAGATCAAAAGGGATTTTTACAATCCTTCTTAAAGATGATTCCCAAAATCCTACCTTCTCTTTTAAAGATAGAGCTTCGGATCTGGTATGTGCTTTTGCTAAAGAGCAAAAAATAGATACAATTGTTGCTGCATCAACCGGAAATGCTGGATCATCTCTGGCTGGAATTTGCGCTTCACAGAAACAGAAAGCAATTATTTTTGCTCCAGCTTCTGCACCAAAAGCCAAACTTACCCAGATACTAATGTATGGTGCTCAGCTTATTCCGGTGGATGGAACTTATGATGAAGCTTTCGATCTGAGTATTGAATCTACGAAACAATTCGGTTGGTATAACCGCAATACTGCATACAATCCATTCACAATCGAAGGCAAAAAAATAGTTTCATTCGAGATCTTCCAGCAAATGAGACAGAAAACCCCGGATCGTGTTTTTGTTCCGGTTGGAGATGGATGTATTATTTCCGGTGTATTCAAAGGATTTGAAGATCTATTTAAGATAGGTCTTATTAAAAAAGTGCCTACAATTATTGCTGTTCAATCTGAAAAAAGCGATAACATTGTTCGTAATTTGGGAAATGATAAATTTGTAATAAAATCAAGTACTACGATCGCAGATTCTATTGCGGTAGATATTCCACGAAATTATTGGATGACCAAAAAATTCATGGAACAGTATAATGGAGAATCTATTATTGTAAGTGATGAAGAAATAATAACTGCATCTAAAGTATTGAGTGAAAATACCGGTATTTTTTCTGAACCAGCTGCAGCAACGGCTTTTGCAGGAATGATGAAGTATGCAGAAAAAGAACTGATTGACGAAAATTCAAAGAATGTGGTTTTACTTACAGGTAGTGGTTTAAAAGATCTAAATTCAGTTCAGGGAATTATTGAGATTCCTAAACCGATAAAGAAACTGGATGAAATAAAATTGTAATCTTTAATGTATTGAGGTAATTATGAAATCAGTGAAAAAGTTCGATGCCAAACCCAAATTGGACGGATCATGGAAATTTATAGATGATTATACTTATGATGGAATTTTGCACGGACAGCTACTTTATTCCACATGCCATCATGGATATATAAAAAAAATAAATTTCCCGAAAAATTATGATCTCTCCGAATTTACTATGGTTTCACCTAAAGATATCCCTGGAGATAATATTGTTCCCGAACCTGTTTGTGATCAACCATTTATGGTAGATAAGGAGGTTATGCATTACGGTCAAGTGATCATGGGGATTGCACATGCTGACCGGAAACTACTCTTAAAATTTATTAAAGAAACAAAAATTGAATATGATGAACTTCCTGCTATAACCGGAATTAAAGAGTGTTTGGATAATGAGGATAATCATTTTGGAAAGGAAACAACTATAGATCATAGATTGAACAATGAACCAGATACAGGATGGACACATCATCATAATGTTTATTATACTCCGCACCAGGAACAAGCTTATTTAGAACCTCAGGGAGTCATTTCTGTATATGACACTAAAGCTAATAAGATGTTCGTCCGTATAACTGCTCAATGCCCTTTTTTTGTAAAACATGGTGTAGAAGCAATGATGGGTAATACAGTTGATGAAGTGATCGTAGAAACATCTGAAGGTATTGGTGGTGCATTTGGCGGAAAAGAAGATTTCCCAAGTCTATTTGCCGGGATCAGTTCTTTGCTTTCTTATAAAAGCGGGAAACCTGTTAAGATCATTTTAGAAAGAACTGATGATATTCAGATAACTACAAAGCGTCATCCTGCAAGGGTAGAATTGGATACATGGACAGACCCAACAACGAAAAAAATTAAGCGATGCAGAATAGATTACCGGCTTGATACAGGTGCATATCAAACATTATCACCTGTAGTTTTGGCTCGCGGAGTTTTGCATTCTATTGGTGGATATCACGTTCCTGATACTTTTATTCGTGGCAGAATGTTCAGAAGCAATACACCTTCTAATGGTGCTTTCAGAGGTTTTGGTGCACCACAGGCATTTGCGGCTATGGAAGCCCATGTAGATAGAATTGCATCTGATATGAACATTGATCCTTATGAATTTAGAAAGATAAACCTTTTTAGGATAGGTGACGAATTCCCTACAACCCAAAAAGTTGTTGAAGAAAATCTCTCTGATTGTCTGGAACGAGTTATTCAAAAATCGGATTATAACAGAAAAGTTAAAGAATTTGATAAATGGAATAAAACACATAAAGATAAAAAAGGCATAGGAATTGCAGTCGGTTATCACGGAGGTGGTTATACCGGAAATGGAGAAAAAATTCTCGATTCGGAAGTAAAAGTAACCATAGATAAAGATGCACAAGTAAAAATATTCGTAGCCAATACCGACATGGGACAAGGTGCACACACAACTCTGGCTCAGATGTTCTTCGAAGCTATCGGGCATCCTCGCGAAAAATGCTGGGTGCAGCTTCCCAATACCAGCAAAACTCCAAACAGTGGACCAACAGTAGCTTCCCGAACCATTTATATTATTGGGAATCTCTTAAGGAAATTTGCCTTCCAACTAAAAGATGAGCTTGGATTTGAAAATCTGGAGGATTACGTAAAAACACATCAGAAAGAATTCCCACAGGAATTCCGCAAAAATTTTGTTCCTGATCCATCTGTCATTTTTGATGAAGATACAAATGTGGGGATCGCCTACAAAGATTACTCATGGGCTGCTTGTGCAACTGAGATATTGTTCCATGCAGATACATATAAAATTGAATTAAAGAAAAGCTGGAATGTGTTAGATGTTGGAAAAGTGGTTAACGAGAAGATCGCAATGGGACAAGCTGAGGGTGGAATATTGCAGGGATTAGCTTATGGTTCCAGTGAATTTTTCTATAAGCCGGGATTTGGAAGAATGCATGGATTTACTGACTATGCACTTCCAACAACTTTGGATCTTCCTGAAATGGATATTGAATTCATACATACTGACAGTGAAATTGCTAAAGGATTAGGTGAGATACCAATGGACTTTCCAGCTCCTTCTGTGAGAAATGCATTCCATAATGCTACCGGAATTTTTATTGATGAATATCCGCTCATCCCGGAAAGATTGCTTAAAGCTATGAAAAAGTAGCCACAAAGACACAAAGACACAATGAAAAGTAAGAGACTTAGTTTCTTAGAACATGGTGGCAAAATGGAGGAAAATAAATGAAATTATCATTCACTTTAAATAAGCAAAATGTTACAATTGATGTAGATCCGATGAAGCGCTTATTGGATATTTTGCGTGAGGATTTTAATCTTCTTGGTGCAAAGGAAGCATGTGGTGAAGGTGAATGCGGAGCTTGTACTGTCCTCTTAGATGGTAAACCCGTAACAAGCTGTATTCTGAATGCGATACATGCTGAGGGTAAAGAGATCGAAACAGTTGAGGGTATTTCTAAAACTGAACTCGGTAAACTCATTATAGATTGTTATGATGAAACGAATGCAGTACAATGTGGATTTTGTTTCCCCGGTTTTTTTGTGAGTTCTTATCATTATGTAAAAACTGATGGAGAAAAAGATCTTACTAAGATAAAAAAGGCTCTTTCCGGAAATATTTGCAGATGTACCGGATATAAGAAAATATTTGAATCTGTAATATTAGCTTGTGAAAGATCAAATTAGAATTTTCTTGGGAATGAAAATTGCAACATTGTTAATTAATATGATTGAAGGAAATTATCATGAAATTTATTAAGCCAAAAGATATTAATAATCTTTATGAAACATTAGATAATATGGAAAGCCAGTATTTACTTGCTGGTGGAACAGATATAAATGTTCAGATAAGCAATGGAACTATTCGCGATCCAAATATCGTTTATATAAGTCATCTGAAAGAACTATCGGGTATTAAGGAAGAAAAAGATATGATCTCTATTGGTGCTACAACCAGCTTTAAGAGTATTATTGAATCAAAGATAATTAAGAGACATCTTCCTCTTGTTCATAGCTCTCTGCAAAATTTTGCTTCCCCTCTCATTCAAACTTCTGCCACAATTGGCGGCAATATTGCCAATGGATCTCCAACTGCTGATGTAATTCCAATATTATTAGCTCTTGATGCTAAACTGAAGATCTGTTCAAAATCTTCTACTCGCAAAGTATATCTAAAAGATTTTTTTACAGCTTATAAAAAAAATGTGATGAAGAATAATGAATTAATTACCAAGATCCTTATTTCTAAAGATGCTGAGTATAGATATCAGACTTTCTATGAAAAGGTTGGATCACGAAATTCCCTGGCAATTGCAAAAGTGGCTGTTGCCGGCATAAAAAAAGTAGCAAAAGAAAAGATAATAGATATTAAACTTGCTGTTGGAAGTTTGAATGAATATCCTCGCAGATTATTCAAAGTAGAAGAATATGTTCTTGGGAAAACTTTGTTAGAGATCGATTTTAATAAAGTGGATGAATACTTGCAGCAGGAGATCACACCGATATCCGATCTGCGTTCCGATAAAGAATATAGATATCATGTTTGCGTTAATCTGATCCGAACTTTTTTGAATGAATAAGAGAATAATTACTTTTCAATTTTGTAGAATCGAAACTATCTTAATAATCAAGAATAAAAATAAAGGTGAAAAAAATGGCAAGAAATAACTATTCGTATGAAAAACGTCAGAAAGAATTAGCTAGAAAGAAAAAGAAAGAAGAGAAACGCCTGAAGAAATTAAATAGAGCTTTAGGTAATGAAGAAAAAAAATCAGAAGATATTGGTGAAGATATTGGTAAAGATATTGGTAAAGATATTGGTGAAGATATAGAAAAAACTGATCCTGAAACAACAGATTGATAAAAACAACACTGATATTTTTTTAAATTAAAATCTCTTAAAGCAGCACTCTTTTTTTCGTCTCACCTTTTTGTCTCTTTCCAGCTCCTCTTTTACCGTAATAGAGAGCATGAGAAAACATTTAAAAATCTAAAACTGTTATCTTCTTCTCCCTGCTTTTCTTCCATCACCCCTAATCCCTAATTCCTAATCCTTCATTCCTAATCCTTCACTCCTAACCCCTAATCCTTAATTTCTAATCCCAAACCCTTCTCCTCCGTTCATATTCGAACACAATTTGTACATAATCGAACATAAGAGTTTTACGTTTTCATTCCGTATCTCTTTACTATTTACTGGCTTACGCGTTTGGCACGCTGATTGCAATAGTATACAGTAGAAATAGCATGGAGGTAAAAGATGAAAACGAAAAATTTAATTAATAAGTGGAAAGAAGAAAAAAAATTAAAAACGTATTTGAGATCATAGCTCATGGATATGATATTAATAGCACAAGCCTAAAATGGAGGAGAAAATGAGAGTTATAATTGTTGTAATAGTTGTCTTGATAAGCATAAATCTAACAGCATTAGCACAAGTTCGGCCAGTACATTCCAATACCAATCTTAGAGAAAATAATCCTAATAGGATCTCTGTGATGGAGAAAACCGAACCTTTTACAAAAGTCATTAGAACTAATTATGAAATTAAACCAGGCGAGAAATTGAATATATCTAATCTAAACGGATCTATCAGATTTGTAGGTTGGAGCAAAGACTATGTAAAGATCACAGCAATCAAAAAAACTTTTATAAATTCTAATGATTTAAGTAAGATCCACATGGTTGTAAGTACTCTTAATGGATTAAATATTAAAACTGTAAATATCTCGAATGATATGCGAGCTGGAATTGATTATATCATCAATATCCCAAAAAATATTTCAATTGGAGATATTACTACTCAAGGAGATGTTAAATTTAAGAATCTTACGGATAATGTCATTAATAATATCCGGAGATTATCAAATAGATGAATTGCACAATATTCCTCCCAGTGCAAAAAGTGATCACTTTGGATACATTGTATTTGAAGGGGTCACTTTATTTTTGCCTCACCCTGCTGTCCCTCTCCCGCTCCTGTATCTCCTGAGAGGGAACATTAGAAACCGTGAAAGAATATAAAATTATTTTTCTTCTCCTTGCTTTTCTCTGATCATTTCCCATTTCTAATTTCACATTTCAAATTCCCATTGGATCACTAAACTTTTTTATTATTGACAGTTGGACTTTAAATTTACAGTTTCAGATTATAAGGTATGATGTACTAGAATAGGGGAAGTAAAATGGGAAAAAGAAATATGAATAAAATTATCAGCTTCAAACTAGCTGGGAAGATAACAATAGCAATAATCATGTTATTGATCATCTTCCACATACTTTTATTGTTGGGTGTTGTACCTTCTGATATTGTCTGGGGTGGTAAAGTCACAGATGAAGAAACTATAATAAAACTTGAGATATTTAGTCTGGTAACTTCTTTTATGTTTTTAGGAGTAATTCTGTTAAAGATAAATCAAGATAAATTACCAAAATTCAAAAATACTATCAACTATGCAGTAATTGTTATTTGTGCATATTTTGTTTTTAATATTGTTGGTAATTTAGCTTCCGAAGTAACTCTGGAGAAACTAATTTTCACACCAATAACAGTAATTTTATCACTTTTACTTTTCATGTTGGCAATAGAAAAGTAAGCATCTTCCAATGAACCCCTCTAAATCTCCCCTTTCAAGGGGAGCTAAGCGGAATTGAAAATTTGTAATTAAATTATTACTATTCCTTCGGACTGTATTGTCTTTTAAGCCACTGGCTCAAGCCGTCTAATCCAGGAAATAAAACACGTTCCGTAATATTTGCTTGATCCAGTTTATCACGGATCTCCCATTTTAATTCTTTTGGAATAATTATCTTCATCCAGATCTTGGGAAATTTTTGCAGCCATTCATCCATTGCTGACTGCGGATTAGAGGAGATCGAAAAGAAGGCAAATTGATTTATAAATCTGTCATCGATGGAAGGAGGTTCGATGAACAGTGTAAAATCTTTAGATGAAAGATTCGTGAGATCCTCCAGAGAATTCACGTGGTCAATAAGCACATTTCCGGTGAAAACATTTGCTCCTTCATCTTTAAGTTCTTTACACAGTATTTCCGGAACATTCCTATTAACTTCAATATAATCAACCGCCCAGATAGCACCGTCAACATCAAATTTCTCAATATTTTCAGTAGCAAAATGCATTGCTACATAGGGTGAATATGTCCAGTCCATAAGTCGTGTTGGAAGCCCGTGATGTTGAGCAACAGAGAGCCAGTGCCACATCGAATCTCGTTCCACAACATTTTGGTGAGCATATTTACTAAAATTTCTCAGCAGATGATTTTCCAGTTGTGCATAGTCTCCACCCAATCGCATGAGAGTAGTTTCTAATTTATACTCACTATCGGATAATCCTCTGAAAGCAAACTTAGATCTGTATCTTCCAATACGCGGGTTCCAGGAATTCTCAAACAATTTTTCCTGCAGGTCGTTCCAACTTTTAACCATATATTCATTCATGTTAAAAATCGAATCCTGTTCCTAATGCAAAGATTGGAGCCATTCCAAAATTACCATATTTTTGAGATGCCATTTCTACACCTACTTCCGGTCTAATATATAATGGCCCTAGTTCGAGTGATAATCCACCAACAAGCCCAAATCTATTCAGCATAAATGCTTCGTCAATATCGGCTTCTGCAATAGAGATAAAATCTGCACTATATCTTGCCATTCCGGTTACTGCCAGGGCATCTCCAACTCTATAGGTTACCAGAAATGGAACCTCAAAACCATATGAATTTATTTCTGCTATATCTAGGCTGTTTTCTCCTTCCTCATCGTCAGATTCTGTAGTAACAAAGTTTAGTCCCGGCATTATAGCAAGCGATGCTTTTTCACTATCGTATGGAAGACGATGTTTCAAATATATTTTGGAACCAACTCCACCGAAGGATATCCAGACTTTGCCGTTAATATCCATTTTATCGGTTAGTCCAACACCGGCCTTCATACCGTAAATGGGTAAAGAAAGCAAGCCGGTAGCATCAAAGTTAGTTTCATTGTCCACACTTGTTATCAGCATTGTGGAAGTCAGATCTAATCCATAACCATACTCAACTCCAAATTTTGGATGTCCCGGTTTAACAGTTTCTGCAGTTTCCATCATTGATGTGTTCATCACGGCGCAACCGGATAAGAACATCAAAAGTACAACCAAATATAAACCTATCTTTTTCATAATACTCTCCTTATTTTATTCATCACCTATCTTTATATGCTTAATAAAATTTGCTGCAGAATTCTGTTCAAACCTGAGTCTGTTCCTCGGGTCAAATGATCTGTTCTCGCCATCACGCAACTCCAAATGCAGATGAGAAGGTTTGCCGCTGTTACGAATATTTCCGGTAAGTCCTGTAAGGCCAACAACAGTATTTCTATCTACCGCCTGATTAAGTTCTACAAACACTTCGTTCAAATGTGTATAAATACTTTCAATTCCTTCCGGATATAAAATTCTGATAGTTTTACCATATTCTATTTTCATCGAATCGATAATTCCACCCGGTTTTTCATATTGAACTTGAACCAGATAATGCGGATTATCGCTAACTTCGGTAACTATACCAAAATTTGTAAGTGGATAAACCGGAGTATTTTCCGGAACGAAAAGATCGATACCTTCATGAATTCTTTTGCGTTCACGAGTTCCTCGCCCACTACCGTAATGATCTGACCAGCGATTTCTGATATACTCTTTTATTAATTCATTAAAATCCATCCCATCTTTAAAGGGTGAGCTATAATGATAGAATTTATCTATAAAATTTGCTGTGAAAACAACAACCGGTTCCTTAAATGAAGAGGCATTTACTGCAACCATCGAATCCGCTTCACAAGTGAGGATAGTAATATTATCCATCCTTTTTTCTAAGTATTTAATATAGAAGAAATCGCTAACTACGATTATGAGTAAAATTATAATAATAATCGCTCTGATGACCGATGCACTAATTTTCATAAAACCTCTTTTAACATTTTTTTCATCCTCACTATAAGGAGTCCATATCTTTTACTATATTTCGTCACATTTCCCAGATCGGAACTATTAAACTAACAAAAAAAAAATTCTTTTGTGCTTATCTAATTTTCAACTTTATTATTTAAAGTTATTTGGCAATATTTTTCTATAAAAGAACATCAGAAATAGTGACATTAAAGTAGTTTAGTGCTATTAATTTCAATGTATACTTGACAGTAAAACCGTTGGTAAAATATTTTGTTCGTCCGATCATCAAATAGTATAGAAAAATAAGGAGATAGAATGAAAACTGAAACTCCAAAAGCGGATATGATCAAGCAAGATTGGTATCTGGTGGATGCAAAAGATATGGTATTAGGAAGATTAGCGACTCAGATCGCTACGATCCTCCGCGGAAAGAACAAACCATATTTTAGTCCACATCTCGATACCGGTGACTACGTTGTAGTTATAAATGCTGAGAAAGTCAGGCTTACAGGAAATAAGGAATTACAAAAAACTTATAAACGTTATAGTGGTTATCCGGATGGACAAACTGTTATCCCATTCAAAAGAATGATTCAGGAACATCCTGAAAGAATTATCGAACATGCTGTGAAAGGAATGCTTCCAAAGAACATCTTGGGAAGACAGATATTCACCAAGCTTAAAGTATATGCTGGGACCGAGCATCCTCACAAAGCTCAAACTCCCAAGCTACTCAATTTATCTAGTTAGGGAGATATCAAATGCAATATTTTGATGCTGTAGGAAGAAGAAAGAAATCAGTCGCAAGAGTTCGCTTAACCCCTGGAACAGGTAAACGAATTGCAAATAAGATCACAATGAAAAAACACCTCCAACGTGAAATCCTCGAAATGATCATTGAACAACCACTCAAACTTGTTGGTCTTTCCGATAAAGTTGATATTAATGTTAATGTTAATGGTGGTGGTCTTTCCGGTCAAGCCGGTGCGATCCGTCATGGTATAGCTCGTGCTCTTGTAAAATATGATGAAGAATTAAAAGGTGAATTAAAGAAACATGGATTCCTTACTCGTGACCCACGAATGGTAGAAAGAAAGAAACCGGGTCAGCCAAAAGCGAGAAAGAAATTCCAATTCTCTAAACGTTGATCAATTATTCAGTTTAAATATATATGAACTGATAACACTATTCGGATTTATGCAAAGCGGTGTCCCGAAGTCTTTCGGGATTGAATTGCAGACGAAACCGGATAGGAGAAAAAGAACCGTAAATAAAGGAGAAAAAATGTCAGTAGTAACAATGAAGTCTCTCTTAGAGAGCGGAGTTCACTTCGGTCACCAAACTTATAAGTGGAATCCAAAAATGGATAAATACATTTTCATAAAAAGAAATGGTATCCATATTTTAGACCTTAAACAAACCCTAGATGCAATCAATGAATCTTATATGTTCATCAAAGATATCGTTTCAAAAGGTGAAACTGTACTTTTTGTTGGAACTAAGAAACAAGCCCAGGAAGCTGTTGTAAATGCAGCCAAAAAATGTAGTGGATTTTATGCTTCAAATCGTTGGTATGGCGGAATGCTTACAAATATGAAGACTATTCGACGCAGCATTGAAAAATTGGATTATTATGAGCAGATAGTAGAAGATGGAACAATTAATAGTTTCACAAAACTTGAAGCTACAAAAATGAAGCGTACTTATGATAAGATCAATTTTGGTCTTTCCGGTATAAGAGAAATGGATAAACTTCCTGGTGCTGTTGTTATAGTAGACATCATCAAAGAAAACATCGCACTCTTAGAAGCTAAAAAACTTGGTATTCCAATTGTTGCAATGGTCGATACTAATGCAGATCCTGACTTTGTAGATTATGTGATCCCTGCTAATGATGATGCTATCCGAGCTATTCAACTTATCACTGATGTTATGGCAAATGCTGTGATCGAAGGTAAACAAGCATTGCTCGAAGGTGCAGACATAGTTAAACCGGAAGAGAAAAAAGAAGATACAAAAGAAGAGAAAAAGGCAGAAAAACCTAAAGAAAAAGCTAAAGAAAAAGTTGAAGAGAAAGTTGAAGAGAAAGTTGAAGAGAAAGTTGTTGTGAAAGAAGCTGTTAAAAAGGCAGAAGATACACCTAAGAAAGAAGCTAAAAAGGAAGTGAAAAAAGAGACAAAGAAAGAAGAAACTTCCAAACCTGTAAAGAAGACAGCTAAGAAAACTGAAACAAAAACAGAAACAAAAACAGAAGTAAAAACAGATGTAAAAACAGAAGTAGCTGAAGCTAAACCAAAAAAGGAAACCAAGAAAGAGACTAAAAAAGAAGAAGCTTCTAAACCTGTTAAGAAAACAGCTAAGAAAGCAGAAGTAAAAAAGGAAACAAAAAAGGAAGAAGTTTCTAAACCAGTTAAGAAGACAGCTAAGAAAACTGAAGTGAAAAAAGCTGAAGAAAAGCCAAAGAAAGCAACTAAGAAGACTACAAAAGAAGCTTAGTTAATAAAGATTATTAGACCAGGAGAAAAATAAATTATGAGTATCTCAGCAAAATTAGTAATGGAACTCAGAGGAAAAACTGACGCAGGAATGATGGACTGTAAGAAAGCTCTGATCGAAACAAATGGAGACTTACAAGCAGCTGCTGATTATCTTAGAGAAAAAGGTATGAGCAAAGCCGCAAAAAAAGCAAGTAGAATTGCGGCTGAAGGACTTGTGTTCAACACAATTTCCGAAGATGCAAAAATAGCTACACTTGTAGAATTAAATTCCGAAACCGATTTCGTTGCAAAGAATGATGAATTTAAAAGTTTTGGAAATATGCTCACAAAGATCGTTATTGAAAATAATCTGGAAACAGTTGATGAACTTAATGCTTTTGAAATTGATGGTTCAACTATAGAAATTAAACTTAAAGAACTCATTGCCAAGATTGGTGAGAACATGAATATTCGTCGTTTTGTAAGAGTTACATCCGATAGTTTTGTAACTACCTATCTTCATATGGGTGGTAAAATTGGAGTAGCACTTCAAATGGAAGGCGATGTGACAGAAGAGAACAAGACCAGGGCAAAAGATATTGCAATGCATGTTGCTGCAATGTCACCGGACTTTTTAGATAAATCGGAAGTTACACAAGAAATCTTAGATAAAGAAAGAAGCATTCTTAAAGCTCAACTGATCGAGCAGGGAAAACCTGAGAAGATCATTGATAACATCCTTATCGGTAAGATGAACAAGTTCTTTGAAGAGAATTGCCTTCTTCAACAAAAATTTGTAAAAGACGATAAAGTAACAGTAGAAAACTATGCCGGAGATATGAAAATAGTTTCTGTGGTTCGTTATAAGCTCGGTGAAGGTCTGGAAAAAAGGAATGAAGATTTTGCTGCAGAAGTGGCAGAACAAATGAACGGCTAATAATTTTTTATTAGGAGTGATCTGATGCGAAGATATAAACCTGAAAAGATCCACAAAGTTATATTTAAGATAAGCGGAGAAGTACTTGCCGGTAAGAAGGGATTCGGGATTGATATGCAAAGTGTAGAAAATCTCATCGAGGACCTTGTCTCTATTAGAAAAGCGGGATATAGTATTGGTATAGTGTTGGGAGGAGGAAATTTCTTCCGTGGTGTTTCTGAAATTGGTAAACACATCAATCGTTTTACCGCTGATAATGTTGGCATGCTGGCAACTATACAAAATGCTTTGATAATGAGTGGTGTATTGCAGAAGAGAAATTATCGTACAGAAATTTATTCTGCTATTCAGGTAGATAAAGTAGCAAAATTTTATACTCCAAACAGAGCAACTACTTCTCTAAATGAAGGGAAAATATGTTTCTTCTGCGGTGGTATTGGAAATCCATTCTTTACAACAGATACTGCAGCAATTCTTCGTGCTATTGAGTTGGATGCTGATATAGTTCTTAAAGGAACTAAAGTAGATGGTGTTTTTAGTGCTGATCCGGTAAAAGATAAAAATGCAAAATTTATCGCTGATATTACATTCAGTGAAGTTCTAGATAAAGAATTGCAGGTGATGGATATGACCGCATTTTCTTTAGCCCGTGAAAACAATATGCCCATTAAGGTATTTAATATTACAAAAAAAGGTAGCTTAACAGATGCTATTTTGAAAAGAGATGTTGGAACCTTTGTTCATAAATAAGGAGTTATCATGCAAGAATTAATACAGAACCTGACAGAGAAGATGGAAAATGCTTTCAATTCATTGCTGAAAAATTATTCCAGAATCAGAACAGGAAGAGCAAATACATCTTCATTAGATGATATTAAAATTGATTATTATGGAGCTCCAACTCCTATTAAACAACTTTGTAATATCTCTATCCCGGAGCCAAGACTTATTGTGATTCAGCCCTGGGATAAATCTATTCTTGAAGGAATTGAAAAAACTCTTCTTTCTTCTAATATTGGAGTTACTCCCGATAACGATGGAAATGTTATCCGCCTTCCATTCCAACCCTTAACTGAAGAGACAAGATTGGATATTGTGAAGCAGATCAAAAAATTAGCCGAAGATGCTAAGATCGAGATCAGGAACATTCGTCGTGAAGGTAATGAAATTTCTAAAAATATGGAAAAGAAAAGTGAGATAAGTGAAGATAACATGAAAGATCTTCAAATCGATATTCAAGAACTTACAGATAAATTAGTTAAAAAGATCACCGATACTGCCAAATTGAAAGAAACTGAAATAATGGAAGTATAGTGCTTTTAGAGAATAAGTTAAAGGAGAAATTATGGCTCTCATAATAACTTCTGAATGTGTAAAATGTGGTGTTTGTATAGACGTATGTCCAATTTCAGCTATCATTGAAAGTGATGCGCAATACATTATTACAGATGCATGCATAGATTGTGGTAAATGTATAGAAGTTTGTCCTATAGACTCAATAAAAAATGTTAAGATGAACGGACAGTAAACAATTTATATCAGATATTATAAAAGCCCGAATTATTTCGGGCTTTTTTTTTCAAATTGAATATAATATTAATTTTGCCAGAGTTTCCCAGCTATATTTTTTACTTTCTTCTTTGATATTCCTGATAAGCTGTTCCCGATCCAATTCAAAATATCGCACGATAGCTTTAGAAAAAGCTTCTTTAGATACATCTGCGGCCATAATTCCGGTTTTGTTGTCCAGCACCAGTTCTGCCAGGCTTCCTACAGGCGTTGCAACTGCACCAAGCTCCATGTCATAGGCTATTTGAACAACTCCACTTTGAGTTGCACTTATATAAGGCAACGCTAAAACATCGGCAGCTTTGTAATATAACTCCACTTCTTCATTAGTTGCAAATCTATTAAGAAAAGTTACATCACTTTTCAAATTCAACTTTTCTATCAAATCAAAATATCCGGTATCATCTCCATAAACTTCTCCAACGATCATCAAATGTGCATCCGGAAGTTCTCGCAAGATCAATGGAAAAGATTTTATCAATAAATCCAAACCTTTGTATGGTTTGATATAACCAAAAAATAGAATGGTTTTTTTCTTCTCTACCTGCAACTTTATTTTGGCTGATTCTTTGGAAAAATTCCTCAAGTCATAACAATTGTATATGGGATGAAGACCCTTGATAATATTAGCTTTGGGAAGTAATCTTCTAGCGTCATCATAAACTGAATCGGACATTGTGATAAGCACATCAGCTTTACCAAGTGCATATTTGGTAAGCGTTTCTGCAAAAAACCATTTTTCATGGAAAACAATATTGTCTATCACATAAATAACTCTAATGTTATGTTTTTTTAATCTGCGTATAAGCCAGCCAAAAACCGGAGCAAAAAATGGAATCCAGTATTTCAGGATCAGTATCTCCGGTTGCCATTGCCTTATTTTCTTTAATGCTGAAAACCAGGTGAGAGGATTGTATGGAATTACAATAGGTTCGATTTCCAGATCCGGCTTTGTTTCACTATGATCAATTTGATCTTTACCAGGGAATATAATTTTGGGATATTGTTTTGAAAATGAAAAGATCTTTACTTCATGGTTTTTTTTTAGTTCCAATGCCAGCAACATGTTAAATTGTGCAATTCCGCCTCGCAGAGGAAAAGCCGGCCCTAAGAATCCTATTTTCATTTTTCTAACAACTTTCCTAACAACTGTTCTATTGTTTGCAATACTAATTTTGGTGAGATAGTACTCATACACTCTATTTCACAGGTATTCTTATAACATCCCAAACAATCTTTACCAGCTGGTTCTAGAATTGTTCCAAGACCATAGAGTTCAAATTCATATTTATTGAAGATGTTATTCAGAAGAACTAATTTCTTTTCATATCCGATGGCAATGTGCATTGCCATTGTTACAGATGTTACAATAAGGTCGCATTTCTTACACAGTTTCAAAAAAGCTTTCATGTCAAAATAACCCAGGTAGATCGCCTTTGAGTTAGCAGCAATTTCAGTATTCATTTCATGTTCAATGGGTCCACCCAGCAGAAGCGGAGCAAGTCCATTTTCGTGTAATTTGTCGGCAAGCTCAATCCAGTTCTTCACACCCCAAAGTCTGGTTAGCCAGCGCGTACCACAACCGGTATTAAGACCAATTATTCTTTTCCCATCCGGTAGATTAAATTCAATATCCGATTTTGGAGTATCTAGAATATACTTTTCTCCTGTAAACTCATAACCGAACATTTCAAAGATCTCAAAAGGATAACTTTTGAGATTTTGCATACAAAGATCATCCCACAATCCGGTCTGCCATTTATGTTGGGCATCGGCATCTGCCGGTTTGCATTTCCCAAATTCATCCGGTAGATACCCTTTTTTCACGGTTGCTGTTATACTTTTAGCTAAGGCAAGGGCGTGGCGATCTTTATCCAGATTTACTATCAGATCAAATTCACGATTCTGTAACCATAAAACATTTTTTTCATTCCACTTTAAAATTGTATTTACATACTTTTTTGGTATAAATAGAGGAGAATCTGTAAGCCAGATTATCTCTGCTCTGGGAAACTCAGAACGTAGTTTATGCAAAATAGGAGTAGTTCGAATTACATCTCCGGCAGCACCTAATTTAATAATGAGAATATGTTTCTCAATGGGAGTGAAATATTCACAATCTTCGCAATGTACACCATCTATTTTATGCGGTTTGCAGGGGATATCTCCATTGAAATGGAAACAATTATTCAAGACCTTCATTTCTTATTCTTTTCAAGAAATTCTTTCTTCTCTTTATCTGTGATCACAACCGCAGCCATAAAGTCATCAAACTCGATTTGAGGAGCCATCTCTGCAATACTATTAGCTATCTCTAAGGGTTTGGGAAAGTTGAGTGTATATTCTAATGATCGCTCTTTTTCATCTACATTATATTTTAAGCGGATCATTCTTCGTTTATCATCATTAAGTTCCAATTTTGTTAACGATCCCCATTTAATATTAATATTCTTTTTCCCCAAATATTGGAAGGAGATCATCTCTTCAGTTAGCTTGATCTTATTTAAAGAAAAGAGATTTTTTAAAAAAGAATTTAGAGCGAGAAACATTATAGCAAAAGGAACAAATTGGGCAAATTTGGATGAATCTGAATCAACTTTGTTAAAGATTAGCCATATTGAATAAACAATTGCAAGTGCAGCAAGAATGAGTGTAAACCATCGTATGAACTGATTAAATTTATATGTTCGCGGTAAACCTTTGGTCTTGTTTATATCTAGAAATTCTTCTAAATCTTTCATAACCTTTACCTTCTTTTACTTTTTAGTTCTTCCAAGACAAAGTCAGGGGCTGAATAGTTTTTAAAAATTTCAAGATCCAATCCTTCACCATGAAAGTCGCTTCCACCGGTTCGAATGAGCATATTGCTTTGAGCTATATCGTTGTAATGCAACACAGTTTCATCATTACATTTAGCATAAAACACTTCCATTCCATCAATACCATATTTTATAATATCGTATATATGATCATCATTTCTCAGAGTGTATGGATGCGCCAAAACACTTACACCGCCAGCATTTCTAATAACTTTAATTATCCTTTCTACAGTAGGAGAAGCTTTGGGAACATAGGCATAACAATGCTCACCAAGATATTTTTCAAATGCTTCATATTTGTTTTTGCAATAACCATTCTCGATTAGAGCCCAGGCCAAATGCGGACGCCCAAGATAATTATTTTCACCGGCTCTCTCATAGATCTGATCATGATCAAGAAAAATATCTTGTTCTCTCAATTTTTCTATCATTGAATTTGCACGATGAAAGCGGTTATCATAGATCACCTTTAACATATCATTGATCTCTTTGTTTTCGGTATCCACATAATAAGCAAGTATGTGCACATCCTTATCTTTATGAAGACAGCTTATCTCGACACCCGGAATCAATTCAATATCCATCTCTTTGGCAATTTCTTTGGCATTACGATAACCATCCAGATTGTCATGATCTGTGATTGAGATCACACTATGATCACTTTCTTTTGCAAACTCTAAAACTTCTCTAGGTGAATAGACTCCGTCTGAATAATTAGTGTGCACATGAAGATCTATCTTTTTCATCAAACTCCCGATTTTCTTATATTTTTTATATATTGGAAATTTGAATTTACTATATTTGTCAATGTAAAATGTAAGAATTATGAAATTGATGATATACAATTTGATATTCCAACAAAGAGGATTCCTTGACAGTTATGTACATATTGCAAACTTACTATTGTTATGAAAATAAATTTAGATAAACAAAGTCACTCTTTTAGCTTTTTCTAAAATCAAAAAAGCATAGGACATATTAGAATGAATAGATCTTCTCATTTTAAAACAATATTGCAAGCTCTGCTGGTTACATTCCTTTGGTCAACATCATTCATCCTTATTAAGAAGGGACTGTTGGAAATTCCTGCTATCACTTATGCCGGCTTACGCTACGGTTTGGCATGGTTGTTTTTTCTTCCATTTATTCTGATCACTAAGCATAGATCGGAAATAACAAAATTATCAAAAATCCAATGGAAAAAATTAATCCTGCTTGGATTGATTTTTTATACATTCACACAGGGAGCTCAGTTTCTTGGACTATACTACTTACCTTCTGTCACCGTAAGTCTGATGCTTAATTTCACACCTATCATCGTGGCTGTGCTAGGAATTTTCTTACTTAATGAAAAACCATCCATTTTGCAGTGGATGGGAGCTGCACTTTTTCTTATTGGGATCTTTACTTATTTCTTTCCGATATTTTTAGTTGGTAATAGAGTCCTTGGTTTAGCTATTATGGGATTTGGTGTTTTGGCAAATGCAGGTTCTGCAATCATTGGAAGAGACGTAAATCGCAGTAAGAATATTCATCCGGTTATTATCACATTTGTAAGTATGGGAATCGGTGCAGTGATCCTTCTGGTAGTTGGTCTTATTACAAATGGTCTGCCAACTATCAGTGGCAGAAACTGGATTTATTTATTCTGGCTGGCAGGTATCAATACTGCTTTTGCCTTCACATTATGGAATCATACACTACGTTCACTCACCGCTATGGAATCAAGTATAATCAATGGAACCATGCTCATCCAAATAGCGATCTTGGCTTGGGTGTTATTAGGTGAAACTATAACTCTTCAAGAAAGTATTGGCATGATTTTAGCTGCTATGGGTGCAGTACTCGTACAGATAAAGAAGAAAAACTAGTTCTGTAAATTTTCTTTATTGCTCCTCTTTATTCTCATTCTTGCTTTTAATTACACCAGTTGATTTTGCAATGATCCACAATCCTAAAGCTATCAGTACTACAGGCCATCCCACATGAATAAAACGCCACATACTAAAGGGTCTAAATGACAAACCGGCAATTAACAAAATTCCACCGGGCACTAGCGGCCACCAAAGAGTTTTACCTTTGTTAAGGCGGTCTATAACATAAATTCCAATAAATCCGATTCCCAAACCTAATGTATTTAGATGTGGGAAATTCCAGAAAAAACCATATGTAAAACTGCCTAATCCGAGTCCGGTTATAATACACCCCGGAATTAATAATCCATAAGAATCTTTGTAGAAATAAGCTGCAATAAATAAACCACCAAGCAGCAGCATAAATGAATTCTGATGGAATCCAACAAATAATCTTAATCCCGAGATCGATAATCCTACAAGTATTAAGATTATTCCTGCAATTATCTGACCCTTGCGTTCATTTTTCATATTATTTCTCCTTTTTTTTTAATGCATTTATCCCGTGAAATGCGAAACTATTTCATAAGGATCATTCTCTTAACTTGCTGAAAATCTCCAACTCTCAGTTTGTAGAAATAAATTCCTGAGGAAACTGGTTTTTCTGAATCATCTGTACCATTCCAGATAACTGAGTATTTTTCTCCCCTTCGCCCTTCGACAAGCTCAGGATGACACAAGCTCAGGGAAATATTTTTCACTTTTTGTCCTTTTAAATTATAAATTACAAGTTCGGTGCCTTCGGTGTTTTCGGTGTTTAATTCAAATGAAATTGTTGTGGTTGGATTAAATGGATTTGGATAGTTAGAAAGATGAGAGATCAGGGATGAGGAATTAGGTATTGTGTTTTCGTTACTACTAATTGGTACAGGATATTCATAAGCACCCATATCGATAGAATCGTTGTAAACACGAGAATTCCCGATGAGATCAAATTCTGGAAATTCTAAGCCGAAAGGAAGTGATAATGTTCCAGAATCAATACAGGGAGAATCAATTTCCAATTCAAAGGGATATATTCCTGTTCCAATAAACTGAGGGTTTTGATCAATATTACCTTTCCCGTCATGTCCAAATTCGATATCATTATAACTTGTATAGAATGCTTTGCAATTCATCAGTTGATGCGGATCATAGAAATTTGTCTCATTGTTCCAAATAATATTATTCGTGATCTGCGGCTTGGAAATGAATGTATGGATCGCTGCAGTTTCATGAAATGTTTCCTCATTGAGAACAAAATTAGAAACAATTGTGTTATTTGTAATTCGAGGATAAGAGAATGAACAATAAATTGGAGAACCGCTTATGAAAGCATGATTATTCTCAAACAAATTTCCAAATATCTTAGGAGCAGAATGATTCTCAAAGCTTATTGCTCCGCCAATATCAGCAACATTATTTTGGAATATGCAATTTGTAATTTCGAGATCCGAAACATTATAGACCCGTATCGCACCACCTTTTTCTTCGAATGATTTTGAATATTCAAAAATGCAATATTCAAGTTTTGAAGTACTGTTCAAAGTGGAAATATCGTTAAATTTAAGCCCGTTCCAGGCACCGAGTTCAGAATGATCTATCATGAAATATTCCGGTTGTGAACTGGTGAAATAAATCATATTTTCAGGTTCACCTAAAGCCAGGATGGTTCCATTTATATATATCGAATAAAAATCCTGAAATTCTAGTTTAACACCTGCATCAATGCTCACTGTTACTCCATTCTCTATTATCACATCATCTATCACTTTTACAGTATCAGCACTCCAAAATTCATCTGAGGTTATGCTCCCTCCCACTTCTACCGAACTTCTCCTAAAAGTGTTTTTTGTTGGGAATAAAATCACGTTCTCAGGTAAATATGTATGTCTTGTATTTGTTGGGAATATTTGACAGCCATAACCTTCTGCCGGAGATCCCGGGATCAGAGAATAATCTCCATTCTGAGGATCAACAAGCAGAGGATCTGTTCCAATTACATTATTTCCTGCAGCCCAACTGACCGCCTGAGGAGGAGTTCAACCATACTCACATAATTCCACAAAATGTTTGGTTGCATCAGAATTTATCTCCTCATCGGAATGATATGACCAGTTATCGAGCAGAGTGGGAATTCCATAAGTCCCATAAAAAATACTGATCGCTACATTTGATCCTGTTGGAAGCCATTCCATCGGTATACCGGTTAAATGAGTAAAATCATCTCCCGTATCAACTGCATCTACAAAAATATTCCTTTCAAGTGTTATATTACCACCTGCTCCCTGCAGTCGAATTGCATAATCATGAGGATTATAAAATGTACAATATTGAATATTGCCAGTAGGCATTACTTCCCCGATTGGATTATTAAATCCTCGATATCTAATATTTCCGTTTATTATTATGCAATTGTCGATATCGAGTTTATTATTGCAATATGAGATACAGATCTGTTCACCTTCGAGATCTAATATTGCACCGTTCCCTTCGATGCGTACATCCAATCCTTGTGGACCAGATAGTTCATCTATAATGGGATCATAAAATTTGCCTATGAGTAATCCGCCTGTGTAAGTTACACCTGTTTCTAAAACCAGATATTTATCGTACTCACCCTGAGCGGGAGCAATTTCATAAATTTCCTTTAGGGTGATAGAATAAACACTATTGATACCTATTAATAAAACCAGGATCAATATTTTTTTCATTTTTTATCTTCTATTTCTTATTTTCTATTTTTCTTTTTTTCTTCCAGCCAAAGAATGATCTTGGAGCATAAGGTGAAGAATTTTCTGCCTTAGTAATTTTCTTATTCATAATACCCCACATCACAGCAGTAAGAATAAGCAATCCAAAAGATGAATATATTTGTATCAAGCATAAGAAATTGAAAAGTGCATGAAGCAGCATCGCCAGTAATAGTCCATAAACTACAATAAAGCGGGGACTCTTTTTATCAAATTTTTTCCTTCCTAATGCATATCCCCAGATGCCTGAGAAAAGTGCATGAGCAGGTACTGAAAGTAATGCTCTGATCAGTATTGTATTGGAAAGCAGGAATTGAGCTTGCTGGTTTATCCTGAACAAATACAGGCCGTTCTCTATAGAAGCAAAACCAAGTGCCACAGCAGCCGCGTACACAATTCCATCCATCGGCTCACTGAAATTCTTGTTTCGATATAAATAAGCCCACACCATCAAGAATTTTGCAAGCTCTTCTAGAATTGGAGCCGAAACAACAGCACCTACAAAATAACTCATTTTAAAGGGCATGTGAACAAATATCACAAGAGCTGCTGCAAGAATTCCTAGGAAATAAGAAACAAAAATCAATTTCTTGGGTTCGGGTTCCAGTTTATCACGCTGATAAAAATACCATAACCAGTAAAGACCGGGGGCAAAACCTAATAAAATATAATGCATTTCTTACCTATCCTTCTTTAAAACTTTATGCGATTCTTTTAGCCATTTTATTATCTCTATCTGCTGCGGACATTTTGGTTCACATTCACCACATTCTATACATTTATCTGCTCTGTTCTCTTCTCTTATAAAAAAATCATAAGCAAATTTACTCCGCTTCAGATCATCATACATCACATTCATCATGTAAAGCCCTAAAACTGATGAAATTGAAACACCATGAGGACATGGTTCGCAATATTTACAGGTTGTACAGAAAAATGGTGATCTTTTTAAATATGCTGCTCTAATGTTTTCAAAAAGATCCAAATCTTCTTTAGAGAGCATTCCAATTTTGGCTTGTTTTGCACTTTCAATATTTTGTTTAACGTGTTGCATAGTTGTCATTCCACTCAACAAAATGGGAACTTCTTTTTTGTTCCATAGCCATTGCAAAGCTCCATCAGCATAGGAACGTTTCACAGGAAATTTCTGCCATAGTTTTTCTATTTCAGATGGTGGGTTTTTAGCCAGCTGACCACCCCTAAGCGGTTCCATTACAATAATTTCAATATTGTTATTGATAGCATATCTAAATCCTTTTTCACCAGCTTGAAATTCGAGATCCATATAATTATACTGAAGTTGGCAAAATTCCCATTTATCATAAGCATCAACAATTTCTTTGAAAACTGAATATGAATCATGAAAGGAAAATCCGATATGTTTTATCTTGCCTTCTGCTTTCTTTTTTTCACACCACCTTAACACTCCAAGATCTTTGATATTCTTCCATGACTTTGCATTTAAGGCATGCAGAAGGTAAAAATCGAAATAATCTGTTTGGAGTTTTTCCAGTTGCTCATTAAATAGTTTATCAAAGTCTGCTTCTTCTTTTACCAGCCAGGCGGGAAGTTTTGTTGCCAGTAATATTTTGTCTTGCAAATTTTGCTTTTTCAAGTATCTCCCTACAAAATTCTCACTTTCTCCCCCGTGATAAGGTTGAGCCGTATCAAGATAATTCACACCATTCTCAATTGCATAATCCAGCATTTCTTCCGTTTTTTCTTCATCGATCAGTTTTTGGTTTTTATCCAGCACTGGAAAGCGCATTGTACCAAAACCCAGAATTGAAACTTTTTCCCCGCATAATTTACGATATTGCATTACTTACCTCTAATTTTTCTATTTACTTATTTTTATAAAATTGCAATCTCATTTTCTTACTCGATTGATTTTTCACCAGGCTCTCATATAACCCAAAGAAATTGATGAACTCTCAAAGAGTGCGTTGATACCAATATTAAATACATTGTTACCTTCCCGATAATTGACCATTACATGAAACATGCCTGGCAATCCTAGTCCAAAGTTGAAAGATAACAGGGATTTTTCATCAATAATATGCTCAAATAAAAATCCTCCTCCCCCGTAAAGCTTCTTACCATTAAAACCTTCAAATTCTAACCGGATCAGTCCAGCTTCTTCAGCTTCATCAATCCAGTCATTATATTCCCCGAATTCCCAGAACATCCCGGTATATCCATAAAATCCTAGTCTTGTTTCTTTTAGAAGATAAAATATAGAACTCGATAATTGTGGTGCAAACCCATAATAGTTTAATTTTTCACCAGCTTTTTCTACAACGGCTTCAATTGAATGATATCCTGCAAATATCTCGGCATGATAGGAAAAAGAACTATATTTGTAAGTATGATTCCGTTGGAACAATAATTTTCCCAATATGCTCTCTTCATTATTATTAGATGCATCTTCATTGTTGATAGTTCCACCAAGATAACTAGTGGTTCTTTCTTTCGGACTATTCAGGATTTTAGCCGGTTGGGAGCCCATGAATCCATTATGGTACCCCGGCAAGCAGCCCATAAAAACTAAAATCGAAGATAACATAAATATAGGCCTGAACTTCTTAACAAATTGAGTTCTTTTTTGTTTCACTATTTCCCTTTTTCCAATATTCTACTAATCTTCTTTAATTCGATAAGAATATTTTCCAGAGCATTTTCATTAACTTTTGGAGATTCAGAAATTTCTTTATTTGATGATCTCGATTCTGTAAGATCTGATCTCAATTTTTCATGCAGTTCATCCCAGTTAATAAGTCCTGCAAGCTTACCTTCATATCCTGTTTGATTTTGTGATTGCCCTGCAGTTTGAATTTTAATTGATCCTATTCCCAACCATCTATCATACAATGTTCTTTCAAGCATGAAATCTGTAACCATTCTAAATGGAATGTTCTGTTTGATCTTGGTTAAAATTCCTTTTTTAATAACTATCTTATCAGCTTCTATAAAATATGATAAATTCTTGATCCAAAAAAGCATTATCGGTGTTGATATTATCCACATTAGAATTATAGCAATAAAAACTATCCTCCATAAATAGAACGAAAATTGCGAGAAATTAACATCGCTATTTAATAACGGAATTATATGTAAAAGACAAGCAAAAAGCACAATTACAATTGATAATGATATAAGTATTAACCACGATTTTGTGATCAATTTTCTATCGGGTCTAATTTCCATTTTACTCTCCTCTTTACTAAAATATTATTAACTGTGTAAATAATTAAAGCGATCCAAACGAATGAGAATCCCACTAACCTGCTTCTACTGAAGTCTTCCCTGAACACAAGAAGACCGATGAGAAATTGTAATGTTGGAGCAATATATTGTAATATTCCCAAAGAAGTCAACTCAATCCTCCGCGCAGCTGCAGCAAATAGAAGTAATGGCACAGAAGTGACAATACCCGCCAGAAATAAATAAACATTCTTGGTAAATGTTACATGCCCGAATGAACCAATTCCTTTAGTTTCAAAATAAATTAACATGAAAGTAGACGGTAAAAAAAGTAACATTGTTTCTAAGGTTAGTCCTTGAAGAGAATTCAGAGCAGCTTGCTTTCTTAACAATCCATAAACACTAAAGGAACCGGCTAAAACTAATGCGATCCAGGGTACAGAACCAAATATAATTATCGTATAACCAATGCCAATGCCTGCCAGTGAGATCGCTACCCAGCTCCATTTATCAGGACGTTCCCTTAAGAAAAACACACCTAGCATTACAGTAAGCAGAGGATTTATAAAATATCCAAGACTTGCCTCAATTGTGCGGTCGTTATTTACTGCCCAGATATAAGTAAACCAATTAGCAGAAAGCAAAATTGATGTTATCAGAAAAGTTATTACAATTTTTTTATTCTTAATTGCATCTTTTAGCCAGTTGAAATTTCTCCTGATCAGCTGAATAAATAGGAGAAATACAAGTGACCAGGAAATGCGATGGCAGAGAATCTGAAAAGCGGGAATATCTTCCAAAATTTTCCAGAAAAGTGGAAGAAGACCCCAAAGTGCATAAGCACTAATTGCGTAAAGAACACCCTTATTCAAATGCACTCCCTATTCTTTTTTTAAATCATTTTGATATTTTTGCCACCATTTCTTGTAATATTTTACTTTGGGATTGAAATCAGTTACTGAGCATTCTGTTGGTGGATATTTCCCATCAATAAAGCCTTGAAGCATATACATCGCTTCACGACCTATCGTTGACATTTTCCCTAGTGGCCAATCTGTACTTTCTGTCGATACCACTGGAGCACACTCTTTTTCAGATTCGATCTTATTCATTAGATAGCTTAGACTTAATTTCAATGTCCAAGTATCTGAAGGAACTGGATTAATTATTACCGGAACTTTTTTGTATTCTAATACTTTCAAAATATTTGTTGGGTAATATTCCTTTAAATTAATTGGATCTATTTTCTCACCTTTTTTATTATATCTTATTACTCTTAGTCCATCTTCAGTATAGGTTTTCCAAGGTCCAACTCGTCTTCCTTTAACATACTCACCTGTATACATTTTATCTTTTTCTAATTCTACCCAATTTCCACTCTTCAATCCATTTTTAAAATGTCCTTCATTAGTAACTTCATCATCTTTACGAATGATTGCTAATCCATCTTTTTTCCCGTCTTTATATTCAATTTCAACCGTACGTTTAGGAGAATTAACACTGTTTGTTACTGTCTTCACGATCCCATGCATTTTCCCATTTTTATATTCTCTTTCTGCTTTTATGCGTCCAAGTGCATCATAAATTTTAATTTTTCCATCATAAACACTAGGAAATTCGGAGGTCAATTTCCCCTCAAATTGAAGTGTTCCGTTCTTTAAATAATCACGTACAATGCCTTGTGGAACACCATCATCATATTCAGCAATCCGATAATATGTTGCATCTTTAACCGAATTGCACTTTGTGAAATTACTCCACATAAATGTAACCCATAGACCTTGCTTATTACCATTTTCATTTAATTTATCTGGTTGTTTAATTGCAGTTGGAAATTTTGTTGAGTAAATTGGCTTTCCATCTGAATTAAAATAGTTCCATTCATCTATACTATTTCCATTCACAAATTCTTTTTCACTATAAGCACTATTCTTGTAATCGTAATATTTATATGTACCGTTTTTTATATTATTCTCATACTCAATTTTTTCTCTAATATTCCCATTATCGAACCAATTAATCCATTCTCCTGTTCTTTTACCTTTAGAATATTTCCCTTCATTCCATTTACTTCCACTTCTATAATAATCAATATAATAACCATCTCTAAATCCATTTTTATATTCAATTTCTTTCTTGATTGAACCATTTGAGAAATATTTTTTCCAGACACCTATCCTTTTTCCCGCTTCATATACACCTTCCATCATAATTTTATTATTAGAAATCGTATATGTCCAATGTCCTTCTTCCTGTTGATCTACTAGATCTCCATGCCCAATAATTTCACGATCCTGCGAATAATCAGGATAGTTTGGATAAATTGTGTCTAGATAATTACCTTCACTTACTTCATGAATGGGCATGACTAAATCCCAAAGCTCAATTTTTTTCAATTTTGTATCTGAAAATTTAAAAAAGTTTGATCTAGTATGTAACCAAAGAGTTCCATTATTGTCTATCTCTATTTGACTAATACCATAATCACCTTTTAAAATATCTGGAGTTGTTTCAAGATGTATGAGTTTGTTCCCATCTATCTTATATGTAATAACATCACGTTGATAAAATGCATCACCTGTCATACTCGAGTACGTTGTACTCACTTTTACTATTAAGAAACTTCCATTACTATCAATTTCAAAATTATTGCCAAATCTTGGTTGTTCCGCAATATCAAGAGGAGCAATTGTAACTATTGAATCCAAAACAACACTATTAATTCTCCCTTGAAAATTGAAAAGTAGGGTACCTTCCGGATCTTGGGCTAAGCATTCATTTTTATTATAGTGATAATAATCATTAACCTGTAATCGTAATTCTTGCCATTTCCAATTATGATATGCAGCTATGCTTTCAGTAGTATGTAACCAGATTATATCTTTGTTAACAATAATGTCATTAACTCTAAATTTTTCACCGAAATTATTTCGTAACTTTGGATAACAAAACCAATTTTCACCATCGAATTTCATTAATCTATTATCTATAATAATGAATAGATCATTGTTATAATCTGTTTTTATCTTTGTGATTTTGCCTTCTGGTAAATCACCTTCACCTGAAATGTAATGAATCCAATTCTTTCCATCAAAATTTAACAAAGTAATTTTATTTACGAGAAACCAAACAGAACCATTTTCACTAACAGTAATATAATTAACTTTTTCTGTTGAAATATTATCTACTTTCAAGATGTGTTGCAAGCTGTCAGTGATAGAGTTATATTTAAATAGTCCTACTCCCGTTCCAATCCAATGAATACTATCTTGAATTGCATAACTTGAAATATACTTATTTTTACTAAATCTTGCCCACTCGTTATTTCTTGCAAAAAGAATAGTGGGAAGAATCAGCAATATACAACAGACTAATAATATTATCTTCGATTTTATTTTAATATTATTTTCTATGTTTTACTCCAGATTGAAAGACGGTTTCCATTGATATCCAAAAAAGATGCATAAAATCCCATACCACCACCGATCTCAGTTTTCTCTTTGGTTTGTTTTCCACCGGCAGAAATTATCTCAGTCATTTTAGTTGGAATATCATCACACTCGATAACTAAATTTGGACCACCTGAACCAACTTCCATATCAGGGTCAAATCCACCACCAACTAATCCATCCTGGAAAAATGCATAATTTCCACCTTCCATAACTTCAACTTCCCAACCAAATACATCAGTGTAAAATTTTGCGGTTTTCTCCAGATCGGGTGCTGGAATTTCAATATGACAAAACTTATTCATAATAACCTCCTAATTGTTAACATTAAAAAATTACTTGCAGAACGTATCATTTTGATGCGTCCGAAATGTCTTAGCTCAATCTACAAGGATGAACCTGCTTTTTGCTCCCTCTCCTCGCAGGAGAGGGTTGGGGTGAGGTCTTTCACGCTTTTACGTTACACACAATATTCTTAAATCTTGCAGGAGATACTCCATGAGAGAGATGCATCGCCTGTCCGGGTTCACCTTTTCCGCAATGGAATGTGCCCTGGAAATCCCACTCTTCCTCACCACAAATGCCATTGCAGGCTGCCCAGAATTCAGGAGTAATTCCAAAATATGTTGGTTCCTTAACAATGTGTTTTAGTTCTCCATTTTCTATTTTCCAGCCGATCTCAGTGGTAAATTGGAAATTATTTCGATTATCATCGATACTCCAGGTTTTAGTGAAATCTATATAATATCCATTTTCGGTTGATCTTATCAGGTCATCCAGACTTCCTTTTCCCGGTGCAAGGCAGAAATTTGTCATGCGGATCAGTGGAATATCATCGGCATAGGAAGCCAGCATGTTGGAACTTGGCTGAACACCAAGTAGTGCAGCATTTTCCTGAGATGTCTGCTGATCTACCAAAATACCATTTTTTACGATGTCAACAGTTGCTCCTGGTGTTCCTTCATCATCCACAATATGATAACCCATTCCACCTTTGTTTGTACTATCACTGTAAATATTCACCAGATCAGAACCATACCTGAAATTCCCCAGCATTTTTGGTTTTATGAATGTTTTACCGGCATAGGATATTTCTTTACCGAATATTCTATCTGCTTCGGTAGCGTGCCCGGCAGATTCATGTAATTGCAATGCAAGATGCCCACTTCCAATAATTATATCAGCACGCTCTTCTTCTATTCGCGGAGCATCCAAAAGCTTGATCGCCTCCTCAATAATAGTATTAGTATTTTCTTCTAATTTAAACTTTCTCACCTCTTCAAATCCACCGCGTCTAGCATTCATATGTCCCGGATATGTGCGGCACATCGATTCCTTTCCATTTGAGGCGAGAACATACATCATCGGCATTGTGTCATAAACCAGTGAATCTACAAATGTTCCTTCCGTATTGGCAAATATCTTGTATTGCCGGTAGAATTCTGTATAGACATTTGAATATACTATCTTCTCATTCCCAGTTAGTTTCTGTGCAACTTTTTCGTGAAAATCTATTTTGTATTTGTCATCCATTAAAAATGGGTCTTCTTTTGGTTGGAACAGATAGCTGTCTTGAACTGGATTTAATTTCTTAAACGATGCCGGTTCTTTTCGGAATTTGCTGCCAACTCTGGCATTAGAAATTGCTCGCTTTATCGTCTTATCAATTGAAGTTTGGGTAAGAATGGTAGTACCGGCAAAACCCCAGCATCCATCAGCCAGAACCCTAATTCCCAGGGCTAGCGAATCCATATCTGAGCCAAAATACTTCAGCTTACCTTTTTCAAAATATATTTGCTGTTTATCGGTATCGGTAAAACGAACATCAGCATAAGTTATATTCTGTGCATTTAATTTATTGATTATGTCGTAGACTAATTTCTTCATGTTATTCTCCTAAACCGTTTTCGTTGATGAACTAATTTTGAATCCATTAACTTTCACATGCGGCATTCTGGCACTGTAGATTCCAAATTCACCATAATTATTAGAATAGGGGATCGTATAAGATCTATTTTCTATCTCCGTAATGCCTTTTATAATGTCAGAAATATTTTCGGTAAAACGCAGGTTATTCACAACCTTTGTGATCTTTCCATCTTCTATCAGGAATGTTCCATCCCGAGTTAGGCCTGTAATAGAAGTTTCGCGTCTGTTGATAAAATTCATATAGTGCAAACTGGAAATATATAGTCCTTTTTTTACAGAACCTATCATTTCACCAAGCTCTTTATCACCTGTATCCATCACCAGAGCTTCACCTGATGCACCATTCTTATCCATTTTCAGTTTGTGACCATAATAGTTATCAACAAAGAAATTTTTGAAAACACCATTTTCGATAACAGAAAGCTTATTATAAATATGTCCATCTCCGTTATAATCAAAATTTATTAAGTCAGGATGATTCGGGTCGTCGGTAATCGTAACATTTTCCGGGAAAACTTTCTGGTCAATTTTACCTTCGAAATAGCTTTGTTTAGAATCCAAACTTCGGGCATAAATACTACTTTCCAAATACAATAGATAGTCTCCAATGCAACGTGGAGCAAGCACTACTTCATATTCACCTGACTCAACATCAACAACTTCACCTGTTGCAGCTTTCACTTTTTCCACTAGATTAGAAGTAAACTCATCTTCATTGAAGTTCTCAAATCTCTCTCCACCGTAAGCTTCTAGAACCGTAACTTCATTCTTCTGATTCACAGCTTTACATTCTAAATAGATAGGAGAGCTGATCTCACGTTTATTGAGTCCGTTGCTGTTAACAATGTAAAGTGTTCTATAATTACAGATAAATGTACCATAGATCTTAAAATTGTATGGTTCTACAGCTGTTGAAAATTTCTCCAAAATATCAATTTTCTTATCAAGAGAAACTTTCTCAATATTGTTGGCTTTTTCTTTCTCGGCAGATCTGCTCAGATCATCTTCCAGATCTACAAAATCCGGATCTTCGGGTAATTGATCAATTAATGTTAAAACATCATCGATCTTGTCCTGAAGTATCTCTTTAGTTGGGTCTTTTAATGAAAAGCTATAAGACTTCTTTCCTTTATAGATAGTTGTAGAAAGCGATATCGATGTTTTAGAGATGTTATAATTGATCTGACTCTGATAGAACCTTAAGAAATCAGTTTCCCAGATCTTATAATGAAAATTAAGTTTTAACTGGGGATATTTCTCGCAGATCTTAATTAATTCTTTCTGAAATTGCATTCTTCCTCCTGTTTATTATTTAATATGACAACTGGAAATAGATAATAATTTTTGTAAATGAAAAGATATTGTTAGCATATTTTTGTTTGACTTATTATTATATCTATTTAGTTTATCTACAGTCAACTTAGTAAAATTAAAAACACATAGTTTGATTGATTTTTCAAATGGATTGGAGGTTGTGATGAAAAAAATTTTTACTTTTTTTATTATACTTTTTATAGGATTGTTATTTGCAAACCCTATAATGGAAGGACCATACATTAATGAAATTTACTTTGATGAGTCAGGTTGGACTATAGAATTATTTAGCATGATGATGGATGGCAATCTAGATAATTGCAAGCTCTCATCTAATGCTGGTGATGCCTATTTTCTCCCTGGGATTTTATTTCCACCGGAGATAATTATTATAGTTACTCAAGATGATCTGCAAACTACGCTTTCTATTGATGAACAAGGTGATCATATAACTTCTTATTATGATGAATATGAGGTTTCCTGGTGCACCTTTGGAAGTTTACAGACAATGGTATTGGCCCCAACTGATGGACAATCGTTAATTCCTGTTTCATTTTCTTCAACTGGAGGAATGACAACCGATGTGTCATTTTGTAAAGATAATACTCCTACCCTGGGCAGTATAAACAATAATGGCGGAATTCAAGGTGTATTTTCTGGTTATGTTTTTGATTCATTAATGAATCCTGTTCCTAATGTCCAGATTGAGCATTTCCCATATAATTATAATAACCCTGATGTTTTAACAGATGAAAATGGATATTTTGAAAAAGAAATGTATGCAATGAATTTTAATTGTGATATCCATCTCGGTGCTCTTGCATCAATGGACACAATAATTTCAATTGAACCAGATAGTCTGAATTATTACGAATTTGTCTTTGAAAATTATGTGGGTTCTGATAACCACGAAATCTCACTTCCCTCATCATATTACAATCTTTCCAACTATCCTAATCCATTTAATCCAAGTACCAGGATCAGTTTTGAATCTACAAATTTACACGAAGAATCACGAATTGAAATATATAATTCTCGTGGGCAAAAGATAAAATCATTACAAATTCTTAATTCCTCATCCCAGAATCATGATCAGATCACTTGGAACGGCACTAACGAAAACAATAAACAAGTTCCTTCCGGTGTTTATCTTTACAAACTTGTTTCCAATGGAAAAGAACTTGCAGTAAATAAAATGCTGCTGTTGAAATAATTGAAAAACGTAATCATATTTTTCTTATTCTTTTCTTTTCAATTGATCCAAGCTCAAGACCTGCAGTTTTATCAAGAGGACCTTGACTTCAAAATTGAAAAGAATTACTTTTATGTGGATGGATTGTATTATTTTAGAAATAATAGCAATAAAGAAATCAATCGACGTCTTTTTTATCCCTTCCCCCACGGCGAAACTTATGGAAAAGTTGATTCAATATTTGTAATAAATGTTCAAGATTCTTTAAAAGATACAAATCTGAAGAACAATCTTAAGGGCTCATCATTCACTATTCATGTTGATCCCGATACTACCGCAATTTACCGGATATGCTATAAACAGAAGTTGAATGGAACTAAAGCAAAATACATTCTTACAACAACCAAAACTTGGGGATTCCCTTTTGAAGAGGTGAATTACACTCTTGAATTCCCCAAAGAACTTTCTCTTGACTCAATTTCCTATATTCCAGACAGTTTGCGAGAAGAAAGTGATAGATATATCTTTTATTGGCATAAAGTAAATTTTATGCCAGATAAGAATTTTGAGATTAATTATAAGAAACAGGAGGGAACTTTAAATGGAAGAGAATAATGAAATATTTGAAGTTAAGTTAAAAGGGAAAAGAGAGTTGGAGAAATTAGAAAAAATTGGCTGGGGACTATTCCTCATCATGCTTGGCGCTATATGGCTTTTCCCGGATTCAATTTTACCGGAAGGCACATTTATGTTCGGTGTTGGTGTTATCCTGTTGGGATTGAATTTTGTAAAATACTCTAAAGGATTTCGAGTGAATGGATTCACTGTCTTCCTGGGAATAGTAGCGTTATTGGCCGGTTTATCAAGCCTTTTAGGACGCCCGGTTGATATCTTCCCACTCATTCTTATTCTTTGGGGAGTTAGCATCATCTTTGGATTTGGCAGAAAGAAAAGAAAAAAAGATCTGTAGGATTTCTTATGAACAAAAAAGTACTGGTTCCCATTTCTGATGGGATCGAAGAGTTGGAAGCTATTGGAATAATTGATACTCTGAGGCGTGCAAATGCGAATGTTACTGTTGCATCTGTAGATGGATTACAAATAACCGCCTCCTGCGGAACAAAAATTGTAGCTGATACGCTTATAGAAAATTGTTATAATGAGCAATACGATCTGATCGCATTACCTGGCGGACTTCCAGGTGCAGAACATCTTCGTGATTCACAAGTTCTCACATCCCTCCTTAAAAAACAAGCTAAGAAAGGAAGATACTATGCAGCTATCTGTGCATCCCCAACTGTCGTGCTACAATTTCATGGATTATTAGAGGGGAAAAAAGCAACTGTTAATCCTGGTCTGGCAGATGATCTCATAATCAAAGACAAAATAGATGAACGTGTGGTTGTAGATGGAAACTGCATTACAAGCAGAGCCAGGGGAACAGTTTTAGAATTTGCTATCCAACTTATCGAATTACTATATGATAAGAGCAAAGCAGAAGAGATAAAAACTGACATGCTTTCCCAATAGCACAAGAAAAGATAAAACTATTGACATTAGAATCTTAGAAAAAAATATTGCACCGCAGTATGTTAGGTAGTGTATATTAATTTAATATGAATCAGGAGATAGATGATGAAAAAAGGAATTCACCCAAAATATGAGAAAGTAACCGTGACATGTTCATGCGGAAATACTTTCGAGACAAAATCAACAGATCCATCAATAAGTAAAGTTGATATCTGTTCAAATTGTCATCCTTTCTATACAGGAAAACAAAGAACCAGAGCCAAAGAAGGCCGTATAGAAAAATTTAATCAAAGATATAACGTTAAAGAAGAAAAATAAAAATCTTGTTATAGTCGCACCACAACAATTATTATATTAAAGTTGTGGTGCGTTTTTTTTAAGGACATATAAATGAAAAAAAAACAAATTGAAGTTGGTGGACAGGCAGTAATTGAAGGCGTAATGATGCGGGGTCCGCAGAATTTGGCAACTGCTATTCGTCGAAAAGATAAAAGTATCGAAATAAAAAAAACTAAGTTTATCAGTAAAACAAAACAGAATAAATTCTTGGGTCTTCCAATAGTTCGAGGATTTGCATCACTAATAGAAATGATGATAATTGGTTTTGGTACTTTAAATTTCTCTGCATCTCGTGCAGAACTAGACTGGGAAGAAGAGAAACCAAAAAAGAATAAAAAAGAGAAATCTAAATTCCGCACAAAATTTGAAGAAATTATTAGTTATGTTTTTGCTTTCGGTCTGGCTTTTCTATTATTTGCATTCTTACCGTATCAGATAGCCGAATGGATGAATCTGGGTAAGGGAAACATCTACTTCAATCTTTTTGCCGGTTCTATCCGTATTATTTTCTTTGTGCTTTATGTTTGGATTATAGGTAAAATGAAAGATGTGAATCGTATCTTCGAATATCATGGTGCTGAGCATAAATCTGTATTTGCTTATGAAGCTAATAGTGATCTGGATGCAGACAGCGTACAAAAGTTCACAACGTTCCACCCACGCTGCGGAACCAGTTTTATCTTCTTTGTTCTACTTATCTCCATTTTGATATTCTCTATTATTGATACAATATTTACTTATTTCTTTGGTGCTCCAAATGTTATTCTTCGTTTGGGTTATCACTTATTATTCATGCCATTTATTTCTGGAATTTCTTATGAAGTGCTTAAACTTTCCGGTAAAAATATCAAACATCCACTGGTTAAGATAATGACTGCACCAGGGCTTGCTTTGCAAAGAATCACAACTCAGCCGCCGAATAATGAACAGATAGAAGTTGCAATTATAGCTATGAAATGTGCATTGGAAATGGATCTTTCAGAATATAAGAATATTTCATTCATTGATGAAGCATCACAAACGGAAAGTTGATAAATTATGATTCCTGAAGAAAAGATCTTAACTCTCAAAAATGAATACGAAGAACTAAAAAAAGATATTTATGATCCTGTAAAAATGTCTGACCAACGTTATTATAGTAAAATTTCAAAAAGGTTTAAAGAACTGCAGGAGATATTAGATATTTATGAAATGTTAAAGGATCATGAAACAACCATTGCAGAAAATAAGGAACTTATCAAATCTACTGATGACAAAGAACTCATTTCACTTGCAGAAGAAGAAACAATTGAGACTCAGGAAGATCTTGAAAAGAAAACAACAATATTGAGAGAACTTCTCGTTCCAAAAGACCCCAATGACGAAAAAGATTCGATCATTGAGATCAGAGCCGGAACCGGAGGTGAAGAAGCAGCATTATTTGTTGCTGATCTGTATAGAATGTACACTTACTTTGCAGATAAAAATAATTGGAAATTATCTGTCATGTCTTCCAATCCAACCGGTGTGGGCGGTTTTAAAGAAGTAATATTTTCACTTTCTGGAGATAATGTTTATGGAACAATGAGATTCGAAAGTGGTGTTCACCGTGTGCAAAGAGTGCCTGAGACAGAATCTCAAGGAAGAGTTCATACTTCAGCAATTTCTGTAGCTGTTCTGCCGGAAGCCGATGAAATAGATATTGAAATAAATCCAGCTGATCTAAAAATTGATGTTTACAGAGCTTCAGGGCATGGTGGACAAAGCGTAAATACAACCGACTCTGCAGTTAGGATCACTCATGAGCCAACTGGACTTGTAGTAACTTGCCAGGATGAAAAATCACAACTTAAAAACAAGAATAAAGCCTTCAAGGTTCTTCGCTCAAGATTATATGATCTGGAACTGGCAAAACATGAAGCTGATATCTCTGCTAAAAGAAAATCTCAAGTTGGTTCGGGTGATAGAAGTGCAAAAATAAGAACTTATAATTTCCCTCAATCTAGAGTTACGGATCATAGAATAAATTTGACATCATTCAAATTGAATGAAATTTTACTCGGTGAGTTAGATGAATTTATTGATGCTTTAAAATTGGCTTATAGGAATGAAAAAGTAGAAAATTAATAATGTGGATCATATCACTTTTAATCATAGTTATTTTTTTTATCTTATCCGGTTTTTTCTCAGGTATAGAAACGGGACTAATCTCTCTTGATAGATTAAAACTGGAGCAAGAAGCAAAAAGTAGTAAAAAAAAGAAACAGATACTCACTTTTTTGGAAAAACCTGATCAAATATTCGGAACGACCTTATTCGGTACAAACATTTCTTTAGTCATTGTATCTTCCCTTTCTATATTTCTTGTAAATATCTTAAATAAAAAATCTGCGATAATTATTTCCGAGCATACTGCAACACTCATTATTGCCGGCTTGATACTAATTTTTGCAGAGTTAATTCCAAAAGCACTTTATAGAGATTTCCCTAATAGACTTGTAAGCAGGGGATTTCCATTACTTAAATTCTTTAGTTTCATTTTTACTCCTTTTGTTAAGTTCGTATCTATTTTTAATAATTTGCTCGCAAAATTTTTTAAACTTCCACAACAATCTAGATACAATTTCGTTTCTAGAGAAGATCTTTCTTTTATGCTCTCTGAAGCTAAAGATGACGGTGTGCTGCATGAAGATCAAATGGAAATGCTGGAAGAAGCTTTGGAATTTTCTGAACTGGATGCTGAGAATGTGATGATACACCGCACCGATATTGTAGCATTCCCATTAGATACATCTATTGATGAGGTTATCTCCATTGCAAAAGAAAAGGGATTTACAAGATTCCCGGTCTACGAAAATGATCTGGATAATATTAAGGGAATTTTAATTATTTATGACCTTTTAAAACGTAAAGATCTTGAAGGGCTTACGGTATCAGATTTTATCCGTGATGCTTTCTTCGCACCTGAAACTATGGATGTGAATAAGCTTCTTACAGAAATGCAAAAAGAAAAAGTAAGCATGGCAATTATTATGGATTCTTATGGCGGAACTGCAGGTGTGATCACAATAGAGGATATTCTGGAAGAGATCGTCGGAGAAATTGAAGATGAATATGACAGCACAACACAGGAAATAAGCAAGATATCCAGTGGATTGTACAGAGTGCAAAGTTATGCTGAGATAGATTTTCTTAACGACGAATACGATATGGATCTACCGGTAGGAGATTATGAAACTATTGCCGGAATGATAATAGATAAACTCGAAAGAATTCCCAGAAGAGACACCAAATTAATAATTGGAAATTGGAATATCACAATAATTCAGGCTACGGATAAAAGAATAATAACTGTAGAAATGAAGAAAATTAATAATCCTGAAAATCAAAATTAAAAGATAGAATAAAATGGAGTAAATTATGCAATTAGTAGAATGTGTTCCGAATTTCAGTGAAGGGAAAGATATGAAGATCTTAGATGCCATTGCTGCTTCAATTAAGGCAGTAAAAGGTGTTACACTATTAGATGTTGATCCCGGAGAAACCACAAACCGCACCGTTTTTACAATGGTTGGTGAGCCGGATAATGTTGTAGAGGCTGCCTTTCAAGCTATAAAAAAGGCCAGTCAAATAATAGATATGACAAAACATAAAGGTGCTCATGCAAGAATGGGAGCTACAGACGTATGCCCGTTTGTACCTGTTGCTAATATGACAATGGAAGACTGCGTAAAACTTGCTCATAAGCTTGGGAAAAGAGTTGGTAAAGAACTTGAGATCCCTGTTTATTTATATGAATATGCTGCCACAAAACCGGAATGGAAAAATTTAGCCGAAGTGCGAAAGGGTGAATATGAAGCTCTTCCTCAGAAAATGAAAGATCCAAACTGGAAACCAGATTATGGTCCTCAAAAATTTAATGCAAAATCGGGAGCTACAGCAATTTCAGCTAGAGAATTCTTAATTGCATATAATATTAATTTAAATACAAGAGATAAGAAAAAAGCTCATGATATTGCACTCGATATTCGTGAACGTGGACGTTTTGCCAGAGATAAAAATAAAAAGCTTATCAAAGATGAAAATGGCAAAAAAGTTAAAAAGCCTGGTCTTTTTAAAGATTGCAAAGCAGTTGGCTGGTTTATTGATGATTTTAATCAGGCGCAAATCAGTATAAATCTTACAAATTATAACGTTACCCCTGCTCATATCGTACTTGATAAAGTTCGTGAACTGGCATTAGCAAAAGGATTACAGGTTACAGGAAGTGAACTGGTTGGATTACTACCTAAAGCTGCAATTTTAGAATCAGGTAAATATTATCTGCAAAAAATGGGTGAAAGCGCAGGTGTCCCGGAACGAATGATCATTGAAACTGCTGTTCAAAGTATGGGCTTAAAAGATGTTGCAGAATTTGATATTGATAAAAAAGTTATTGAATATGCAATTTCCAAAGAAGACGACTTGGTAAATATGACTTTAACTGAGTTTTGTGATGAACTTTCTACAGATTCTCCGGCTCCTGGCGGTGGAAGTGTTGCAGCTCTTTGTTCTGCTATGTCGGGTGCGCTTAGTGCAATGGTTTCTAATCTAACATTTAACAAAAAAGGATATGAAAAAGTTTGGGAAGAAGCTAAAGAACTTTCCGTGATAGGGCAAAACATAAAAGAACGCTCATTAGTTGCTATAGATAGTGACACTCAAGCTTTCTATGATATGATGGACGCTGCAAGATTACCTAAAAAAACCGATGAAGATAAAAAACTAAGATCTGAAGCTATTCAGGAAGCTACAAAAAGGGCTATTCTCGTTCCGTTGGAAACATTGAAAATTGCTTTGGAAGCTGTTGAGCTGGCAGCAAAAGTTGCAAAGATTGGTAATACAAATGCACTGTCTGATGCGGGAGTGGCCGCAATTACAGCTAATGCAGCAGCAAAAAGCGCATACCTGAACGTGAAGATAAATATGGGCAGCATCGAAGATGAAACATTCAAATTTGATATTCTCACAAAATCAGATGAGTTATTGGAAAAAACCAACAATTTCTCATTAAAAGTAGAAAAGGAGATTAAGGGGAACATTTAATAAAATACTGAGCTCATAGAAAGCCGGTAATTTTAATGAGACTCTTAATTTATTATGGATAATATTCAAAATCTAATACAATTAATGCAGTCAGCCATTTCTCCTATCATTCTCATTTCTGGAGTTGGATTGCTTCTGCTTTCTTTCACAAATCGTCTGGGAAGAATAATCGATCGTTCTCGATATCTTGCAAAAGAAAAAGAAAATGGAAATCAAAGTGAGATAATTCCAATTCAGATCAATATTCTTTATAAACGCGGTAAAATTTTGAGAACTGCCATAACAAGTATAGTTATAACCATACTACTAGCCGGTTTGATGATCCTATTGCTGTTATTGGGCTATTTTACAGATTGGAATATAAAGCTTTTCTTTCTAAGTTTTTTCATTATTGCTATAATTTTGTTGATCATATCAGTAATACTTTTTCTGGTAGATATAACGATTAGCTTAAAGGCACTGAAAATACAAGTAAAAGGGCTAATCCTAAAATGAAATACGAACATCTCTTCGGTCCGGTTCCTTCACGCAGACTGGGAATTTCACTCGGTGTGGATCTGGTTCCACATAAAGTATGCAGTTTAAATTGTGTATATTGTGAAGTGGGAAAAACTACAAACCTCACAATTGAAAGAAAAGAGTACATTCCTTTAAATGATATTTTAACTGAATTGAAAAGCTATCTCGATAATGACCCGAAACTTGATTACATTACATTCTCAGGTGCCGGAGAACCGCTTCTTCATAGTGGCATAGGTAAGATTATTACCTTTATTAAAGAAAATTATCCGCAATTTAAACTGGCACTTCTTACAAATTCTACCTTACTTTACGATGATAATGTAAGAAATGAAATTTTGGCTATAGATTTGCTTCTTCCCTCTCTAGATGCTGTTAGCGAAAAAGTTTTCAAAAAATTGAATCGTCCAAATTCGAAATTAGATAATAAAAAGATCATTGAGGGATTAATAAAATTCAGCGAAAGTTTTCTGGGGAAAATATGGCTGGAAGTTTTTATTGTTCCCGGTTTGAATGATACTATAGAAGAGCTCGAACTTCTCAAAAGTGTTATAAAGGAAATATCTCCAGATCAAGTGCAGTTAAATACTTTAGATCGGCCTGGTACCGAAAGCTGGATAGAACCGGTTTCAAAAAACAGAATGGAAGAGATCGCTGAGTTATTAAAACCATTACCTGTTGAAATAATCGCAAAATTTCAATCCAGAAACAAGATCAGAAGTTATCACAAAGACGTTGAGCAGCAAATAATTGAAACAATTAAGCGTAGACCCTGCACAGATAAAGATCTTTCGGAAATGCTAGGACTTCACATAAACGAGATCAATAAATATCTCAGCGAACTTTTACATGAGGGCTCTGTTACTTCTCAACAACAAGAAAGAGGTTTATTCTTCCGTGCAAAATGATAAGATCAAAAAACTTATTGGATCTGAATTTGAACTTCATCCCGAAGCCCAACTAGTAGATTATTACAAACTTTTTTTCCAGGGAACATTCGGTCCCGGACATATCATCCCAAACCGAACCTCTGCTAAAAAATTTCTTAAAAATGAGCTAGATGTATCTTCCATTTTTGAGGAACAAGATTTTCAAGATATCAGCTATTTCAATAACTTTTATAGAGTCAATCTGAATATTATCAATAAAGGGATAATAACTTTTGATGATTTTCTAAATGCATTTCTTAAGAGTGCAAAAATTGAAAATGAAATAAGCTACAAGAAATGGTTAATCCATTGGGAAAATATTGAACACCAAATCTTAGTAATGAAACTTCCAATTGAAAATGTTGATGCGCAATCAGCAGAATTGCAGAAAATCATTAAAAACCAACAACTTGTAAGTCATAGTGATATCTACCGCACAAACTACTCACCCCATTATCGCTTGATCAACTTAAAACAATTTCAAAGATTTAATTCATGTATCAATCAAGGAGAAATTAATGTTTGAATATCAACAGCATGGAAAATTCTTTGCGCAAGTAGCCGGTTCGATGGAAGATCTTGGTGCAGCGGAATTGAAAGAGTTCGGTGCAAAAGAAATAGCTCCGGTTTATCGGGGAGTCCACTTCAAAACTGATCTTTCTCATCTTTATCGAATTAATTTTCAAAGTAAATTCATCAGCCGGATTCTGGCTCCACTGATCACTTTTGATTGCCACAGCACAAAATATCTTTATAGTACAGCTTCAAAGATCGAGTGGGATAAATTTTTGGATAATAACAAAACTTTTGCGATCTACTCAAATGTTTCTAATAGTAAAATTACTCATTCCAGATATGCGAGTCTTGTATTAAAGGATGCAATTGCAGATTTCTTCACAGAAAAATATAATAAACGCCCCGATATTGATACTAAATCTCCGGATGTTGTGTTCAACCTTTTCATTTATAAAAACAGAGCAACTATTAGTTTAGATACTTCGGGAGAGCCGCTTCATAAGCGAGGTTACAGGCAAAGCAAAGGATCGGCCCCAATGCAGGAAACCCTGGCAGCTGCCATAGTTAATCTTTCCGGTTGGAAGGGTGATAAACCACTATACGACCCAATGTGCGGCAGTGGTACACTTTTATGCGAAGCATTAATGAATTATTGCAGAATACCTTCAGGATTTAAAAGAAAAAGATTTGGATTTGAAAATCTACCAGAATTTGATGAGAAAGAATGGAAGATGATTCGCGATAACAGCACTAAGCATATTCGAGATCTTCCGAATGATCTGATCTTTGGAAGTGATATGAGCTACTTTGCTATCGAAGATTCCAAATTGAATTTTAAAACTCTTCCTTCTGCACAAAACATAAATCTAAAACAAACTGATTTCATGTCTCTTCCAGAAATTCATGATTCAGTTATTATCTGCAATCCTCCCTACGGAATTAGATTAGGAACAAAAGAATCAACATCGGAATTATATAAAAATCTGGGTGACTTTCTAAAACAAAAATGCAGGGGCAGCACGGCATATATTTATGTTGGAGATAAAGAACTGATCCCGGCTATTGGATTAAAGCCATCTTTTAAACGTCCATTAAAAAATGGAAATCTAGATGGAAGATTATTAAAGATAGAGGTTTATTAATTGTAATTATTATCCAAAATTCTTGACGTGAGTTCATTTTGCATAAATTAAATCTTAAGAATTATATAGGAGGCTGAAATGAGAGCAAAAAAAGTACTCATTTTTTCATTATTTTTATTTATTTTCTTTTCCTGTTTTGCCCAGGAAATTCAATTTAACAAAGTAGATCCAACAACTAAATTAACTGAGGGACCTTATATATTCTGGGATAATGAGACAGCGACAATTAAGTACATTTTAAATGATAATTATGTCTCACAGGATATTACTGTCCGTGGAGAGGGTTTATTTTCTTTCAATCTTGAAGGATTCGAAGGAGATTTTGAAATATCATCATATCCCCCTAAAATCAATCCAAGCACATATTCCGATATTTCTAAATTCTTTGTTATCAGTGATATTCACGGCCAATATGACCGGATGGTAGAGATCCTGAAGAATAATAGAATAATTGATGCAAATCTTGATTGGGCCTGGGGTGAAGGTCATCTTATTATTTTGGGAGATGTTTTTGATCGCGGAGATAAAGTTACAGAATGCCTATGGCTCATTCATAAATTAGAAATGCAAGCCGAAAATTGGAGAGGACAAGTACATTATCTTCTTGGAAATCATGAAATAATGGTCTTGCAGAACAATGAGAAATATGTTCATGACAGATACAAAAAAACTGCGGAACTTATGAAGATGAAAGTTAGTGACCTTTATTCTGCCAATTCAGAATTCGGACGCTGGCTCAGAACTAAGCATACAATTATTAAATTGAATGATGTTCTCTTTGTTCATGCTGGTATTCATCCAAGGCTTACTTATTATAACTACAACTTTCCAGCTGTGAACAACAGCATCCGTATAAATATAGATGCTTCTAAAGATAAAATAAAATACAATGAATTACTAAATTTTCTTTTTGGAAGTGATGGTCCTCTGTGGTACCGTGGATATTTTGAAGACACAAAAACATCCACTCAGATCAGGCAAGATCAATTATTAGAATTATTAAGTAATATGGGAGTAAACAAAATAGTGGTTGGACACACTACACAAGATTTTATAAATCCATTTTTTAAAGATAGTGTGATTCCTGTTGACACAGGTTTAAAAACCGGAAATAAAGGTGAAGCACTTCTTTATGAGAATGGAATTTATTATCGGGTGAAAGCAAATGCATATAAAGAACAATTAATATTTCCAATAGAGCCATAATAAGAGAGGGAGGTTTGAAAGTGAAAAAGATTATAATTTTAGTTATTTTTGCTTCTTTGCTTATAGTAGGATGTGGAAAACTTGATAAGGCTAAAAAAGCTATAGATACTGTTAAACAAGTTGCAGAGATAGCAGAGGATACAGCTGAATCATTTAAGGATATGGATGAAGAAGAGATTAAAAAGATTAAGTTAAAAGAAAAAGAAGTAATATCTTTTTTTAAGAATATTACAAAAATAAAGGATAAATATCCTGACATTCATTTTCAGGTTGCCCAAGTTGCATTTTTAGAAGCTATAGGTGTTGGCAAGGATTTGAAGGATATCGTAAATAAAGAAATGAGTATGTCTTTTGAAGAATACACAAGACTTTCTACAGTAATAACATTTGCAGAAGCTACAGGTGTAGGACTTCAATTATCAGAAGCTATGTACGAACAAATGCTCCTCGGAAAAGAAACTTTGGAATCTCGATTAAAGGCTTTTCCTTCTGCTGAGGAAAAAGAAGAATTAGAAAAAGCTCTTGCAGAAGCAGAGCAGGAAATAGAAAAATTTGAAGAAGAAATGAATAAAGACGAGTTTGCTAACATTAAACATAATTATGATCTAATTCTTAAGATCAAAGAAGAGATGGATATCTAGTTTAGCAACAATAATTTGTTTATAAGGATGGATTTATGGCTCATCCTTTTTTCTTTGGAAAAAAATAGAAAATAGCATTGTAATAGTAATTTAAGAAAACATAATATAATCTGGCTTTATATTCATCATTTAAGTTCCGAAATCTTTCGGAACTTTTTTTTTACAATGTATTAAAATAAAACTTGCATTTTGCACATATGTTCATTATATTGTCTTAAGAAATTAATAAAGGAGTATTTATGCCTAGAAGGAAAATGCAAAGGATAGTTCACAGACCACCACTTTATACAGATTTTAAACCTATTGGTATAAGAAGATCATCATTAGATTCAATTGAACTGTCAATTGATGAATATGAAGCAATTCGGCTTGCAGACAAACTTGGCATGAATCATAATAATGCTGCTGAAGAGATGGAAATATCTCGCTCCACCTTTACACGGTTAATTGAAAATGCACGTAAAAAGATTGCAGAATTCATCATTGAAGGTAAACATCTTCAAATTGATGGTGGCAATATTCATTTCCGGGGAAATATTATAAAATGCAATTCTTGTGGGCATATGTTCAATACAAATTTTGAAAGCGAAATCATTAAATGCCCTTCCTGCGGCTCAGATAACCTAGTAGATCTGGCAGGAGGATTCGGTCATGGAAGATGTTGCAGTCATAGCAATAATGGAAGAAGGAGGTAATTATGCCAAGAGGTGATAGAAGAGGTCCGGGAGGAATGGGATCAATGACAGGTAGAGGTTTAGGATATTGTAATGGTTATGAAAATCCAGGATATACAAAAGGTGCTTCACGTGGTGGTGCAGATTTTGGAAGAGGATTCGGTCGTGGTTTTGGAAGAGGTTACGGACGAGGATTCGAAAATAGGGGATTTACTAATTTTCCGAATTATCCAGTTCAACAGTATTCGGTTAAAGATGAAGAAAAATATCTTAAATCAGAAATGGATGCACTAAAAGAAGAACTAAAAACAATAAAAGCAAGACTCTCCGAATTGAAAAAGGACGAGTAATGTGGAATGCGGCAGGGGTTGAATCTCTCCTCCTCTGCCGCTATTTTTT
>CAZOCS010000004.1:0-54069 GCA_964578365.1 uncultured Candidatus Cloacimonadota bacterium
ACTAGGGCATTTATTATTATCACCTTCTCCTTTAATTTTGCAGCTATCTCAAATTCTACATATGCCTTAAGAACGTTCTTGAGATTATAATATGCCAATCCTTTAAGATAAGATATATTTCCCTGTTTTCCAAATTTCTGCTGAGCTTTATCTAATGTTTTTATAGAGTCTTCATGCCGGCCGGCCAGAAAATATAGTTCAGCCAGAAAAATATAGGGAAGAAGTGAAGATATTTTATAATTAAATATATTTTCTAAAATTTCAATGCTTTTTTCATTTCTTCCGGCTTTAGAGTAGGCATATGCTTTGTTATAGAGTAACTCCGGGAAGTTAGCATAGAGCCGGTCATAATAGTTTATTGCTAGTTTAAATTCATTGATCACCATAAACGAATTTGCTATTTGGAAGATAGCCGTTTCATTATCGGGTTCAATTTTTAGTATTTCATGATATACTCCGATAGCTTTTCGGAAAAGTTTTTTGCTGAAGTAAACCTCTGCCAGGAAAAGAAGAAGTTCAATATTTCTTGGAAAATCTTCTAACCCGGTCTGCAGAATTCTTTTAGATTCCAGCCAGTTAGTTTTTAACTGCATTTTTGCCTGCCAGAGAATATTAGTTAATTTTTTCTGATCAGCCATTATTACCCTCAGATTTTTGTGCTTTATATAATTCCTCAACCAGCAAAAGTATCGTTTCTACATCAAATAATTTATTTATTCTATTTCTTATCTGTGCTCCACCGCGAAGTCCTTTTGTGTAGTGTGAAAAGTGGGTACGCATTTCATATACGGCTTGTTTTTCTCCTTTGTGGAATATCATCAGTTCCATGTGCCTTTTAATAATTTCCAGTTTTTCTTCAGTAGTTACCGGCTCTATATTCCCACTGCTCAGATATTTTTTAATTTGCTTAAAAAGCCATGGTTTTCCCATAACTCCTCTTCCTATCATCACAGAATCACATCCGGTTTGTTCATACATGGCTATCATATCATTAATTGTGATTATATCCCCGTTTCCAATTACCGGAACACTTACTTCTTTTTTCAATTCGGATATCAGAGCCCAATTGCTTTTACCCGAAAACATTTGTCCGCGTGTTCGGGGATGAAGGCAGATGATATCTGCTCCGGCTTTTTGCATTTTAAGGCCGAAATCGAGTGAATTGATACTGAACATATCCCAACCGGAACGAAACTTTACCGAAAGAGGAATATTGAGAGGTGCTAATATGTTTTTGGTTTCGCTCACAATATTGGCAGCAATATCGGGTGTTGTCATCAAAGCAGATCCGGCACCTCGTTTTATAACTTTTTTAACCGGACAGCCCATGTTGATATCAATAAAATCAGGATTTTTTGTTAAGGCGATTTTAAGTGCTTTTTTAAAAATATCAGGATCAGAACCGAATAACTGAAGTCCAAAAGGGTGTTGTGATTCTTCAAATTTGGCATATTCCAAACTGCGTTCTCTGTTATAAAGAAGTCCGTCTACACTTATCATTTCGCTAACCACAACATCGGCACCGCATTCTTTGCAGATAGCTCTAAATGGATTATCTGTAATGCCTGCCAGAGGTGCAAGCCATACTTTTTGGCTAGTGAGTTCTTTTGCTGTTATACTCATAATTATTTATCTATAAAATGATAGATCGCGATCCCTGCAGCAACAGCGGCATTTATCGATTCTATATTTCCCGGAATCGGTATTTTTACTTTGTGTTGCGCCAATTCTAATATTTCTTTGCTTATTCCAAATGCTTCTGAACCGATAACGAGCATTAAACTGGCAGGTTTTTTTAGTTCAAACAGATTTGTAGAATCTTGCAATGTTGTTGCAATTATAGTAGTCTGTAAACTTTGCAGCCAGTTATGATCGTGAGTTTCCGAAGGTAAATAAAATACAGAGCCCAGAGAGGCACGTATTACTTTCAGATTATATATTTCACAGCAATCGGGAGAGAGAATTATACCGGAAACTCCTGCCGCTGCAGCTGTGCGAAATATTGTTCCCATATTACCGGGATCGCTTATTCCATCAAGATAGAGCAGAAATTGTGTTTCTTTTATCGGAATAGGAATTATTGGGATAACAGCTGCAATATCTTGCGGAGTTTTAGTAGCTGTGATCTTTTTCATTTTGTCCTGACTTGCTGAAAACGTACGTTTTGCAGAGTATTTGGAAATATCAATTTCACTTTTATTAGAGATGATCAGTTCATCAAAACTGATGCCGTAATCATTTAATTGATCTATCAGTCTTAAACCTTCAACAATTGTTTTATTGTTTAAAAACCGGTATTTTTTCTGCTGCAGTTTGGATAATTCTTTTGCGTGGTTTATTGTTAGTTCTATCAACATTATTTATTATATATTCCCTTTATGGCTTCGATATCAACATCATCAATTTGTTCCGGTTTCAAAAATTCTTCAGCATATTTTAGGTACAATTTAGAATCCATTAGTAATTCTACCAGGTCTTTATCGATCTCACCATCCTTGATCATAAAAGCCATGATCTTCAAAGTTTCGGTGAGAGTTTTGCCTTTTTTGTAAGGTCTATCGGAAGCGGTGAGCGCTTCATAGAGATCAGCAATGGCAATGATGCGTGATTGAAGCGGAAGTTCGTCTGCAGTTTTATTGAATGGATATCCCTTTCCATTGAGCTTTTCATGGTGAGAAACTGCATAAAGCGGAAGGTTTTTAAATTTCTTTGGATAGGTGAGCTCCGATAACATCTCATGAGAAACAAGAGCATGATCCCACATTTTTTGCAGTTCTTCCGGCAGGAGTGTTCCCTTGCGGATGCAAAGGTTCTTCTTCTCATCCTCTGTGATTAGATGATACTTCTTACCATTTGTTGCATATCTAAAATTGTAGATCTCCTCAATTTTGTCGATATATTCATCCCGCATGAATTCACCACCGGTATTCATCTTAATAATAAATTCCTTATCATCCATAAGTTTATCATGAAGTTCTTTCAGCTTTTCTTTTTCGCTATCAGTTTTTGAAAATTCAATATCTTTATAAATAAGAGCTGAGATCATATCGAAACGGATTTTAACAATTTCAATTCTATCCAAAATCGTTTCAAGCTTTTTGGCTTTATCACGAATATAAATTGGAGTTGTTATCTTACCAACATCGTGCATCCAGCCGGATAGACTTATCTCCTGCAATTCATCAGGAGTAAAATGGATGTCTTTATATATGTTTGAATCCTTTTGAATAACATCTGCAAGCATCTCGGAAAGTGAGGCAACCCGTTTGATGTGTCCACCTGTGTATTTGGATTTTCTATCGATGGCAGCTGCAATACTCTTAATAAATTGATATAAAAGATTTTCTAATCCTTCTACAAGATTCTTATTCGTAAAAGCAATTGCTGCCTGAGAGGCAAGTGATGAAAGCATTGTAAGATGTTCTTCGGTGAAATGGGTTATATTGCCTTTATCATCATAGGCATTTATAAGTTGAATAACTCCAAGAAGTTCATTTTCATGATCCTTCATTGGAATTGCTGCCATAGATTTGGAATGATAATTATTTTTTAAGTCGTAGTTTTTTGTACCGCTGTTATCAAATATTTCTTGATCATAAGCATCTTCAACACTGCTGGGCGTTCCTGTGTGAGCCACATAAGAAGCGAAATTCTTAAATAGTTTATCACCTTTATCATCATAAAGTGGAACACTTGGCCACTGTGCAGTATCTGCCATTCCAAGATGTAAATTCATAGATTTTGTGCAAATTATAGTGAAATCAAGGGTTTGTTTATCTTCCGAAAGTGTGTAGATCGTTCCTCCGTCTGCGTTGGTAAAACTAATTGCTTCCTCTAAAACCATTTTAAAGAAATTGTTGATATCACTCTCACCAGAGAGTGCGATCCCAATTCTGGTAAGTGCCTCAATTTGTCTTATAAGTTCTTGTTCGTTTTCCATAATAATCCTTCAATATCTAAATATTTTGACACAATTATTAATAACTTTAATCTTGGATAGGTAATAAAAAATGATTTTATGTGTCAAATTATTTAGTGAATGTAGGTGTTAATGTTAGATATTATTGTACTATCAGCCGGACAATCGAGCAGAATGGGCAGCGATAAAGCACTCTTGGATATTGATGGGATCCCGGCTATCGTACATATACTAAATAAGGTCATTTCTCTTTCAGATAACATATATATTGTCCTTGGAGATAACTTTGATGCTGTAAAAAGTGAAGTACTAGCATATTTTGGAGATCTGAAAACGATTAATTTTATTCATAATGAAATACATAGGAAAGGCATGTTTTCATCGGTTCAAAAGGGTTTTGAAAGTGTTAGTGGGAAAAATGCCGTTATGCTGCAACTCATAGATCAACCATTTATCTCACAGAATATTTATAATGAATTAGTATCAAATTATGATCCCCAAAATTTGATAACACAGCCATCTTATATTAAGGATGGGAGCAAACGTGGAGGACATCCGCTTTTATTTGCTTCCGGATTTAAAGAAATTGTGCTGTCTTACGCGGTTGATTCACAATTAAATGAAGTAATTAATAATAATAGTGATCGCAGGAAATTCATTGAGGTAAATAATGAATCGATCCTGCACAACATAAACACCAAAAAAGAATTTAATGATAAATCTAAAGGGTAGAAATTATGGAAATAGCAGTATTTGATGTTTTGCAAAAAGTTGTGGAGAACCAAAAACGTGGAATAGCGTTTGTGCTTGCTACTATTGTAGAAGGTGTAGAAAAAACACCGGGTCGTTCCGGATTCAAACTAATTTCTTATGAAGATAAAACAAGTGAAGGAACGGTTGGCGGTGGTAAGTTAGAGAGAATGGTGCTAGATAAATGTGAGGAAATTCACAAAACAAAGGAAAATGCTTTTCTGGAATTTGAACTGACTGAAACCTCCGAAGGCATCGGCATGATGTGCGGTGGTAAAGCAAAAATTTATCTGGAATATTTTCCACCAACAAAAAAAGTATATATTTTTGGAGCCGGACATCTTTGTAGAAGCATTGTTCCAATATTCAATTCAATCGGTTTCTATTGCATTGTGATAGATAACAGAGAAGAATATGGCAACAAAGAGAGGATCCCGCTTGCCAAAGAAGTTTTTGCTACAGACTATTTTGAATTCCTAAAAAAGTTTGAACCACAAGAAAATGATTCTATTGTGATCTTTACACACGGGCATAAATATGATTTTGATATTTTAGATAAATTATGTGAGAAAAATGTTCAAGTGAAATATATTGGTATGATCGGCTCTAAAATAAAGGCTGCTGATGCATTAAATAGAATTAAGAAGAACAATTATCCTGGAGCTCTGATAGATAGCGTTCATGCACCTATAGGACTGAATATCGGTAAAACTACGACACAGGAGATAGCTATAGCTATAACTGCAGAAATGCTGGCAGTTTATAATAATGTAACAGATATCAAATCACTTAGAATCAAGTGAAGAAAATTTCTTTATAATATTATATTGACACATTTATATTAAATCCGTGTTTTATAATCTATCTAATATGGAGTTAAAATGAAATTTATTTTAGTTATTCTCCTTTTAATATTTAGTCATCTCTTATATGCAGATTCTGTGCCGCCTTATGTTACGCCATTGTATCCAACTGCGGGAGCTAGCGGAATCCCGGTTGATTCAGATGTGACTTTTTATATTTCCGATGATGCAGACGGAGTTGATATAAATACTGTTCAGGTTAATATCAATGGGATAATCTATACAAGTACTAATAGTTCATTTTTTTATAGCGGTACTCCCATTAATTATATTATCACTGTAAATCCGCCTATGAATTTCCAATTTGATGATCTGATAAATATTCAGATTGATGCATCTGATCTTGAAGATCCGGCTAATGTAATGCCAACTTATTCATACTCGTTCCAAACAGTTGAAGATCTGCAGCCACCCTATATCGGTGGATTAGATCCGGAAGCCGGAGCAGTTAATGTTCCGCAGGATACTGATATCGAGTTTATTATTTATGATAGTGGCATCGGTGTGAATTTAACATCAGTTGTGGTCGAAATTCAAAGTGTTACCTACACTCATAATAGCGGATTGTTCTACTATTATGGTAATGCAAATGCTTACCATATACTTATTGATGTGCCAGTTAATTTTGAACTCGCAGAAATAGTTGAAGTTGCAATTAATGCTTCTGATCTAAATGGGATAGCAATGTCAACATTTGAATATTCATTTGAAATAGTAGATGATATTCAACCCCCGTATACCGGAGAATGGAATCCCGAACCTGGAGAAGACAATGTATCTATCGATACAAATGTGAGCTTTAATATTTATGATAACATTGAGGGAGTTGATATCACTTCGGTTGTTGTTGATATTCAGGGAATTCAATTCTCATATCTCAATACTTCTTTTACATATCAGACGATCCCAAACGGTTTTACGGTAACACTTGATCTACCAAGTGATTTTGACTACGGAGAAATTGTAACAGTTCAAATAGATGCAGCAGACCTTTCTCAACCGGCTAATGTTATGGCAACATATATATATAATTTTCAGTGTGTATACGATATCACCCCACCATATACAGGAGAATACGATCCTTCTCCAGGACAGCAGAATGTTCCAATAGATACTGATATAAGCTTTCATATTTATGATGATGAGCTTGGTGTAGATATCAACGCATTACAAGTTGATATAGATGGTGTGTTATATTCTGTTGCTAATGGAAACTTATCATTTAGCGGTAATCCAGCAGATTATTCTATAAGTATAAATCCTACTGAGAACTTTGACTATTTTCAGCTGGTTACAGTAGAGATCGATGTAGCAGACCTGGCAATTCCTCCAAATCAGCTTTCCGGTTTTTCCTACACGTTTCAGTGTATAAGTGATGAAGAAACACCGTATGTTACAGATCTCGATCCCCAGCCATTATCTATAGATAATCCGGTAAATACAAATGTTTCATTTCATATTAATGATGATGGATTTGGAGTAGACTTAAATAGTGTTATTGTTGATGTGCAGGATATTGTATATTCAGTTGCACTTGGAAACCTCTTCTACAGCGGGACGGTGAATGATTATCTATTTATTATTGATCCGGTAGAAGAATTCAATTCGGGTGATACAGTCTATGTTTCTATTGATGCATCCGATCTGGCTGTTCCGGCAAATCAAATGGGAACTTACAGTTATTCATTTGAGTGCATTATAGAAGATGTAGATCCACCATTTACCTGGCAGCCAAATCCTGCAAATGGGGCAGTGGATGTTTCTATAAACACTTCGATAAGTTGTTATATTCTAGATAATATCAGCAATGTCGATTCAACTTCAATTGAAATGACCATCAATGAAATTTCAATAGAAGATTTTGAACTTGAAGCAATATCGGTAATGGGAAGTGCGGGTTTCATAATTTCATATCAACCTCCACAACCCTTTAATTATAATGAACTTATCACGGTTACTATTTCTGCAGCAGATCTGGCGGTTATTCCCAATTTACTTATTGATGCTTCTTTTTCTTTTGTATGTGAGGAAAACCAACCACCAACAATTAACCTACCGGATAGTTTGGTTTGTGAAGAAGATGGCTTGATCATTGAGAATTTCAGCTTCTATATTACCGACCCCGAGAATGATGATCCGATCCTGGAAGCTACGATCAGTAATAATTTAACGATAACTATAGATGGCTACATGGTGATAATAGAACCAGATCTTAACTGGTTCGGTACAGAGAATGTGAGCTTTGTAATTAGTGATGAAATGGGTGAACCGCTGGCTAGCGATAATACAAATATTATTGTTTCAAGTGTGAATGATGCACCATCTTTTGATGAGGAACTGTTCCCGGAAAATGTCACATTTACAGAAAACACAGAAAAAGTTATCGATTTTGGAACAATGATCATAGATCCGGAGCAATTACCGGAAGAACTAACTTTAACTATTGTAGATAGTGTGAATATCAATATTGAAATCACAGATTTAGTTGTTACATTCTCTGCACCGGAAAATTGGACAGGGTCAGAAGTGCTTACAGTAATATTAGATGATAATGTATCACGCTCTACATGTTCTGAGGAACTTGTTGTAACAGTTACTCCCGAAATTCCGGATGAAAAGGTTCTTATAGAACCACATACGGTTAAATGGGATGATGAATATTGCGAAATAACAATTTACAGCCAGGTTGATATCCAACAAATATCAGGTAAGATATTCAATAGAAGTGGAAAATTAATATCAAATTTGAATATTCAGCAATATGGTGATAACAAACAAGCCAGATGGTATAAGAGAGATACAGAACAAAATTTAGTTAGTGGTGGATTTTATATCTACCAAATAATAATTAATAGTAGAGTTTACCAAGGAAGCATAATAATTGCAAGGTAATGTAATGAATTTTAAAATTTTTGTAATTGCGCTGATAATATTACCGATCATTTGTTTTGGATACGATTTTGAAAATGGCGGAGTACGAAATGCAGCTTTGGGTGGAATAGGTATTGCCTCATCTCATGATGTATCTTCTGCAGTATGGAATCCTGCCGGTTTGGCCGGCCTACGATATTTTCAACTGATCACAGATTCGCGCCCGTACATGATACAAATGGATAATGATGAGATAGCTCAGAACTTTATTTATTTATCAATTCCAATAAATAAAATTCCGGGTTCTTTTGCGCTTACAGGTGGTTCATTTAATTCTAATGCTTATACAGAAGGAAGATTTGGTTTGCATTATGGAGCAGGTATATTCCCACAAAAATTACCGGGAAAACTTTCGGTTGGACTAAGCTTGTTTGATCATTACACAAATTTTTCGGAGATCAATGAAAGTAAGAATGCATTTGATCTGGATTTGGGTATCTCTTACAAAATAAATAAATATGCAAATTTCGGACTCCTGGTTGGGAACATCCTGCAGGCAGATATGGCAATAGACAGCAATAATGAAGATAAGCTTCCAATGCGGCTGGGTTTTGGCACTGAACTTACTTGGAATAGAATAGTTCTTTGCGGAGATCTTTTATATGTGAAATATCAGAATTTTAATGAGCTTGAATTTGGTGTTGGAGCAGAATATCGACTGGCCAGGAATCTTCAGCTCAGGCTTGGAGTAAACAATCACGACCTTACAGGTGGATTTGGAGTAAATATTTATTCCAAAAAATGGGTAGAACCTAATAGTGATAAGAAAAAAGAGAAATTAAATTTCAGTTTTCTTCAGATAAGTTTAGATTATGCTTTTCAATATCCATTGGGAGAGTCAAACGAGAGCGGAACTTTTTCTACAGGGAATAGTCTGGAATCTGATTATGGTGAACACTTTTTTGGCATCAAAATAGATTTTGGTAAAAGTCGTGATCTAGATGAAAATTATGCTTCATCATACCCATCTCAGCTTGGTGTAGATATAGATGCAAGCGCTGATACTGTATTCATAGAAAAAGTTGTGATAGATACTGTTTTTCAAACCAGAACGATCCGTGATACAATTAAGATAATAGAGCGTGTTATAGATGAAAGGGAAGTTGATCAGAAAGTTCAGGAAGAAGCTTCTAGAATTAGAAGATCTGATATACAAAAGATAAATAAGGCTACAGTTCATTTGAACTCAGCACTGGAATTCTATTATTCCGAAGATTATTACAAAGCGATAGATGAATGCAACAGAGCTATTTCCCTTGCTCCCGATCTCTCGCTTTCATATATTAGATTAGCCTCTATATATTTTAGACTGGGTGATACTGAAGAGGCAATGTATCAATTAAGACACGCTCAGAGAATGGATCCGGATAATGTTGAAATTAAGAAAATGATGCGATTGCTATCAAACGAATAGATAAGGAAATTTTATGAAGAAACTTTTGATAATTTTTATTTTATTACACACACTACCACTCTTTTCTCAAGACTTTGATATTGAGACTGTAAAAGAAATTCAGGCAGAGCGTGAACTGGCAGAATGGATAGAAGCAATGCTTTTCCCGATTGTGGGAGAAACAATAGTAATTGCTAATCTTACACTGGATTATCCAGCAAGTAGATTACAGGTTTATGGCTCCATGTTGGATAAGGAAAAGAGTCTTCCCGGACTTCCTATCGCCAAGTCACGATCCGTTATGCCCACAATGATTGATGACCAGGAAACATATCCGACAATTGTTGTAAAAAAAGAGATAACAATATATTTACAGGAAGATATTACAGATGAGATTTTGCGATTTATTCAGCAGAATGTTGCTCTTTGGATGAATATAAATCCGGAGAAGGGTGATATACTGCAAGTAAAAAATATTATGGATTTTAGTAGCGGTATAGCTGCAGAAACAGAAGTAAAAGAGGTAAATAATTTCTTTTTTCTTTATATGGGGATTGCATTGCTAATTATTATTCTCGTTTCTGTTTTTATCCTAAGATCCGGATTTACAAAACTTACAACTTCCATGCAGAGTATAAATGTAACAGGTTTTGAGAAAGCGCTTCAGATAAAAGGGAATCTGTCTGCCCCGGGAGCTGGTAGTACAAGCACAACAGCAAATATTGTATCCCCTCAGAATAAGCCCTTGGCTATCAAACTAATTGATGATAAAAAAGAAAACGAACCATTTGACTTCAGCTTTTTGGAAGAACTTTCTATACCAAGTTTTTCTAAACTATTAGAAGATGAGAATGCTGGCAATATAGCTTTTATTTTAACAAATCTGAACTCAAAGTTTGTGAGTACTTTTTTAAATTCTTATATTGGAGAAACAGATCAGCTAATAAAAGTTATGCTAGCTGACAATAGTAAAACAAAGAAAGAAGTTGTTGAACTAAGAAACAAATTGTATATAAAATTCAATAAAATGATAGAAGATGAAAAATTGAACACAAACAGCAAAGAAGTTCTGCTAAATGTACTTAATCGGCTTGATCTGGATAGAACAAAAGAATATTTAGATCAAATAATTCGGATAGATGAAGAAGTAGGGAAGGAGATGAGAGAGAAAGTATTTCTCTTTTCTGATATTATTAAATTAAATGAGCAGGAGATCGAGAAGATTGTTTTCTCTACCGATCATGATATGATGGTAAAATTTCTTAAGAGCGTTGATAGAGATATGCAAAGTAAGTTTTTTAATCACTTAACTCAAAGAGCAGCTTCAATTTTCCGAGAAGATATGGATTATCAAGCACAGATCGAACAAAAAGAACAAGAGAAGATACGACAGCAGATGCTTTTTAATATTAGAAATATTCTACAGTATATAAAGGATTAAACATGAAATTATCAGTAATAATTGGATTTTTGCTAGGTTTTGGTATAATTTTGTCAGTGATATTTTTCAAGCAGGAACCATCATTATATCTCAATTGGCAGGCGATGGCGATCACTTTGGGTGGTACATTAGCTGCTGTTATTATTTATTTTTCTCCACAAGCTATGAAAAATGCCGGGATGTCGTTAATTGCAATATTCAAAGATAAACAATATTCCGAAATTTATCTTATCGATACATTGTTAGATATAAGTAAACAATCCCGTAATACCAGCTACAAGGATCTCATTGGAAATGAATCTATTATAGAAATCCCATTCTTAGCTAAAGGGATGAATCTAGTTGCCGACGGAGAGGATATTGAACATATTGAGGAAGTCTTAACTCGAGACAGCAGATCTATAACAGAGAAAAATATTATTGCAGAAAGAGTGTTTAGGATCGCAGGTAGTTTTGCACCGATGTTCGGTATGATGGGAACAGTGATAGGGCTTATTGCCATGCTGTACCGTGTAAAAGATCCTGCTGCAATACCTGCTGCAATGGGATTGGCCCTAGTTACTACACTTTACGGACTTATTCTTGCGGCCCTAGTATTCAAACCATTATCCGGAAAGATCAGAGATAAGAATAATACTGATACTAGAGTAAGAGAGATAATAATTGCAGGAATTATTTCAATTAAGAAAAATGAAAATTCTCATAAGATTAAAGAAAAACTATTGGGATATTTACATTGATAACAGAAGATCTATTAGCTAGTAACTTGCGGTCAAAACAAAGCAGGATCCATGATCTTAGCGATGAGACCAATGAGAATCAAAATCTGTTGGATGTAATGATACCATATGCAGATCTGATGGCTCTGCTTCTGGTTTTCTTTGTGTTCTTTTATGTAACAATGGATTATGAAAAGAATAGAAAAATAATTGAACAAAATAAACAAATAGTTGAACAAAATGAACGACTTATAGAACTAGCAATATTAGATTCGTTATTAGATGTAAATGAACAAGTGATAATAATTCCCAGTGAAGTATTATTTGGCACAGGAGAAGCTCTTTTAAAATGGGAATCATTACGTACATTAGCTCAAGTAGCAAGAAATATTCAAGGTAGGATTAAGGGTGAACCAGGTTGGCAGGTCCGGGTAGAAGGGCATACAGATAATATCCCCATATTGAGTGGTAACTATGCCTCTAATTGGGAACTTTCATCTGCAAGAGCACTAAATGTTGTAAGATTCTTTATGGATAACAATTTCTTCCCACCCGAGCAGATGCAGGCAATGGGCTATGGTGAATTTAAACCGCTAGTTCTTAATAACACTCCTATAAATAGGAAGAAAAACAGGAGAGTGGAGATCAGGTTGATAAAAAATTTCAGGAGAGATTAATGACGGAATTTCTCAAATTAATAAAGCACACTATTCAAAGTATTCCATATATCAATTCACCTTTTATGCTCAAAATAATTGAATCATTTATATTGATCATTATTTTCTGGTTGATAAAAGTATTAATTGTTAAACTGATTAACAAGAACATATCTGAAGTAAAAACTCAATATCACTGGCGTAAATTGATCAATTACATTTTTTTTATAATTCTCATTATTCTTGTTGGAAGGATATGGTTTAGAGGTGCACAATCTATTGTTACCTATTTAGGATTGCTTTCTGCAGGTGTTGCAATAGCGCTAAAAGATGTTCTGGCAAATCTTGCAGGCTGGCTTTATATAATTTCCAGACGTCCTTTTAATGTGGGGGATAGAGTTCAAATAGGTGAATTCGCCGGTGATGTGATAGACCAAAGTTTTTTTGAATTTACTTTATTGGAAATTGGGAACTGGGTTCATGCAGATCAGAGTACAGGCAGGTTAGTGCACATACCAAACGGTAAAATATTCACACAGGATCTGGCAAATTATGATAAAGGTTTTAAATATCTTTGGAATGAAATAGAAATTGTTGTTACCTTTGAAAGTGATTGGCAAAAAGCAAAAAAAATATTATTGGATATCACCAATAATAAAGGTGAGAATATTTCTAAAAGAATGGAAAATCAAATAAAAAGAGCAGCAAAAAAATATATGATATATTATAAGGAATTAACACCAATAGTGTATACAAGTGTAGTAGATCATGGAGTTAAACTTACGATCAGGCATTTATGCGAAACCCGAAAAAGAAGAGGTTACACAGAAGCGATCTGGGAAGATATCTTATTAGAATTTGCTAAGACCAAAAATATCGAGTTTGCCTATCCAACAACCAGGTTTTATAATAATAAAGAAGTATAAATGTTGTGACGATTACTCTTAATCGTCCTTCAAAATTTATATATTAATCGAGCAATTCAAGGAATTAACCCTATAAATATCAAAAACTAATTATTTTCTATTATTTCCTGCTGCTTTTACAAATTCAAAGAATAAAGGATGAGGATCATCCGGTCGTGATTTAAATTCGGGATGATATTGAACAGCAATAAAGAATGGGTGATCTGTAATCTCTACAATTTCAACAAGTAAGTCATCAGGTGAAGTCCCGACTATTTTCATTCCATTTTCTTCTATGATATCTCTGTATTTATTATTGAATTCATATCTATGACGGTGTCTCTCCGAGATCTCAGTTCGCTTATATATTTTTTTTGCCAGACTGTTGTCTTTAAGCACGCAGGGCTGAGCACCTAATCTCATTGTGCCACCCATTTTTTCTAAGTATTTTTGATCTTCCATTAAATGAATTACAGGATGTTCGCAATCTATAATAAATTCACTACTGTAAGCATCGGTTAATCCACATACATTCTTACTGAATTCAATTACTGCGATCTGCATTCCAAGGCAAATTCCAAAGAATGGAATTTTATTTTCTCTGGCAAAACCTGCAATTACTATCTTTCCTTCAATGCCTCGATTTCCAAAACCACCGGGAACAAGAATTCCATCCATATCTGCAAGATTCTTTTCAATGTCACTTTCACTGCTTATCTTTTCAGAATCGATCCACTTAATTACTAGTTTCAATTTATTGGCAGCCGCTGAATGTATCAGGGCTGCCCAAACACTTTTATAGGCATCTTGGTGTTCGATATATTTCCCGCATACAGCGATCTTTACTTCTTTAGTAGAATTCTTAATACCATCTATTATCCTATTCCAATCAGAGAAATCGATCTTACTCTGTTTAATATGAAGATGCTCACAAATTCTCTCATGAATTTTAGCTTCCATAAGAATTTTCGGCACTTCATAGATCGTAGATGCATCATAGGCATTTATAACTCTGCTTTTTGGTACATTTGTAAAAAGTGAGATCTTAGATTCTATCTCATCATTCAATGGCATTTCCGAACGGCAAATTAGTAGATCAGGCTGGATACCTATTTCGCGTAATTTAGTCGTGGCGTGTTGAGTAGGTTTTGTTTTAAGTTCACCGGCTGCTTTTATGTAGGGAACGTATGTAAGGAAAATGAAGAGTGAATTTTCCATGCCTACATCCATTCTAAATTGCCTAATAGCCTCTAAGAATGGTAAACTTTCAATATCTCCAACTGTTCCACCGATCTCGGTTATAACAATATCACTATCTTTTCCAATAGCTGTAATAACTCTTTTTATCTCATCGGTTATATGGGGAATTACTTGAACAGTTTTTCCTAAATAATCACCGCGTCTTTCTTTTTTTAGAACAGTTTCATAAATCTGTCCGGAAGTGGAATTTGAGTTCTTGTTCAAAGGATTGCCGATGAATCTTTCATAATGACCCAGATCTAGATCTGTTTCTGCACCATCATCAGTAACAAATACTTCTCCATGTTGGAAAGGACTCATGGTACCGGGGTCCACATTGAGATATGGATCAAATTTCTGCATAACAACTTTATATCCCATCTTCTTCAAAAGCAATCCAATTGAGGAAGCTGCAATTCCTTTTCCTAACGAAGATAATACACCACCAATTACAAAAATATGTTTAGCCAAAATAATTCTCCTGCTCTTAGATCATGAAGTAAATAAACTATTTGTTGAAAAATTTGGATCAGTTGTAAGATTAACACCGATTCGTCGTAAACCGGCTTCATCACCCGGGGTTGGGATGTGGGTCATATGAACTTCACAACCACGTAGTTTTTTAATTTTTTCCATTGCAACCTGAGTTGTAGGATTTGTAGTAGCACTTATGCTCAGTGCAATAAGTGTCTCTTCCATATCCAGGCTTACAGATTTTTCACCCAGAATTTTTCTTTCAAAATTAAAGATTGATTCTATAACTTGAGGGGAAAGAAGGTGAATTTCATCTGGTATTCCTGCCAATAATTTAATTGAATTAAGTATCAGACTTGAAGCAGAATGCATCAGGGGTGAATTTTTGCCTATTACTATCGATCCATCCTGCAGTTCAATTGCAGATCCGCAGAAGATCCCCTCATTCCCTTTTCCACATTCTTCTGCTTGAAGAGACGCCTTGCGTGCAGGTTCCACTACCTTTCTATCTTCCGGTTTTGAACCAACTTCATTCATAATAAGTTCTGCACGGTCAACAGTATCCTTATTTACAAATCCCATAACGTATTCGCATTTATAACGGAAGTATCGGCGAATTATTTCCTGACGTGAAGCTTCCCTTGTAACTTCATCATTAATAATACCAAATCCTGCTCGATTCACACCCATATCTGTAGGAGATTGATACATTGCTTCTCCACCTGTGATCTTTTCTAGGATTCTTTTTAATACAGGAAATGCCTCAACGTCGCGGTTATAATTTATAGTTGCTTCGCCATAAGTTTCCAAATGGAATGGATCTACAAGATTATAATCTTTCAGATCGGCAGTAGCAGATTCATAAGCAATATTTACAGGATGTTTTAGGGGAATATTCCATATTGGAAATGTCTCGAATTTAGCGTATCCGGCTTTTACTCCATTTACATGTTCATGATACATTTGTGAAAGACAAGTTGCCAGCTTTCCACTTCCGGGTCCTGGTCCTGTAACAATTACCAATGGTTTTGTGGTCTCGATGTAATCATTTGCTCCATATCCTTCTTCACTAACAATTAAATCAACATCTGTAGGATAACCTTTTGTGAATTTATGAGTATAAACTTTCACGTTTCTGCGCTCAAGTTTGTTCTTGAATATAATGGCAGCCGGTTGTTCTTCAAACCTTGTAATTACGACTGCAGCGACATTAATCTCGCGTTCTCTTAAGTCATCAATAAGTTTAAGTGCATCAACATCATAGGTAATTCCAAAATCGGCTCGAATCTTTTTCCGTTCGATATCACCAGCATAAATACAGAGTATTATATCTGCACGATCCTTTAGCTTTTGCAATAAATCCATTTTAACATTTGGGTGAAATCCCGGTAAAACACGTGAAGCATGATAATCGAAAATAAGCTTTCCACCAAATTCAAGATAAAGTTTATTATCAAATTTTCCTACTCTTTCTAAAATTGCTGCTGTTTGTTCTTCTAAATATTTTGAATTATCAAAACCAATTTTCATTCAAGTCTCCTAAAATTTTTGCGAAAGAATTTATCAATTTTTTTTATCTATTTTCTTTATCTATTTTGCTATGTATATTTGAAAGAAAGATCGGTTTCGAACTTTTATCAAAAAACTTCATTGATATATTGCCTTCAATACAACGATCATAAGAAAAATAATTTGTGTATTCTCTGATGTCTTGATTGAACCCCAGTGTAAGGAAACATTCTTTATCATTGTTAATGAGTTCGTTTTGTAAATGGAAGTTTCCTTTTTTATCTTCTTTGAATGCAACATAGCGTATTGAGCCATTCTCGAACTTAATTTTTATATTATTATAATTTCTATCTTTATAATAGATCTTCTCTGCGAAGTAAATGCCGTTCATGCTCTCACGTACTAGAGGAAATTCAATAATACCGGTAGGTAATACAATTATTTGGTGTTCAGCAATATCACCGGAGAAAAGAACCGGTTTATCTCTATTTATCTTAATAGCCAATGTCTCATCTGTAGATGTTATTCGATAATTAGAAAACGAGAAGTATTGCTCACGGTATTCCTCACCGTTTATTTTTAATAAGTTATAATTACAATTCACGCCCTGAATATAGGTGTTAACAAGCTTTTCATAATCTGTACCGATAAATTTGGCAAGCTGTTGAGTAGGAAAATTAAGAAAGATAATTTTTTTCTTTTGCTGGAAAAGATGCTGCATAATAGAGTTTGTAGAATCTTTGAATTGCTCTATTTGTTTAACAGAAGTTTCATGAAAATCGCTGGAATAACTTTCCCAACTGATCTCAATGAATTTATCAATCGCATTGATCCAACTCTTATAATAATTTGGTGGAACCGAAAAAACCTCTTCCGGCATTTCTGCAAAAAAACGTTTCTTAAGTTTTTCGGTAGACATCTCTAGAACTGGAAATGCTTTTCGTTTTCTTATTGCAACTGCCAGTTCTTCTATTAATGGTAATTCGATGAGTGGGTCATTGGAGTTATTGCCATTATGTATTTCACCGGAAATTGAGATGACATCGTTCTTTTGAATTTTGAGTAGATTGTTAATTATATTAAAAGCAAGTTCAGAAAATTTCTCCATTAGTTCAAAAACCAGCCTTCACCAAGTTTCACTTTTATCAATTCATTTATCTCCATATCTAGTATTTTAGAAGCAATGCGATTAAATGTCTCCTCATTATCACTTACATAAAAACGATCTTCACCGATCCTGTTAGATTCTCTGTTTGGCAGTATCTCATCAAGTCTGTCAGTAACAGCATGAGCACTATCCACAAGTGTTATTTTGTTCCCAACAAATTTTTGAATTGATGATTTGAGAATTGGATAGTGCGTGCAGCCTAGAACTAAAGTATCAATATTATTTTGCAAAAGAGAAGAAAGATATTCTTTAATTGTAAGTTGTGTTACTTCATGATCTTCCCAGCCTTCTTCGGCGAGTTGAACAAAAAGCGGGCACGGTTTACTGAAAACATTACAACTTTTGTCTAGTTTGAAAATTGCTGATGAATATGCCTGACTGCGAATAGTTCCCTCAGTTCCAATTACGCCAATGCGCTTATTACCAGAGGTTTTAACTGCAGCGCGTGCACCAGGGTCGATAACACCGAGTACCGGAACCGGGAGCAATTTTTGTAGTTGTGTTAGTGCAGTAGCAGAAGATGTGTTACAAGCTACTACTATGATCTTAGCTCCTTGCTGGATCAGGAATCTTGCATTTTGAATTGAATACTCTATAACAGTATTGCAGGATTTCGGTCCGTATGGTACTCTGGCAGTATCACCAAAATAGATGATATCTTCGAAAGGAAATCGTTTGCGAACTTCTTTGAATACAGTCAATCCGCCAACACCTGAATCAAAAATTCCAATTGGTTTTTTTTCCAAAATATCATCTCCTTAATAAAATTTACTAATTTCCAATATTAAGAATAGAAATATGTTGTCAAGCTGGCATTAAATAATTATTTTAGAATCTGAATTATTAGAAAAACAACTTGGAGAGAATATATGAAAAAAATCGGATTAACACTTGGTGGTGGTGGAGCTAGAGGAATTTGCCATATTGAATTCCTCAAGGTGTTAGATGAAATGAATGTAAAGCCTTCTATAATTTCCGGAACTAGTATAGGCGCAATTATTGGCGCTTTCTATGCTTCGGGATTAACGGGATATGAGATCAATGATATTTTAGATACAATTGATATTAAAAGCAAGAAAACAGAAAAGGAAGCTCCTTCAATCGGAAAAGATGGAAAGAAATTAGAAAAGTTTTTTGATCATACAATAACCGATATAAAAGAATATTACAAAAAATTTGAAAATATACAGAAAATGATAGATATTTCATTTTTTAAGAATACAAGTTTTTTGCATGGGAAGGGAGTTGAAAAATTCTTTGAAGAAAATCTACCTGTAAAAACTTTTGAAGAGTTGCAAATACCTTTGAAAATTGTTGCAACAGATTATTGGGAACAGAAGCAAGTTGTTTTTGATTCCGGAGATCTTATCCCGGCAATTCGGGCAAGTATGTCTATTCCTGCAGTTTTTGAACCTGTAATACTGAATAATATGGTATTAATTGATGGTGGCATTACGAACAATCTTCCTTTTGATATTATCCAAAATGAATGTGATATTACAATTGCAATTGATGTTTCTGGAAGTTTAAGCATTCCAACAAAAGTACAAGCGCCAAACTTATTTGATAATATTATGTCTAGCTTTGAAATTTTACAAGATTCAATAACTAAGTATCAAATGAAGTTAAAGACTCCTGATATTTATGTTAAACCAGAATTAATAGATGTAGGTATTTTAGATTTTCATAAAGCAAATGAGATTTTGAAAAGTGTGAAGGGAGATATTGTAAAATTAAGAAAAGAGCTTAATGAAAAAATGCAAAGAAGATCGAAAATAAAAGAATTTAGAGATAATCTAAAAAGTAAAATAAAGAGTTTGTAAATATCTTAACAAAAAGACCTAACAGTACTAAGAGACAAAGAGGTAAAGAGGTTAAGAGATAAAGGTTAAGGATCTAGGAATAAAGGAAAAAAAATCAATTCTTTGTTCTTTTTAATCTGCTGCTAATTTATTTTCTTTGCTAGTTTTTCTCATCCAGTTCCAACCAGCGAAATTCAAGTTCATCCATTCTTGTTTCAAATTCTTCCAATTCACTAGTGATCTTTCTAAAATCTGCAGGGGAGAGGCTTGTGGCTTCCTTTTCTATTTTATCATTCAATATTGAAATTTGCTTTTCAATTTTCTTCATATCTTTCTCAATAAATTTCATTTCACGTTTTTCATTAAAACTTAGTTTACTTGAAGCCTTTTTTAATTTTTGTTTTTTGTGCTCTAATTTTATTTTTTTCTTTTTTTTCTCTTCATCACGATATTTTTTAACAAGTAAAAAATCGGAATAGTTACCCGGAAATTTTATAATTCTATCTTCATCGAAAACAAAGAGATAATCTGTTACTCTATCCAGAAAGTATCTGTCATGTGAAACCACAATAATGCACCCTTTAAAGGCATCGAGATAATCTTCCAGAATTTCAAGGGTTCTAATATCAAGATCATTTGTGGGCTCATCGAGGATGATAAAATTGTTTCCAAACATCAAAGAACGCAGAAGATAAAGCCGCTTTTTCTCTCCACCGGATAAAGTCTCTAATTTGCTCTGCTGCATTTTTCCATCAAAAAGAAAACGCTGCAGCATTTCAGATGCAGAATGGAGAGTCCCATCAGAAGTTCGGATATTATGTGCAAATTCATGAACATAACCCAGAACAGTTTGGTTATTATCAAATTCATCAATATACTGCTGAAAATATGAAAATGAAGTATTAAGGCCAACTTTAATAGAACCATTATCCGGTTCGATCTCTTCCATGATGCATTTAAGAAGAGTTGTTTTCCCACATCCATTAAGTCCGATGATCCCTATACGCTCCAATTTCTGGAAATTATGATTGAAATTGCTAAAGAGAATTTTATCATCATATTGTTTGGAAATATTTCTGATCTCTAAAATTGTTTTTCCCAGACGCTTTGTTTTAAATGAAATATCCAGATCTTTATTTTCGGATAGATAAGATTTATCGATAAGTTCTTTAACTCTGTCAAGATGGTCTTTTGGTTTGGATGTTCTTGCTCTGGAACCTCTTCGAAGCCATTTGAGTTCCTTCTTCAATTGAGCTTTGCGACGTGTTTCTTTTCTTTGAACATCAATGTCCTGCTGCTCTTTTTTTCGAAGATAATATGAATAGTTCCCTTTAAAAAAGTTGATCTGTCCATTTTCCATTTCTACAATTTTATTAGACACAACATCCAGGAAATAACGATCGTGAGTGACAAATATGATCGTGCCTTTATAATTAGATAAATAATCCTGAAACCATTCTATAGTGTCAATATCGAGATGGTTAGTAGGTTCATCCAATAATAATAAATCCGGTTCATCCATCAATACTCTAGCCAGGTCAATTCGTCTTTTTTGCCCTCCTGAGAGAGTTGATATCTTCAGGTTTATATCGCTAAATCCAAATTTATCTAAAATACTTTTTGCTTTAATTTCTATCTTCCAGGCATCATTGATTTCAATTTCTTTGATGATATTATGATGCTTTTCTTCTAATGCTGTGGTTGGTTCAGTTTCAAGCTTGTTAAGAATTCTATAATATTTTCGTAAAAGGTCAAATTGAGGGTGGTCACTAAAATAGATCTCTTCATAAATAGTTTTGTTTGGGTCAAGTTGAGGTATTTGAGGAAGATAGCCCGTACGTATATTTTTTCGAAATGTGATCTTTCCCGAATCTGCCGGTTCCATTCCAACCAAAAGTTTTAAAAGCGTAGATTTACCGCAGCCGTTTATTCCAACTAATCCGATCTTTTCATTTTCAAATATCCCAAATGAATTATCTTTACAGATCAATTTTTCTGCAAATGATTTATTAAGTTCTTCGATTGAAATTATGTTCTTATTCAATATTACCTCATTATTAATATACAACTTTAAAATTATCGTTTATTTGTCAAATACAGATTCCTATATAATAATGAATCAAATTCGTTAAGTTATGAACCGAATTATAAATTTAGAAAAGAATCCAATTTGTGTAACTACAAGAAAATTAAAGAGATACAGAAAAGTAAAGAGTAACAATAATTATTATTATATAATTTATCAGTTGACATTTTGTGAATGTAGAGATTTGAAACGGTAGAATAAAAAGGAAAATAAATTTAAGGAGTTATTATGCAATTACATCAGAAATTTATTGAAGTAGCAAAAAAACATTCAAAAAAGATCGCTGTATATGATCAGGCAACAGGAAAAGACCTCTCTTATGATCGAATGCTTATAGCAGCTTTGATATTAGCTGGAAGATTCAAGAAATATAAAGGTAAGTATTTGGGTATCATGGTTCCTACTTCTGCCGGATGTTTACTTTCAACACTTGGAGCTCTCATGGCAGGCAAGGTTCCTGTAATGATAAACTACTCTACCGGAGCCAGAGAAAATTCTATGTATGCTCAGGAAAAATGCAGCTTTAAAACAATTGTAACTAGTAAGAAGTTGCTGGAAAAATTAAATATTGAGCCTGTTGATGGAATGATCTATCTAGAAGATATTATGGCTTCTCTTTCTACACCAGAGAAACTAAAAGCAGCTCTTACTTCAAAATTACCTTCCGGTATGTTGCAATCTAAAGTTAAATTTGGTGATGATAATTCCACATCTGTAATCCTTTTTACAAGTGGAAGCGAAAAAGAGCCGAAGGCTGTTCAACTTACTCACAAAAATATTTTCCATAACATAAGCACAGTTCCTACTATAATAGATATTAGCGAAGATGATATATTTGCAGGGACATTACCTCTTTTTCATGTTTTTGGCTTAACTACTACTTTCTGGCTTCCTATCTATCTAGGTGCTTCTATCATAACTCATGCAAATCCGCTTGATTACAGTGCGATTGTAAAATCTATTATAGATTACAAAATAACTGTTCTTATTGGAACTCCAACTTTCTTCCACGGATATCAACGTAAATCAAATCCCGGAGAACTTTCTTCAATAAGGTATGCAATTGCCGGAGCAGATAAACTTACAGAAAAATTACGTCTCTCATTTCAGAAAGATCATGGAATTGAAATTCTGGAAGGATATGGAGCTACCGAGACCAGCCCAGTTGTATCTGTAAATGTTCCTGGGGCTAACAAACCGGGAAGTATAGGAAAACCGCTGCCGGGAGTGCAGGTAAAAATATTGGATAGAGAAACAGATGAAGAGTTATCTGCAGGTAAAGAGGGAAAGATATTAGTTAAGGGAGACCTTATTATGAAGGGATACTTGGGTGATCTAGAACAAACTTCTCTTCATATTCATGGTGGTTGGTATGATACAGGTGATATGGGAGTAATTGATGAAGATGGTTTCTTGTGGCATCGTGGTCGTTTGAAAAGATTTGTGAAAGTCGGTGGAGAAATGGTCTCTCTGGTTAAAGTAGAAGAGGTACTCACAAAATTGCTGCCGGAAGGTATCGTCTGCTGCGTTGTGGATGTTCCAAACCCTAAAAAAGGTGCTGATGTTGTAGCAGCTGTTGCAACCGGTGAATTTGATAAAAAGAAGATATTAAAGAGTATGGCAAAAGAACTACCGGCTATTGCAGTGCCGAAAGATTTTTATGTGATAGAAGATATTCCTATTATGGGAAGCGGAAAAGTTGCCTTCCGTGAAGTTGAAAGAATATGCAGGGAAAGACAAGAGAATGGAGAGAATTAGGAATTTGAAAATAAAGGAAAAGAAGTAAGTAGTAGGTAGTAAGTAGCCCATGGCTTTAGTCGTGGGCTTTTTTTTAATATTAGTGAGATTACTTAATTCTAAGATGTAATGCTAAAATCTATAACTGAGATCTATAGAATCGTATCCAAAAGATAATTTTAGTTTTTTATTCTGATGGTATTTACAGATAACATAACTTATTGAGCTTCCTACAATTGCTCCAACAATTACATCCGATGGGAAATGTTGAGCCGAAGCAACCCGCAAGATTGCAGTAGCGCTTGCCGATCCAAAAAGAAGTGAACCCATAACTATATTATGACCATAACTATTGTAATAGTAATAGTAACCGCTTGCAGCAGCAGCAAATACTGTAGAGGAGTGCATCGAGAAAAATGAATGCTGACTATTTCTTTGTTTTTTTCTGTCATAAGAAACATCTTCATCATATGCAAAGGGTCGATAGCGATGGGTAAGGGTTTTGGTCCATTTGGCAATTGCGCTTTGAGCTATCATGATCTCACTGAAAACTAAAAGGTTATTCATAATTACTTTCATGTCGCTTTCATATAAACAATACAAGGTCGAACCCAATGTTATATAAGCAGTATAATCGCTGTAATGTTTTAATGTTGAAGAATATGGCTGGAATCCAATTCTATCAAAAAATGGAACATCATCTTTATCTAATAAGCTCAATTCAATTTCGGTTGGTGTTTCTATAAGCTGCCTGTCAAAGTAATTATTACTTAGATCAATAGCGAGGGCAGAGGATATGAAAATAAGTGTTTCAACTTTATCAACTTCAAAAATATATGAATTTAACAGAAGTGGAAAAAGTAGAATTAACAAGAAAATATTAATTTTATTCATACAAAATATCCTTGCTGAATTTTGTAAGCTGAGATTATTAAATTATTGACCTAAGGTGGCAACCATTACGGCCTTAATTGTGTGCATTCTGTTTTCGGCTTCATCAAAAACCACAGATGCCTCACTTTCAAAAACTTCATCAGAAACTTCCATTTCAGGAAGACCAAATTTCTCAAAGATATCTTTTCCAACCTTTGTATCGGTATTGTGGAATGAAGGCAGGCAGTGCATGAAGATAGTATTCTTATTTCCTGTCATATCCATCATTGCTTTATTAACCTGATAATCTTTGAGCAGCTCTATCCTTTGCTTCCACACTTCTGCCGGTTCTCCCATAGAAACCCAAACGTCAGTATAGATCACATCGGCATTCTTCACGCCTTTTTCTACGTTATCTGTAATTGTGATATTTGCTCCGGTTTCTTTAGCTATTGCGTTGCACTGATCTATAAGTTCGGCATGTGGTTGTACTTCTTTGGGAGCTACAATTCTAAAATCCATTCCCAATTTAGCACCACCCACCATAAGTGAATTGCCCATATTATTTCTACCGTCTCCCACATAAACAAAGACCATTTCGTTAAAAGGTTTATTCAGATGTTCTTTGGCAGTTAGGAAATCTGCAAGGATCTGTGTTGGATGGAATTCGGTGGTAAGTCCGTTCCAAACAGGAACACCGGCATATTTTCCAAGCTCTTCCACAATATCCTGTCCGAATCCGCGATATTCTATCCCATCATACATCCTACCCAATACTCGAGCTGTATCTTTCATTGTCTCTTTGGTTCCTATCTGACTTCCACTGGGTCCTAAATAAGTTATATGGGCTCCTTGATCGAGAGCTGCTACTTCAAAGGCACATCGTGTCCTTGTAGATGCTTTTTCAAAAATGAGAGCTATGTTCTTGCCTGTGAGAGCTGGTATCTCTTTCCCTGCGTATTTTGCTTTTTTTAAAGATAAAGAAAGATCAATAAGGAAATTGATCTCTTCGGGCGTGAAATCTAATAATTTCAAAAAGTTTCTGTTTCTAAAATTATGGATCATGATTTATTCTCCTAATATATTTATTTTAAAACAAAAGTTTAAACTTTATTAATCATGACAAGGAATTTATCATGTAGTGATTACGTGGATCAAATTGCTTGACTCATGAATTTATAAATAACTTTTGTTATAAGAAGATAAAAAGTGAATTAATGGTTAATAATCTAAAATGATGCTAACAAAGATATAAGAAAAATATTGCGAGCTTCGCAGTATATTGGGAGGTAGATATGAAACTCAAAGTTTTAGCTTTTGCACTTACATGTGCACTTTTATGGGGTTTTGGACTATTCTTTATTACTTTGTGGATAATTCTTTTGGATGGACCGAACTCTGATCCGACTTTCATAGGTCGGGTTTATCGAGGGTACAATATGACCGTGATTGGAAGCTTCTTTGGTTTAATTTGGGCATTTGTGGACGCATTCATTGGTGGAGCCATTTTCGCATGGCTTTACAATCTGTTATCACGAGGATCTGCAACCGTTGAGAAAGTGTAGCAACATCTGTTGAACAGTTCAATACAGCTGACAAAAACTTGAGGTTTTTGAAGAAATCTTAAACGTCGGATTAAATGAAAGTAGGAAGTTCAAAGTAAGTATTATGCAGGAAAGTATGAATCAATTTAAAAGACCACCAAAAAGATATCAACCGAAGGGACTCAGCATTCTCTATGAAGATCGGGATATCATTGTAGTGGATAAGGTTAACGGTCTGCTTACGGTTAGTGGTGGAAAGGTGAGAGACAAAACTGCTTATTATCTCTTGAATGAATACGTGCGCAAAGGGAATCAAAAATCAAAACGACGAGTGTTTATCGTACATCGACTTGATAGGGATACTTCCGGTGTTATTGTGTTTGCCAAAAATGAGAAAGCCAAGCGTTATTTGCAGGAAGAGTGGCAGAGTTTTAATAAAAAGTATTATGCTCTGGTACATGGAACGATGCCGAATAAAGAGGGAGTAATTATTTCTTATTTGGCAGAAAACAGTGCTCATCGAATATATTCTGTTACTAATCCCCAAAAAGGTAAACTCGCTAAGACCGGATATAAAGTTCTAAAGGAATCTTCAAAATACAGTCTTTTGGAAATTGATCTTATAACCGGAAGGAAAAATCAGATCAGGGTTCATCTGGCGGATAAAGAATGTGCAGTAGCTGGTGACAAGAAATATGGAGTAAAAGAAAAGGGTATCAAAAGACTTATGCTTCATGCAGCTTCACTAACGATTACTCACCCATTCTCAAAGGAGAAGATGACATTTGCAACAAAGGTTCCAGCTTATTTTGAATCACTCATATAGCCAAGTGGAATGTTGATTAATGGTAGCGTGTGCAGCGGGGATCCGGCAGCTGCAAAAAAAAATAATATTTTTTCTTCAATTTCATGGAATCTTAAATTACTAACTGTATTGAATGTCACTTTTTAGAATGGAATACAACTTCAAATCTATAAATTCATTATTAACAAAAATCTTTTCCCGCATTACACCCTCTAAGTGCATACCTGCTTTATCCAGAACCTTACCCGCTGCTCTATTCTTTTTCAAGCAGAAAGCTTCAATTCTATTGATATCGGTTTCGTCGAAAATGAAGGCAATAACCTTAAGTAAAGTTTCCGTCATTATCCCTTGCCTGTGATGACTTGGAAGCAGCATATAATGAACTTCAACACATTTAAATTCATCGTAGTTAAACAGCTTTATAATACCGATCAACTTACCACTTTCCTTGAGTTCAATTCCAAAGCAACTTGGTTGATTATCATGGTAGGAACTTATAATTTCATTTAAATACTCAGTAATTTCGTTCATATCATCTAAATGATTCCAAACCATTTTCTTATCAATCTGAGAATTTGTAAGTAGTTCAAATAAGTCCATTTTATCTGCTTCGGAAATCTTTCTCAAGATCAGTCTTTTAGTTTCTAGATTTGGATTATAATCCATTCTACTTCCTCCTTTAACTTTTTCACTCAACAAAGCAAATTAATTAATGCAAAACCGAATTTGGTAAAGATCAAGTTAAGTGTCAAATAGAAAAAAGTTTAGAAGTAATGGAGTACAGGAATACAGGAAAACAGGAATACAGGAATCCTAAGTAGGGGAGGAGAAAAGAAAAGCCCGTCCTAAGATATTCTCAAGCCGGGCTTGTTATATTATTTTAGAAGCAGCATTTTCTTTGTTGCTGCAGTTTTGCCATTAACGTTCAATTTATAGAAGTAAACTCCTGAACTTACAGGTTCACCTGAGTCATCGTTTCCATTCCAAACTGTAGAATGCTGACCAGCCGAAAGCTGGTTGCTTACAAGCTGTCGTACTTTTTGACCCTTAATGCTATAAATAGATACTTCAACATTACTATTCTCAGAGGTAGAGAATAAAATTGTTGTGGTTGGATTGAAAGGATTTGGATGATTCCCCAGAAGAGCAGTTATCGGTATCATATCGTAATCTGTACCTGTAAAAGTAATAGAAAGAGTAACAGGAATGATAGTTACACTTCTGTTATCGGTAATGCTAATTTCTGCAGTGTAATCTCCATTTTCCAATCCATCAGGATCGATTGTAAGTTCTATTGTATCAGTATCTCCCGGCTGTACAGTTCCGGAATATGAATCAAGTTCCAGCCAATCATCTGTATAGATCAGTTCGATAGTATAATCACCAACTCCAGCACCTACATTCTCAATTGTTAGTTCATCAGTAACTATTTCATTAGTTACAAGATCGAAAATGAATTCTTCGGGATTAATTACTAAGTCCGGTGGTAATACCGGAACACCTGGGAATGTAATGTAATCTAACCATGCACAATCTGAACCGTTACTTACACTGCCGTCTTTTAAATATTTCCACTTAAAAGTGCTGTTACCGGCAACTACATCATAACTTTGGTAACTCCAATCTACTTCACCATCCCATCTATCTTGCTCTACATCATTAATATAGAAAGCCAGGTAATCCCAATCATCATTTGAGTCATCTTCACATGAGATCTTTGTATAGAAAGAGATCTGCCCGGCATCTACAACATCCATTACAACTTCAAGCTCGGTTGTTTGGTTGTGTGTTATAGAACCTGATTTTGCAGAATAGGTTCCTTCATATACCTGACTTGTTTGAACTATCCAATCCTGGTTACCGGCAAAAGTCCAGGGATATGACGAGAAATCTCCAGTTTCAAAATCTTCATCGGCTGGTCCACCGGTTGTAAAGCTCCAAATAGGTCCATCAGCATTTCCGAATCCATTTATAGAATTTATATTCCAATAATATGTTGTTTCAAAATCTAACTCTCCGGTTAGTTCATAAGAAGAATTAGAAACAACATCTCCATTCACGATGTTAGTAGGGGGATTATCTGTTCCGAAGTAAACCTCATAAGTAGTGGCTCCGCCACCATTCATCCAACTTAAATTTGTATTTATTGATATGTATTCTGCATTATCAGCAGGATTAGGGTTGATAGCTGCATTTGGAGGAGTATTTGGTGCTGAAACTGCATTAATAGAAGCAAGAGCATCAATTCTTCCTGAACCATAATTATTGTTCTTAGGGTTTTGGGCAACGGCAACATTTTCTTCTATTGTTTGATCTAACTGCGCAGGAGTAAGAGAATAGTTTTTAGAAAGCATTAGTGCTATAACTCCGGCCACAGCAGGTGTTGCCATAGATGTTCCACTCCATCCCGATTCGTAACCAGTATTATTATAATGTGCTAATGATTTTATGTTAGCACCTGGAGCTGAAATATCAGGACGGATCAAACCTTGCTCTGGATTGTATGCATAATCATTATATCCTGAAATAAATTCCCAAGTGACAGGACCTCTGCCAGAGAAGCTGGCAAGATTATCGTTACTATCTGTAGCTCCAATACATACAACGGAAGAAAGACCACCGGTTAGAGTTTGATCTGGATGCAGCCAAGGTGGAGGACAATCTCCGGGAGTTCTAACATTATCCGGAATTGGATAACTATATTGTTGTGATCCTTCATTTCCTGCGGCAACAGATGCAAAAATATCAGCTGCATAAACATAATCCATTACATTTCTCCATGCTGTTCTGTTTGTTCCCCAACTGTGTTGCCATCCAAAGGACATACTTAAAACATCAGCTCCATTATCTACAGCAAATTCTACAGCTTCCCAGCATACAGATTCATAGCCTCCACCACCACTATCTAATAATTTTACACACATTATTGATGCTTCCGGAGCCACTCCTGTTTGTGAACCTGAAGTTCCATCTCCTGCTACAGTTCCTGCACAATGTGTTCCATGTCCGTGATCATCCATAGGATTATTATCTCCATTCACAAAATCATAACCATGATTAGGAAAATCGGGATGAGTCCAAAGATGATCATTCAAATCTGTATGATTGTAATTAACTCCGGTATCTAATACTGCCACAATAACTCCAGCACCGTAATATCCTAGAGCCCAAACATCATCCGCATTAACCTTGGTAACGTTCCAAGTGATCTCTCTGCCGTCTCTCATTTCATGTAGAGATTCATTTGATTTCTTATCAATGGTTGGTGCTAAAAGGATATTCCTTTCTTCATCATAATCTATTGACGCAATGTCAGATCGGAGTGAAATAGTTTCTATAGCACTTTTCTTAATTTCACAATTTACTATATTAACTAACCAAAGTGCTTTAATTTTCCTTACCTTGGAAACTGATTTTAAGTCGTTTAATTGCGAAATTAGATCTGCTTGAGATTGTGCGCTGAATTCTTTAAGTGTAGAAGTTACATAATCTCTTTTGTCTTGTTTTTCCATGTGTGAAGTTTCCGAGATCATTTCCTGTGAATTGTAATTCTCCCTAAAAGCGATATTAACTCGAATGAACTCTTCATTAGAAGAAGTGCTCATCTTTTCTGATAACTGTGTAGTTATATTCCCTACAAGTTCTGTGGAATATAATAGACTGCTGATAATAATAAATACTATCATTAAATACGTTTTTTTCATATTTATCTCCTTATTTTATTCATATACTAATATAATGTATAAATATATGCAATTTTTATTCCCATGCTAATAATTTAAATTTCATTTAGATTGATCTTTCTAGATCAGCTACTTTTCGCTTAACATCTATTTTATCAATATCATCTTCTTTGTTTTTGTAGAGCTACTTGAATCTAGCTGATAGAAATAAACACCCGAGCTTACCTTGCGGTTCAAATTATCGGTTCCATCCCAATAAGTATAGTAACTTCCTGGTTCTTTTTGTTCATTAATAAGCGTTTTAACGTATTGACCTCTGATATTGTATACCTTTATTGATACTTTTCCAATTTTGGGAACTTCGTAATCTATCTTGGTGAAGGGATTGAAGGGGTTTGGATAATTTTGACTAAGCATATATTGTTCAACCGGAGGTGTAGTTGAATATACTTCTAGAGTAATGGGAATATTTAGAATTTGTCCAATATCTGTTATAACCTTAATAACTGCAACATAAGTAGCAGGAGATAATCCATCGGAGGAAATAGTAAGGGGATTAATATCATTCTCACCTGCCGGGATAAATCCTGTTTGGTTTTCTATTGCCAGCCAATCTACAGGTGAATCAACGATAGTGAAAAGTCTGGATATATTCTGTACCGTACCCGTAATATTGCTTATTCGGAACAGACAATATTCGGATGGAGGACCGGGAACCGTATAAACAAATGAACCCGTATTTTCAGTTATTTCTGTAATTGATTCCCAAGAATATCCATTGTTTGCAGAAAACTCGATCTGTACATTATCGTAATTTCCCATATCTTCCCAAATTAATGTGTCAGTTGCTCCATAGGAGAGTATGGAACTTTCTTCCGGATATATGATATTAAAAGCTGAAATACTAAATACACTATCAGAAACATCAAAAATACTTTCGTCCAGAGATGATACCACAAACCAACAATCATCACTTAGCGGACCGTCAAAGGTGTAAGGATATTCTCCGGAGTTCTCTGCCATCTCATCTATCACTTCTAAATTGTTTCCATTATCTCTAGTTAGTAATAACTTAACAAAGTTTGCATCACCGTATTTATTCCATCTTAATGTGTCTGGAATAGAGGGTACAATTGTTTCACCACCGTTTGGGTATGTGACCCAGAAATAATTATCGGTTGTTGGATTCACCATAAACGAACCACTTGTCTGATGTGGTGGTGCGCCAGATCCGTCTCCCTCAATATACCAGCTAATTTCAACCGGAGATGTCTGATCTTCATCAATGGTCACATTTATCAACATCGGTGTTGAAGTAAATTCAGGGATAACGCTATTACCAGGAACAAATCCCCAGCTGATCTCTACTCCATCTCCAATTTCACCATTGTATTCAAGCCCATCTATATCTGCAGCACTATTCACATAAAAACCAGGTGGGAAGTCAACTGTAACGCCATGGATCCCTTCTCCATCTATATCATTATGTATCAAGTAAAAAAAGAAATTCATCGGCTCTATCGGTATATATGCACCTGTTACATTAACAATATAACTATTCTCGATACTTCTTGAGAAATCTTCATTGAAATTGGACGGGTATCCGTTAGGCACTTTGGCAAAGTGTGCTAGCAATATATCATAAGAGACATCGTAAGAACCAAGAGCATTTGATAATTCGAGATCTACTGTGAAAGTAGAATCAGCTGGTATTGAGAAGAAGAAGCTTTCGGGTTGCACACTTATAAACGGTATACCACTACTTACATTATTACAAAATAGTATTGCAGTCTCATTTTGCAAATTGTGTACTGTATTTGGATATATGTTTGAGAATGTTAGCAATAAACCATTATCCTGTGTGTAATTTTCTAAGCCGACAGTGGCATAATTATAATCTTGATCGGTGTTACTTACTTCCTTATATTGAAACTTGATCAATTTATTTTCTGTAGCTGTGAAATAAAATTCCGGATCGTAAATAATAACTTGAAATATTTCACTGGTCTCATCAAATTCATTCTTAAAATCTGACCATTCAACAATAAAATAATTATTTTCTTCATCGTATTTAACATATATCCTGCCATCTATAAGATTATCCCAGAATGGTGCTATCATTCCGGCAGGGCCAATTCCGGATGGTATATTGCGATTTCGATGAAACACAAGCGGCATTGTTTCCATAGAAATATACCCTTCTGTGCTTACAGAGATATGATCATAGTAACTACCAAAATAATTGAATTGAAAGGGAAGTGGAATGATCTTTGTAGATCCGTCTATAGTTGTATGATCAGCATCGAGAAGTGCCCCGTCACCACCATAATTAGGATCTATTTCGATCCAATTATATTGTGGTGTTTCAAAATTTCCAAAATCTCTAGATTCAATTGCATAATAACCATTATCACAGAATGTAACGCTGGTTGAATCCATTATACCGATTGGGAAACTAAAGCTAACATTTTGTAAAATAATATTATCATTTGTGATAATCAATTCGAATTGGGCAATTTCACCTGAGATCACATTTTCGGGCTGAACCGTGAAGTTACCTGTTCCCGTTTCATCATGCTGAATGTTGACAAAGCTAGAAAAAGCATCTTCAACAATTACATTTTCGTTAGTACAGATAAGCTCAGCTTGGAAATCACTTGTTTCAAAATTTCCACAATTCAGCAATTCTATTGTAATATTTGCAAGTTCATTTTGGATAAGACAATTAGACGAGTTTTGTACTGAGAATTCTGAGACTGCGAGTTCTGGAGAGATAATTACAGATGGAGTTAAAAACGCAAAATCCCCGCTATCAGAAGTGATCTGAACAAAAATATTTAGTTCCTCTCCATCAACCCAATCTTCTGAAATATGTATTTCAAATTCATCTGAATAGATCTGCCCATTCTCAAGTACACTGAGAACAATTGGGTCACCAGAAAATGAAATGTGTTCATTATTACATAAAGGAGTTATAGTAAGGTTCTCAATATCAGCTCCTCCAATATTTGCAAGTGTAAATTCCAAATTAGAATTATGTCCTGAAATAAGTAGCTCTGAGAAGTAAAAATCTTCAAGTATAAGTGTTGCATCTGAACTCACACTTAGATCGTTCGTTTGTGGAATATAACAGTATTTGGAAGCAGTAATTTCATAGTTACCGATCTGTAGCTCAATAGGAATAATAGCGATTCCATTTGCATCTGTAGTTCCTGTTGTTATCAGGCTGTCTTCAGATGTTATAGCAATAATAAATTCGGAGAGATCATCTTCTGAAATATTAATTTGAACCTCAATGAAGTTTGCTGAAGATGGAATAACCGGATCATAAGTGAATTCTAGATCCTTTGGGATATCAGTTAAAATTTGCAATCCGGGATCTCCCAAAAGATTATAAACATAGAAATAAAATTGGTCTGAATCTAAAGCACTTCCCCATGCATGACTAAATGGATAATTGTTATATAGCTCCATCTTTCCACGAAGCAGTATCTCTCCACAACGGAATAATCCTTCCTGCGTGATACCTTGATAAATACCCATTGCATTAGCATTATTAAACCAGGTTTTTGTGTCATACTCACTTGGACCGATGAACCCGATCGCACCATATGGGTTGGAAGGGCTTCCACCCGATACCCATTCTTCACCAAAACAAGTTGAAAATTGTTCAGATGCAAAATCACCACCACCACAAGTCATACTTGTAACCAGTGGCAGCATAAACCCGTTAGTTAAGGTTCCGATATCTTCTAAATCTAACATAGTACCCGGAAATCCACCCCAACTGGAAGGGGATCCGGTGCCTCGATAACAAATGAATGATTCACCTTCACTTATTGAATTCGCAAGCAAGGCTTGTCCTTGCTGCCATGGGTTTATGAATGTATCTACGATAGTATACTCAAAATCCAGAAGTTTATTTCGTATCCCCATTAGAGTTTCACGTTGAGAAAAACCATTGAATTCATGCACAAATCCAACCATTAAAGCACGTTTCTGCCAGGGGATTTCCATAATAGGATTTCTCTCATAATTAATAATTTTAGATACAGTAGTCATCAGATCCATCTGAGTTTGAGCCGAAAGTCTTCCAATAAAAATATCAGGGAAGTAATCATCTCCATCTAAAAGTGTATAATTATGGTCACTTACATCCCATGAACCGGGGGGAAAATAACCTTCTACAAAAAAAGCAGGGCATTGAATTGCTCCTGAAACATCACCAACCAAAACAACAAATTCAGGAGGAGCTTCCCAAGTATCATAAGCATTTTGTAGATAATCTTTTATATCATCAGCAGTTGTACCGATGTTTTCAATTAATACAAGTTTTGTTTTATAACCCAGTTTTTCTTTCCAGCGGAGAAGTGGCTGCAAAATGTTCTCGGTTCCACTCGGTGCGATAAAAAGATATTCGCCACCCAACAAGCTAGTTCGGCTTCTTGCACCTAAGATCTTCTCAGTTGCTATCTCACTAAAATGAGAAGAATCGATCTCCTTTGTCAGCGGATTTCTATTATCTGTTTGATCAATTTCAAAATCAATTACTATATCTTTTAAAACTCGAACAATATTCTGATGCGGATTGTACTGAATAGGGGAGATAGAGACTTGGGAGAATCTGTTCCCACGCATGATAGCAGGTTTAGCAATTGTAATAATATCTTTTGGAAACCAATCATCTACAGCATAGAGATCTTCTTGGTCACTAAATTCAACTGGTAAAATTTTATGGGATAGCACAATTTCATCATAATCATATTCAACATTGGAGTATCTGTAGTTTCCAGTATTTGGAAGAGAAACAAGTCTTGTGAAAACAGGTAGTTCGAAAACATTCGATATCATACTACTTTTGCAATCTGAAATGGTGATCCTATTATAAATATTCTCATCTGTCTGTTCAGATTTGATCTCTTCGACTTCAAAACTTCCAAAAACCTGAAATGAATTATTGATTTCAGAGAATTCTAAACTTTTTAATTGAATGTATAATACAAAGAGGACTATTATTAAAAAGATCCGTTTCACAAAAACTCCTTTCAAATTATTTTAATAGTAAACACTTCCTGGTAGCTACTGTTTTACCATCAGCAACTAATTTATAGAAATACACACCCGATGAAACAGGCTGGTTATTAAAATTTGTTCCATCCCAGATAACTGAAGTTTGATCGTTTAATATTGAATATTGTTTAATCTTTTGTCCCTTAAGATTATAAATACTGATCTTTGCACTATCATTAATATTTGTGTTTAAACTAAACGATATTGTAGTTGTAGGGTTGAACGGGTTAGGATAATTTTGGTAGAGTTTTGGAGAATTAACTATCAAATTATCATCACCTTGTACAGGTGCACTCTCATTCGCCGTGAATAAGATCGCTGTTTCCGACTCAATAGTATGCGCTGTTGGTGGATAGATGTTTGAAAAAGTTATGAGAAGTCCATCTGTTTGAGTTTCGTTTTCAATTCCAATTGTAGCGTAATTATCTGCATAGTCATTATTAGTTACGTTATTATATTGAAATAATATGTCACCATCTCCTGTAATTGATGGATAGTAGATCGGATCATAGAATATAACCTGGAACGTTTCAAATGAGTAGGTTTGTGCATTTCTGCAATTAGACCACTCAACGATGAAAATATTTTGAGAAGAATCATAATAGGAATAAATTGCTCCTTCGGTTAGATTATCCCAGAAAGGTGCTATCATGGCACTTGTACCAACTCCTGAAGGGATGTTCTTGTTTCTAAAGAATACAAGATCAGTATCACCCATTGATATCCATCCATTAGAACATATTGATATCTCATCATATTCAATTCCAAAATATTGGAAGTCAAAAGGTAGATCCATTGTTTTTGTGTAACCATCATAGCCGGTTACATTTCCACCCTGTACGATACTTCCCTGTCCACCCAATGTAGGATCTATCTCTATCCAATTGTAGGTTGGTGCAGTGAAATTGCCTACATCAGAAGATTCAATAGCAATATATCCTAGATCACAGAATGTAGGGCTTTCCTCAGAAATTACTCCAATTGGATATGAATATAAGATTTCCTGTAGAACATTTCCGTTATTGGATATTACAAATTTGAATTTAGCGAGTTCACCTGAGATCGCATTACCTATCTCTATTTCAAAAGGAGTTCCAGTTACTCCATTTTCTCCTATTAGTACTTCAGGACAGGTTGTGCTACAATTAATTATGTTATAATTACCTGACATTGCAACAAGCGTTATAGATGTTTCATCAGCATTAAAATTACCACTATTCAGGAATTCCAGATCGAAACTTGAAATTGCATCTTGCAGCAAGTTTCCATTCGGTTCATCTACAATAAAATTGGAAATAGTAAATTGTGGAGAGATGATCTCAATCGGCATATAAAAAGTGTTTTCACCAAGATCAGATGAGATGTTCAAAAATATCTCACCCTGAATACCATCCCGCCATAAATTATCAAGTTCTATCTCGAAATCGCATGTTGTGAATTCATTAGCTTCTAAAGTAGAAAGAGTGTTCAAACCTGATATGATTGTGATAAAATCATTTTCTGTAGTTATTTCGAACTCAAGATCATTTGCCTGCATACTTCCATCGTTTTGTTTGCTTACAGTTATGGTGACAGCATTGCCGGAAATAATTTCCGAACATGTATATTCATCAAGTCGGACCATATCTTCATCAATTACAGTTAAATTACTAATAACCGGGATATATTGATATTTAGATGCTGTTATTTCATAGGTTCCGGTTTCAAGTGTAATAGGAATGCTCACAATTCCAAGTTCGTCAGAAATTCCTGTTGTTATAAGACTGTCAGAATTTGTAATGGCAATAGTAAAACCAGATCTGTCAATATCGTCTAATTCAATTTGAACATCTATAAAATTTGAACCTGATGGTATTTCTTCTTGATATATCATTTCAAATACTTTAGGAGTGTTGGTTAGGATCTGCAATCCCGGATCACCCAGAAGATTATAAACATAAAAATAGAATTGATCGGAATTAAGCGCATTTCCCCAACCATGACAATAAGGATAGTTATTGTAAAGTGCCATTTTTCCACTTAGCATTATCTCACCACTTCTGGTTATACCTTCCTGAGTAATACCATGATAAATTCCCATATCATTAGTATTATTAAATTGTGTTTTTGTATCGTGTTCACTTGGTCCAATAAAACCTATTGCCCCTTTTGGTTCTGCAGGTGAACCCGCAGAAAGCCATGTCTCACCGAAGCAAGAAGAATAACTTGTACTTGCAAAATCTCCACCACCACATACAATGCTAGTTACCATTGGCAACTTAAAACCATTACTTAAAGAATTAATCCCATTTATGTTAAATAGATCACCATAATTTCCCCACCAATAACTCGTAGATCCGTATCCACGATAATTCAAAAATGTGTAACCACCATTGATCATATTAATTAAAGAACTCATATTATTTTGGTATGGGGATATAAATGTGTCGACAGCTGTAAACTCAAAATCAAGCAACTTATCCCGACATTCCATCACAGTTTCTCTGCCTGAGTAGTAGTTCCACCAATCAACAATAACACTAATCATTAATGCTTTATTTTGCCAGTCATCTTCAATTAACGGATTACTTTCATAATTAATTATTTTACTCATGATTGTATTCAATTCTAATTGTGAACGAACTGAAAGACGACCAACAAATACATCCGGAAAATAATCATCACCTTCTAGAAGTGAATAACTATGATCACTTACAGCCCAAGGAGCGAGATAACCTTGCACATAGAATGCCGGTACTGCAATTGATCCATCTACATCTCCAACTAAGACAACATATTCGGGAGGAATTTCCCAGTTATCATATGCATTTTGAATATAGTCTTTAATAGCATCAGCAGAATTGCCGGTTTCAGATAACATTGCAACTTTTGTTTTGTAACCCAGTTTCTCTTTCCAACGTAGAAGCGGATCTAAAAGAGATGCCATATTATCTTGTATAATAAAAAGATATTTCCCATTTTGTTCTGTCCTGATAGCTGAATTCTCTTGAATTATAGATTTTGCAACTTTAGAGAATGAGTTGATGTTGCTTGGTTTTGTTTTTGTGTTTTTTGTAAGAGTTTCATCTAAAGTTAGCTCAATTTGAATATCTTTTATGATTCTTAATTTTTGTTGCATTGGATTATATTGTATAGGTGATACGGCAATTTGCGAGAATCTGTATGCACCCATAATATTTGGATCACTAATTGTAACAATATTTGAAGGCAGCCATTCATCCTTTTGATATTCAACAGTGTTCATCTCATCTTCAGCGAGGAAATCAGAAGGTAAAACTGTATTATTTAAGTCGATTATGTTCTCAACAAATGAAATATTTTCTAAAACATAATTTCCTGTGTTTGGAAGCGCTATGAGTCTTGTGTAGATTGGTAATTCCGGTTCTCCAACCTTTCCAGTAGAAACACAATCCTTAATATGGAGTTGTGTAAATGTGTCACCTTGAATGTTTTTCTCAGTTAAATTGATATTTTCAAAATTTCCGGAGATGTGTATAGTACCTCCCGAAATGTCCAGATTAATTGTATTCGAAAATGTAACTATTGATAATATAAATAGTGTCAAAAGTCCTTTCATGTTTTTAATTCCTTATTCTTATTTAGGAAAATACTACGCAAAAACCGGGCCAGAATTTCCCATCAATGGAGAAAAATTTTGTTTATATGATATTTGTAAAGATTATTTTAATAATAGGCATTTTTTTGTGTTTATATGCTTTCCATTAAATTCCATTTTATAGAAATATATCCCTGTAGATACATCTCTTCCTTTAGAGTTTGTTCCATCCCATATCAATGAATGGTCACCCACCGGAAGAACCTCATCTATAAGTGTTTTAACCTTTTGTCCCTTAATGTTATAAATTGCAATATTTGTTTTTCCTTCTACATCTTTAATTGTAAAACTTATTGTTGTTTGCGGATTGAAAGGATTAGGGTAATTAGAATTAAGGTAAGCATTTATAACTTTTGGAATTTCATTTCCGTGTATTGTAACAGGATTTTCTTCATATGCTGTATGTGCAAATTGAACCGAAGAGTTAAGTGGAAGTTCATCAGTTTTTATCTGCAGATAATAATAGTCATTTGGATTTATTATAATATCAGGTGAAGACGTCTTTTCTTGCCATTCTTCCCATTCGATCAGTCCCGTATTATCGAACCAGGCATAGGAATCTCCTGTTATTGGTGGATCGTTATTTGCGACAATATCAAAGAAAGTAGTATTAGCATGTACATCAATTTCTGCAGAGTAGTATGTCCAATCGGTATTACCACTTACCGGTTCAAAGTTATCTTGGCCCAGCAATGTTCCGCTCGTTCTGCTATTATAGAATCGTGCCTGGATCATAGCACCTTCACAATTTTCTGTTTTTACATAACCATGAACAGAATATTCACCATCAGATCTTTTTTTCATCCGGTTTTCCATATTAGTTATAATATTATATCCATTTGCAGAATTCTGCTGAATACATAAAGAAAACTCACCTTCATAAAATTCACTATCATCAAGCCACTCACTACCACTATTCACATTCCAGATACTGGCTCCCTCATCTTCATAATTACCAAACCATATAAGTTCGCGGCCAACTCGGAATTCATAGTTATTGCCAGGTGTTATTGCATCTATACTGGAAATATTTCCCCACTGAGAAAGATGTATGATCTGAGATATATATTCCTCTCCATTATAAGTGAATGTTAAAGCTTCTGAAAATGGTTCATTTTCTATCAACATATTCAAGGTATCCAAAATTACATTTGCTTCAATTTCAACATTGTCAACACTTAGATATGTATTTAACTCTTTAGATTTCATTTTTAAATAATTAAGTATATATATACCCAATTCACCAGTAGCGACTTGCGGGATATAGTCATCGATGAATACCGGCTTTATACTGAATGCACTAAAACCATCTTCGTCAATTGAAGTGTTTAGGACCATAGACGGAAAAGTTTCTAAATAATTAAGATCGAATGCAAAATTACCAAGTGAATGAGCAATAAGTTTTCCGTTGTAAACTTCAAGTCCCTGAATTATGTGCGGATGGTGACAAATAACCAAGTCTGCTCCCGAATCTATCATATGATGACGGATCTCAATATCCCACATATGTGGAATATCGATCCTGGGTGTATAATCTTCATCTTCTGCAAAATCTTTTGCATCCCAACCGGCAAATACATCGATGAAATCATAATTAGCACCGGGAGCTGTAGAATACTCACTTCCAGAATGAGCTTCCACTATTATTAGATCAGCATCGTCCTGCACTATATCTATCTGTTCCATAATATAATATGGAGTCATATATGCAAATCCAAATTTATTATATCCTGCCTGTAAATAAGGCTGGTAATTGTTATATTGACCAGTTCTGTCACACGATCTTAAAAAAGCTAGATTCACACCTTTCTTAGAATAGAATAATGGCTTGTATGCTTCATAGGAATCGGCTCCTGCACCGGAATATAAAATTCCGTATTGATCCAGTGTACTCTGAGTTTCCTGCATACCTTCCAAATTATAATCACTTACATGATTATTTGCCAGGCAAACAAGATCTATTCCTGCAAAAGCCAGACCTGCAGCATTTTCAGGAGCTCCTTTAAAGTAGATTGTTTTAGTTGGATGAGGTTCATTATGAGTTGTGAGAGGACACTCGAGATTTGCAACTGAAATATCAGCATTTTCTCCGAATATAGATAACGTAGGTTCAAAGATGGCTTCAACCCCTTGTGTGGGAATAATGCCCCCACCAGATTCATAGCCCCGGGCCAGCATGACATCACCCACAAAGTTCATAGTTAAAGGAAATGATGTAGGACCTTCATCCACATCTATTTGACATGATGCAAAACCATAATTATCAGATTCATCCGTAACTTGCAGATGAACAGAATATGAATGATCATCTTCTACAATATATGTATGTGCAGGATCCTGAAAAGTGCTTGTAGAATCATCTCCAAATAACCAAGAGAAAGTGTGCTGATCACTATCTGGATCTGTAACATCGCTGTAAAACTGTACATTTACACTGCGTAAATTATCTGAATTTCGAAATACATTACCAATTTCAAAACTGATCTCAACTTCTGGTGAAACAGGTAAGTCTTCAGTTATATTATAAATATTATCAAAATATACAACTCCGCTGCCTGCATCATTATCATTAATAAATACAAGCTCAGTGATCTCTGGCAGATATTCGTACCACGAGAACCAGTCATCAGCTATTGGAAGTTGAAAAATATTCCATACACCTTCTCCAAATGCACCTTGATAAACAGGTATCCATTCTTCAATATTCAATAATTCGATACCATCAAGAGAATAGAACAGTTCATTTGTGCCGTCGCTGACCCCAAATCCTTGAATCTCGCCCTTATCTTCTATAAAACAGGCAACTTGCCATATATCATTATCTTCTAACGTAACAGGATCTATTGCTTCTACCTTCCATGTATTACCATAAAGCTTAAGAGAATATTGCGAAAGTGTGTTATATGTATTCTCTGTAGACAACTCCCAGGCGTTGGGTTGCATATCCTGATCCGGATATGATGTTAAGAAAATTGTTCCACTTTCAAAGTCTTCAATAAGAACTTCACGATTAGCTGCAAAGCTAAATGAACTTATTAATGATAAAATAATAAAAATAAATATGAGTTTGAATTTCATCATACTCTCCTAATTAAGAATTACGATTTCAAATATTTAAAATTGAACATTTTTTGACAAGTTTTATCCATATACTTGCCACATTCAATTATTGACAGAAAAATTAATAATTAAAATATACCCTTAATGAATAAAATTGTATTGTTTTTTTTAAAGAAATATATATCATCTCCGAAAAGGGAATGGTTGCGGTTTGACTCTGTTTTTATGGTTATTGGAATAATCATTTCCGTAGCAACCCTTACTGTGGCATTATCCATATTTGAAGGATATGAAACAGTATTAAAAAAAACTATCCTCGGTGTTAACTCCCACATCTATATCTTTAATGCAGGCGAAGGAAATCTCACAGGTCGTGATGTTGAACAAATAGAAAATATGCTAACAAAACATGAAGGGGTGGAGAATACTTCTGCGCTTATAATTACCCAAGCAATGGCTGCAAATGGGAATCGGATAAAAGGTTCTATTGTTCGTGGAATAGACTGGGAACAGCAGGAACTTCCCAGTAAATATAAGAGATATGTTTTGGAAGGAACCTGGAAACTTGATGCAGAAAATTCGGCAGTGTTGGGGTATAAACTGGCAAAGGAATTGAATCTGAAATTAGGTGATACTTTTAAATTGATAAGTCCGATGGATTCCAAAGTTACTCCGATGGGTTTAAAACCTAAAGAAGAAATATTTACACTTGTGGGCTTATATAGATCCGGGATGTATGAATACGACAGTAAATTCATTTTTATTGATCGAAATGTAATGGCAGATTTTAATTCTATGGAAAATGAATTTACGATGGTGGAAGTTAAAATGATACCTCAGTGGATAGAAAGAGCTGATTATATTGCTTATGTTTGGGAACATGAATTTGATTATAAATATCAGATATCTTCCTGGGTAGACTTTAACAGCAACCTTTTTGCCTTATTAAAGATGGAGAAATGGGTAATTTTCATTATTTTAAGTTTTCTGATACTTATTGCATCGTTCAACGTTGTAAGCTCTGTGTCTACATCCATAATAGAAAAGCGCACAGAACTAGGAATACTAAAAGCATTTGGAGCTTCCGATAAAATTCTCCAAAAAATATTTATAGGTAAAACATTAATATTAGCTTTGTTATCTGTCTCTTTTGGTCAGATATTAGGTGTTCTTTTAGCAAAATTTCTGAGTTGGCAGAAGTTTTTTGTACTCAAAGGAGAGGTATACTTTCTGGAAGAAATTAACGTTCAGTTTGGATATATCAGCTGGATAATAATTCTAGGTGTATCAATGCTGATTGTATTTGCAGCATCACTAATACCTTTAAAGAATATTTCCAAATTGAATATTACAAATATAATTAGAAAGGCATGAAATTCACGCTAGGAGATTTGAATTGAGTTTAATTAGAGTTGAGAAATTAAAGAAAAGTTACAATGAAGCATCTGGTAAATTGGAAGTCTTGAGAGGAGTAGATCTGGAAATTCGACCGGGTGAAATGATAGCGATCACTGGAGAATCCGGCAGTGGAAAAAGTACTCTTCTCCATATGATGGGAATGCTGGATAGTTATGACTCGGGTAATATCTATTATTCGGGTAAACAGATAGATGTAAAAGATAAAGATTTAAATGAATTTAGAAATAAACGAATTGGTTTTGTTTTCCAGTCTCATTATCTATTAGAAGATTTTACAGCTGAAGAGAATGTGGCAATGCCAAAATTTCTAGCGACAAAGGATTTTAAGAAAAGTGTAATAGATTCCAGAAAATTATTAAAAACACTTGATCTTGAAGACAGACGTTTACATTATCCCAACCAGTTGAGTGGAGGAGAACAGCAAAGAGTTGCAGTGGCACGATCACTGATAAATTCTCCAGAAATAATCTTTGCCGATGAACCAACCGGAAATCTGGATTCAAAGCATAGTGACGAACTTATTGATTTGCTGATGGATCTGAATAAGAAACACGGACAAACTTTTGTAATTGCAACACACAACCAAGATATCGCCAATAAAATGGATAGATGTTTTATTTTGGAAAATGGAATTCTAAAAGAAACAACAAAATAAGTTATTAATGTAAAATGAAAAAGAAAACCTGGCTACTTATCATTGTGCTAATTGTCTTTATTATCAATATTACTTTCTTCGTGTTGGTGAGATTGGCAAAAGTAGATAAAATAGTTCAAACAAGGATAACAGATCAGCTTTCTGAGATGTTGAATGCAGAAGTATCAATAAAAGAATTTACATTTAATGATAAACAAGCAAATATTTCTGGAATTGAAATTAATAGTAAGAACAAATTTTACTTAAAAGTGAACCAATTATATGTTGAGTATAATCTACAAAAACTCATATTCTCCAAGTTCAAAAATCTTAAAGCTTTAAAACATATCAAGATTTACGATCCAGAATTTATTCTCAGAATTGTTCCAAATGGAAATGAAAAAGAGGGAAATAAATTTGTTATTCCCGATATTTCCAAATTCTTCGAAGTGCTTAATATCTATAATGGATCAGTAAACATTGAATTTAAAAATGATTTTTTACAAATTTCTAACAGCTGGCAGAATATTGATCTTGCGATACGGAATAACAAAATTTCTGACATCACACTTTCAGCTACATCTGAAGAAAACTCTGATCTGAATATTTCCTGCATTTTGAATAAAGGTAAGTTAGAAAAAGCAGATCTGAAATTGAATGATCTCAAACTTTCTAAATTGGAAATATCACAATTGAATTCAATAGGATTTACACTTGATGCGGATCTAAACTATTCTGAAGAAAAACTTAATTACAAAACCAATATACAAAACATAAATGTTGAAATTGCAGCAAGGAAAGCGTCAATAGATTCAATTTTAATTTCCGGAAACGATAAACAAACATTTATCACACTTCATAATTCACATTTCGATAAAAACGAAATTAATGGAAATGCCATCATCAATGATATCCTTTCAGATAATAGAACAATTGTATCTGAAATCAATACATCTAATATTCCATTACAAAAATACATAACACAAGTTGCGGGAAATGTAGACGCAAAGATTAATATTTCCGGTAAATTATCTAATCCGATAATTGAAGCAGAATTAACATCAAATAAACTTACTTCAGCCAATCAAGAGATAAGAGATATAAACATTGCTGCAAAGATGAAAGATGATAATATAGAACTGAAATTGAATAATTCTATCTGGGAAGAGAATCTGTTAGCTGGAGATGGATATTATAAATTCGGAGAAGGTCTTCATCTAGATCTTCATTCTCGCAATCTGCTTTGGCAAAGTGGGGAATTGCAAATAAATGGAGATCTCACTTCAGTTATTAACTATCAGAATACTATTGATATCTTCATAGAACTTGAGAAAATGAAGATCCGATCTAACTCAATTAAATTTGACGACTTGACACTTAAAGCAAACCTCATGGGGGATGAGCTTACTGCAGATATTACACATCCATTAAATGATATTGGTTTTTCCTGTTTTGGGAATGTCCGTTCCCAAGAGTTAAAAGCCAAATTAAAACTTCGCGGCTTGGAACTAAATAAAGCTCTTAATGGAACATCCCTTCCAATTCTTACCGGAGATGTAGAGGTAGAAGCGAATAAATACAGCATTGTAACAAATTCTAATATTATGGTATACGACAGGGATTACGGGAAACTTGGAGGTAGATTAAAGACAGATATTGTATTGGATCTCTCAAATAAACGATCGCTGATTAATATTCGAACTTTCAATGCTAGATATAATTATGAATCCTTTAATATTGAATTGTTGGCAAAAGGCTCGCTGGATAGCCTTCAGATCAAACATTTCGAGTTTAATAAATTGATAGATATTGATGGTTGGTTAAAGCGGAAACCAGAATTAACATACAGTTTCTCTATACAGGGAAAAAAACTAAAAGTTGAAGAATTTTCTAAATATTTTATGGATTATGATACTGCCCGACAACTAGATGGGAATCTTACTTTTGATGCGACTGTAAATAATTTTGAGCAAGGTGATGTAAGTGGACATATCACTCTTAATGATTTTAAGATAGGGGAGATGAAAAGAATCGATGCCAAATTAAATCTCTCAGGAAACAGTTCCATGATCAGTATTCGGGATGCATTTATAAAAACAGATGAGCATAAAATTATTGATCTACATGGCGCATTGATAACAAAACCCAATATGATAATTACAGCAACAGGGACTATAGATTCTCTCCAAATAGCAGATCTTCTTCCACAAGAAAATATTGATGGGATCATAAAAGGTGGAATCGAATTCTCGAGATCTAATAATAACAATGAACTTCAACTTGATATCGAGGTTAAAAAATTTAAAGCTAACAGATTTAAGGCAGATCTTATAAAATTTGATATTCTTCAAAAAGATGATTTGCTGTTTGTGAATGATATAAGATGCTTTAGGAAAAATGAATTCAATTTGAGATCTAGTGGTGCAATTGGTTATAATGTATTAAACTCAAAAGCATTCTCAGATACAAATAATATTACGATACAGTTTGATGGTGATATACTGAAAATGGTAGCAGATCAGACAAAAGCAATATCTGAGGCTAGTTCAAAAACAGAATTTGAATTTAAGGTAAGAACAAAAGACAATAAAATATTTATAGAACAGGGAAATTTTTCCTTATCCGAGGGTGGCTTGAAAGTAAAGGGACAACCTGAGAACATTGATAAGATCACAATTAAATTTAATATCAAAGAGAATTTGTTTGCGATCGATAAATTCAAGTTCCGCATGGGTGAGGGCAGATGTAACGTATCTAATGTGATAAATAATAATGATGAGGATTTCATTTTAGGAACGTTGAATTTGGGGAATATCCTGGTTAACACAAATGATGGCGGAATACTATTTAATATGCCCGGATACATTCCGGTGAACAATGTGGCGAAAGTTATAATTAGTGGAAGAAACAGTGATTATTTTGAAGTTAAGGGTCCTTTTGAGGATATTAAACTAATAGGAGATTTGAATGTATCTAATGGTGGAGCAATCTTCCCGCCAAATACAGAAAATTTACTTAAACTATTTAATACAGTAAGAGAAAAAAAGGTAAGCGAGAGTGCTCCATTGCCATTAAGTTTTGATATTATGGTAAATTTTGGTGAGAATGTAAAGTATGTAACATATCCTGTGGATATAAAAATAAATCCCGGAGGTTATCTCAATTTAGTTTATTCAAAAGAAAAATTCACGATTCCAGATGCATTGTTTATAGCTGAAGAGGGATCTGTAGATATTTTTGGAACAAAGATGAAACTGGATTATATGCAAATTCAGCTTAGCAGGTTTACAGAAGGAGCAAATATTTCTGGTACTTTCTATAAAAAAACTGCTGATGGTTCGTTGATCACATTGAATATATTTAATGAAGTTGCTGTAAACGATGAAGTGGGAACACTAAGATTCTCACTTGATAGCGATAATCCCAACGACAGAATAACAGATATTTTGGCAAAACTCAGGTATAATAGAGCAATGGATGAAATTTCTCCGGACCAAAAGAAAACACTTCTTCAGGATGAAGTTATTCAAATTGCAGGAATGGGTTTGGAGAGTGCAGTAATGGATCCGCTATTGTCACCTGTAGAAAACTGGATAAGAAAAACTATGAAGTTAGATTATTTCCACCTTCAAACAGACCTTGTTCAGAACCTCTTTGCCAGCTATTCTTCCGACGATAAATCTCAATATGAAGTTTATGATGAAACTAATGAAATTGCAAAATTCTCTTCAGAATTGTTTTTGAATAACTTGTCTATAAGTATGGGAAGGTACCTTAGTCGTGATCTATTCCTGGATTATGAAACTCGGGTAGAAAGATCTCATGATGTTGCACTAGCATCTGAAATGGGTGTATTCCATGAATTTTCACTGAGATATCAATTACCTTTTAAATTCAGAATCCTATACAAATATAAGATCTTGCCTTTTAAGGAAGAAAATCCGCATGAGATCATGCTGGAGAGGTCTTTTAGATTTTAGTGCTTTACTGGATTTTAGATCTATATCACTTATTAAAAACAGAGTCAATAATTGGTTGAATTTCAAAAATTTCGATAGGTTTTTCTAGATATGCTACTGGTTTAACCTTTTGAGCAAGCTCATAGATTGCCTTATCATTGTAGCCGGTCATAAATATTATTGGAATTTTATTATGCTCTAAGATCTTTTTAGAAGCTTCGATTCCATCCATTTTACCAGAAAGATGAATATCCATTAATATGATGTTAGGATCTTCCTTTTTTGCTATTTCTACTGCTTCTTCTCCACTGGAGACAAAACTACATACATCATATCCATTTAACTCTAGTTCCATCTTCAAACAATGCGCTATCAAAACTTCATCTTCCGCAAGCAGAATCTTAATTTTTCTATTCATTCTCACACTCTCTCTTTATGCAGATTATCTTTTATTTTTATGATCCATTTTAATCCATTTTCCGTTTTATAAATTACTTCTCCCTTTAATTGATAATTAATTAGAGAAAATACTGTTTGAAGTCCCATTGTGTTTACTTTTTCCAGCTCTAGATCTTTTGGAATTCCAACTCCGTTATCACCTAAGTGTATATTTATCGTCTCATCTTCTTCCTTGAATAATCGAATTGAAATCTCATCTTTTTCATTATTTAAAAAGGCATGCTTGAAAACATTAGAGATAAGTTCATTTAGAACTAGTCCCAACGGAACTGCAGAATCTATCAAAACAAACACATCATCTAATTCTAATTTCAATGATATTTTTTCGGACTGGATGCCGAAACTGATCATTAGAAGCTGAACAAGATCGGTAATGTATTCTTTAAGATTTATGCGAGAGAGATCTTGAGATTGATAAAGCTTTTGATGAACCAATGACATCGCTTTTATCTTGTTTATTATTTCATCAAAAGATTCGTGCACAATTTCTATATTTGAACTTCCGGATAAGGATTTATTCTCTATGCTTCGGGATTGCATTCGAAGCATAGAAGATATAACTTGCATATTATTTTTTGTTCGGTGATATAGTTCTCTTAACAATGTATTCTTTTCTTCTAGATTTCCCTTTAGCTGCTCTTCAGTTTGCTTCTTATTGATCGCTAAAGCAATTTCTTCTGAAACAAATGTAAGGATTTCCAAATCATCTTTCGAATAAAGATCAGGGTTATCATAACTCTGAACTGCAATAACGCCAATTACTTTGTTTTCAATTTTCAGTGGAACACCCAGCCAGCTCAATGAAGGAGTTCCAATACTTTTAATTTTACCTTGTTTGGTTAACTTATCAAGAATTTGTCTATTTGCAAATAGAGGTTTTCCAGTTTTGATAACATAGTTAGTAATTGTTTTTGCAGCGGGAAATGTTTCATGAACATCTTTTATATCAGCATTGAAGGGAAGTGATATCATATCAGTTTTTTCATCATATAAAGCAATGAAAAAATTTGAAGTGTCCAATATATTTCCTAGATATTCTCTTATTTTGTAGAAGAGTTCGTGTAAATCATCAATGGTAATAAGTGCATTAGAAATATTATACAAAGTATTTTGCATAATCTCAGCTTTTTTCCTATCACTAATGTCTGCCGTTAGAATCACTACTTTTTCTACTTTCTTATTTTCACCTAATATAGCATAGAATCTCTGCATGATCCATTCAGCTTTATTATTTTTGCCGGTTTTCAATTTCATTTCTGGAATGAAATATGAACCACCATTTTCATAAACCATCCTTATTTTATCCAGGTGCTTACCCAGATAACCATCTTTTTCATTCATCTGCAATTGAGCACGTTTTACCATATAAGATTCCACCTGTTCATCAGTAAATCCCCAGATCTTTTTCCAAGCTTCATTATTTAGAATGAGAGTACCATATTTATCACGAACGGAAATACCAAGTGGTGAATCCTCGATGACGGCAGAAGAGAGCTTTTCGCTTTCTATTAGCTTCATTTCTGCTAGTTTTCGTTCAGTTATATCACGAACAATTGCCTGGATGTGCGAACCAGTTGATAATTGAATCAGGTTCAAGCTAACTTCTGCATCAAACACTTTTCCATTTAATTTGTTATGCTGCCATTCAAAAAATTGGGGTGCTCCATCTAAAGCTGCATTAATTTTTTCCATAGCCTTTTCAACTGATTTTCTTCCATCAAGCTGTATTGGTGGAGAAAACTCAACAGGAGAATGACCAACAATTTCATCACGTTTGCAACCAAACATTTCCAAAGTTTTCAAGTTGCAGTCTATAAACTGATCTCCACTCATAAGAAAAATTGCATCACTAGCAGATTCAAACAACATACGGTAACGAGCTTCCGATTCTTTAAGGGTTATCTCTGCTTGTTTACGTTTGGTAATGTCCTGTATTGTCCCTATCAACTTTATGGGATTTCTTTTTTTATTAAATTCCAATTCTCCCAAACCATGCACCCAGTATTCTCGTTGGTTACTTACTCTCATAATTCGATATTCTTTATTAAATGAATCTCTATTTTTCAAAACATTAGTTGTAAAATAATCTTGCATCATATCCTTGTCTTTAGGATGGACAATATGCATCCAACCCTTTATATCACGCCTAAATTTTTTATCAATTCCGAATATGTCATCAAGGATTACCGAGCTTTCCCAAATGTCATTATTAATATCCAAAACATAAGAACCAATATGAGCAACTTTCTGTGATTCTTTAAGTTGATATTCACTATTTCTAAGAGCTTCATCCACTTTCATACGCTCAGTGATATTTTCAACAGTCGAAGCCACAGCAATGACGTTTCCTTGATCATTAATTAAAGGAGTGTTATACCAATCGCAAATAATTATTTTACCATCTTTATTAATGTTTTCATTAGTACTGCGAGTTCCTCCTTTATTAGTCAATAGTTCTTTCCACACTATATCTACATGCTCTATATCCCTTTGTGGTATAATAAATGTTGCATGTTTTCCAAATGCCTGTTTCTGTGAATATCCAAAAATTTTCTCAGCAGCCGGATTCCATTTCTTAACCTTGAAATCAAGATCCCACTCGATAACTCCAAGAGGATTCTGATTAAAATGAAGCGATAGTCTCTTCTCATTATCACGTAGCAACTTTTCTCTTTTCGTACGTTCTGTTATGTCGTGTGCAATTCCTAATATTACAGTTCTCTCTTTGATCTTAACAGGATAAGTTCTTATCTCTACTGAAACCTGTCTGCCATCTTTGCAATTCAGATTAAATTCATCTGGTCCTGTACCTTTTCCCTGTATATTTTTTGCTAAAAGCTTAGATGCTCTAGATAAATCTTTTATAGATAAAAGCTTAAGCTTCAAAAAATTTGAACCAATCAGTTCGTCTCTTTTAAATCCTAATATATCTTCAGCAGCTTTATTTCCATCAAGAAAAGTTCCTTTAAGATCAGACAAATAATAAGCATCGGGTGCCGATTCATAGATGATCTTTAATCTTTCTTCCGAGCTTATTAATGCATCTTTTGCTTGCTTGCGCTGGGTGATATCACGCAAAATCCCTTGGACTACCTTTCTTCCTTTAATTTCAAGCATACTTGAGGATACATCACCGGGGAAGATTTCTCTGTTATTCTTAATGAAATCAATCTCAAAATTCACAGAGCCATTTTTCCTTATTTTTTCAAACGCCAAGTGACATTTTTCATATTCTTTCTTTGGGTGAAGTTGGATTATGTTTAGAGATAACATTCTGTCGTGTGAATAACCAAATAGTTTCATAGTCTTTTGGTTTACATCCAAGATATTTCCATCTAAATCGTGAATGAATATAGCATCGTTAGATTCTTGAAAAAGACTACTGTAACTCTTCTCACTATCCCGGAGTAATTGTTCTGCTTTCTTGCGTTTTGTGATATCACGTAAAACACCCTCAATTTCAATTGCTTTATTATTCTTATCATAAATAATGTGTGAAGTTGCCGAAACCTTTATTTCTCTACCATCTTTTCCTAAAAGAGTTAATTCATAATCATCGATATTACCTGTTTTTCTCATTGCTTTAACAAAGTTAATACGTTCAGCTGGAATTTTATAAATATCATGAACTGGTTTTCCTATTACTTCTTCTCTCTCATATCCAGCAAGCTTTTTTACAGATGGACTAATCTCTAAAAGTATTCCTTCCAGATCAGTTTTGTAATAGAGATCTTGAAATTCCTCGAAAATCAGTCGATATTTTTTTTCACTTTCTTTTAGCAATTTTTCTGTTTGTTTACGCTCGGAGATGTCTCTTATAATAACAAGGTCAGCAGGTTTTCCTTGATAGGTGATCAATCCCGCATTTAACTCAACAAAGACACTACTACCGTTCTTACGATGGAGTATGGTTTCATACATATGCCTAACACTTTTATTTTCTATACGTTGTTGATAGCGGTCAATTACTTTTGGAAGTTCATCTGGATGAATATAATCAGTAAACACTGTGCCAATGACTTCTTCAACAGTGCTACCCCACATTTCCGCCAAGCGTAAGTTCAAATATTTAACGATTCTGTCCTGAATAATGCATATGCCATCATTTGCCCTTTCAACAAGATTCCGATATTTTTCTTCACTTTCTTTAAGTGCTTCTTCAATTTGTTTACGATTCACTTCTGATTTTTCTAGTATAGCAATTCTGGATTTTAGTTTTTCATTCTCTTTTAGAAGTTGCTCATTTGTTTTTTTATTATGTTTCATTTCAGTCCTCTTACTTATTGCTTTTGTTCGAATTAGTCTTAGTATCCAGCTTTTGCCGGATGTTTTAAATAAGAAACTAAATTATTAAATATAATTATGGTAGTTAAATTTAATAAAAAACAAATTTAAGAATTAAAATAACTTGTGTCAAAGAAAAAAGATATATTGAGGGTATTATTAGAATTTTTTGTTTTATAAAATTTATGAGATGTGAAATTAGATATAGGTCTTATTAAATACCAGTGTGATGAACTTTATTGTTCATTTCCCACGGCTTAGAAAGAAAGTAATGTAGCGTTATTCGGGTTTTCCCTTCAATTTCCTTTGGGATATCATTAATGTATTTATCCAGGACTGTAAATGTATCGAATTTGATATTTTCTTTTTTTGCAACTTCATCGATTATTTTTATACCTTCTTCGATGATTTCTGTCGTTGTGTGTTCCATTAAGTTAGTGTTGCAAATAAATTCTGTAATATCAAGTTTAGAAGCAAACTTTAGCATCTCCAGCATTTCAGTTATTCCTCTCGCATCTGCAGTAAAGGGACGTTTAGTATTGATAACCAATTGCATTTTGTATCCACGTTTCTTTATGTTGTTCACATATCTGGCAAGAGTTCTGCATCCGGCCGGATCTCCACCAACGTCTAGAATGACAGTGTTTTGATGATTCTGCACAGCTCCCATAATTCTGGGAGACAGCATTGGAAGATCGGCATGTTTAAATTCACTTTCCGGGGCAATTACCGTAATACCTTCCTTTGCAAATTGGTCTCTCACATCTCTACTGCGGAAATATGGATTTACGACATCAAGATCCACTAAAGTTACTTCTTCTCCTCGCTGGGAATATTCTTTGGCTAAGTTTATTGAGTATTCACTTTTGCCGCTACCATAGGCTCCTATAACAATTATAAGTTCATTATTCATATTTCCTCTTATCACAATCAATTATTTTGGCAAAATTCTAATGCTGCATTTAATTGTCAAAAAAAAATCTTTTTGACAAGATGAACACGATAATAGAAAAGTAAAAAAAATATTGGAGTTAGATTTGAAGAAAATAATTTTGTTAGTGTTTATTTTGA
>CAZOCS010000005.1:0-53943 GCA_964578365.1 uncultured Candidatus Cloacimonadota bacterium
ACTGAAACAGACACAATTGCCCAGTATGAAGTTCCTAATGCATTATATGCATTTGGAAAATAATTTGATAAGTATGTTATTGCAAATATTGCTGGTATGGCAGCGATGAGAATTAATAAAGCATATCCCAATATTTTCTTTTGCTTAATATCGTTGATGAGATTTATTGCAAATACACCTGATCCGATCAATATTACTGTTGCCAAGAATATCAATATATTTGGCAGAATAGGAAGACCTATTTTTCTCAATGCTATGATTGGGCTAAAAAGACCAAGCAAAAGCAAAACAATACCAGATATCTTATGAATTAATACGATTTTCTTTTGATCAATTTCTGTTCTTCTATGATGCTTTTTGATATAAAGATACACAAATGCAAAAGTTGCAGTAAAGAATACTAAGTAAAAGAAAAATCCAAATGTCGGATCATCTGAAGAAAGTCCTAAAGCTGCAAATGCAAGCAATAAAATTACCCATCCAATAATACTAATTATCTTTTTCAAGTTTTCCTCCCTATTATTCAAATTAAATTATTCAATTTCAATAGTTACTTTAACCGTAGTTTGCAATTCAGACATAAAGCTGATCACAACATCAACAGTTCCAATTTCCTTAAGGTGTTTTTCCATTTTAATGTCTGCTTTATGAATTTCGATATCTTTCTCTGCTAGTGCTTTCACAATATCATTTTCTGAAACTGAACCAAACAGGTGATCATTTTCATCTGCTTTTCTCGCAAACGTAAGTTCAACACCTTCGATTTTGTTGATGATCTCTTGATATTTTCCGTGTAATACAAGCTTCTTTTCGGCAGCTTGTTTTTTAATTACTTCAATTTTCAAAAGATTCTTTTGGCTTGCAGGTATTGCAAATCCATTTGGTAAAAGGTAATTCCTGGCATAACCAGCTTTTACTTTTACGAGTTTTCCGGCTTCACCTAAAGCCTTTATATCTTTAGTTAAGATTATTTCCATCTATTTCCTCCATATCTATTTTCCTAAAATTAAACCAAATATCAGTAAGTCCTATAAGGGCAACTAATATCAAAATAAAATAATTAAACACCATTGAAAAGATCAATAAAAAAAGTAGAAGTTTAGATTTTTTAAAGAAATCTCCCCAGTAGAAATCCATAATTGAAATTCCCTGGATAAAAAATAATGGTGCTATCATGATCAGTGCGTTTATACCATAAGTGTGTGCAGTTGGCAGTAGAAATCCGGCTAAAGCTGCTATTAAAATATATATCAGATAGAAGGGCATACGGATCTTTCTATGTTCCCATTTTAAAATTCCTTTTTTAGAAAGAAATAATGACCCAATGTAAATTGCGAATACTATTGTGAAAACCCAAATTCCGACATAATATTTTGTGAATAGCTCTTGAAAAGTATCTGTGAATTTCAGTGCCAAGTTTAGCTGTTCATTGTTATTTTGGAAGGATTGCGTAACAAATTCTTTGTAATTCTTAAGAACTTCTGCAATTATTTCAGCATATTGTTTTCCGAAAATAACTAAACGTAGAACGGAATAAATTATATTCAGAATGAAAGCTGAAATTATTGCATTGATAAAATTTAGAGTACGTTGTAAGCTCCATAAGTATAGAGCAGATGTTAAGCCGACTCCAATAAGTAGATCCATAAAAGAAATGATATCTATTACTCTAAAAAGAAAAAGAAAAACTACAAAACCAAAATACACAGAATAGAACAGACTTCTTTTTTTCTGGTATTTACCACTAAATGCGACTATAAAGATCAATCCCCAGAATGGGGATAATGTTGCAATTACAACTGAAATTACAGCTAAAAAGATCACTAATTAATATTTATGTTTATCAGTGTATTGAAGAAGACCCATCTGGCGTGCTTTTTTAATTTCAACAGCAATTTTTCGTTGATGTTTAGTACAAGCACCGGTAAAACGTCTTGGTGTGATCTTACCGCTTTCAGCAATAAATCTTTTCAATAAGCCAACATCTTTGTAATCAATTACAGCATCTTTATTCTTACAGAAGAAGCATACTTTCTTTTTAAAGAGGAATTTGCCTCTTGGTTTAAATGTTCTTCTTCTGTTATCTCTATCTTGAGGTGGTCTCGATGGTCTTGAATATGGTCTTTCTGTTCTTACTACAGCAGGTTTTACTTCAGTTGGTTTTGCTATAACTGGTTTTGCTTCAGCAGGTTTTGCTTCAGCTGATTTTGCTTCAGTAGTTTCTACTTTAGCTTTTTCTATTTTTTCTTCCATTGTTTTCTCCTTCAATTTTCTAGAAAGGTACATCGTCATCTGTTACTTCTGCAACAGGTTGACTTGTTTTCTTGTTACTACTATTATCAGAAGCTTGGAACTCTTCGTTTGAATTAGAAGTGTAGCTTTCTTTCTCCAGGAAAGAAACTTTACTGCTGATAATTTCTGTTACTTTTCGATTTTGTTCGTTCTTATCAACATAAGAATGAGTTCGTAAATAGCCTTCTACGAGCACTGGGCTTCCTTTATGCAAATATTCAGCACATTGCTCACCGCGCTTGCTCCAAACAACTACATCAATGTAACCTGTTTCTTGTTGCCATTCACCATTCTTCTGGTAATTTCTGTTGAATGCGAGAGAAAGCTTGGCAACAGGAGTACCATTTTGAAGATATCGTAACTCAACATCTCGGGTTAATCTTCCGCTAATGATCATCGAATTAATATTTGGAAACCTGAGTTCTTTTGACATAATATCTCCCTATTTGGTTAAAATATTATTACGAATAACATATTCATGAAGTTTGTAGAAGCGGTCAAGTTTGTCTAACTTTGTAGAATCGAGTGTGAAATAATTGATGAAATAGTAGCCTTCTTTGAATTTGTTGATCTGATAAGCTAAGCGTTTCTTTCCCCACTCGTCAGAGTTAAGGATCTCACCGCCGTTCTCTTTGATGAAACTCTTGATCGACTCGTTCTCTTTTTTTGCGTTTTCTTCGGTAAGAGTTGGAGTGATCACGACCATGCTTTCATACTTATTTAGCATTTTTCCTCCTTTGGTCATTTTAAGATAGTAAGAATATTTTACTATCTCATCGATCCTGAGATTCTAAAATTTTCTCAGAATAGGATTTTTTATATTTACTGTATTCATTTATCATCTGATCAAGATCAGAATTCTGATAACTTTCCAGTAGAATATTTAAAAGATCAAAAACAACATTTAATGTTGAAATTTCATTTTTTGAGAAATCAGAAAGAACATAATTTGAAAGGTCCTTTTCTTTTGGGGAACCAACACCAATACGGATTCTTCCAAACTCATCAGAGCCCAGAGAATTGACAATTGATGCAAGTCCGTTATGGCCACCATTGCCGCCACTTTTCCGTATTCTGATCTCTCCAATAGGAAGATGAATGTCATCAACAATGACAAGAATTTCATCTATCCTATATTTTGTTAGAACAGAAGTAACAGCATCTCCGCTTCTGTTCATATAAGTTTTAGGTTTTATAAAGATCACATTATCTGAAATCAGATAATCATACTTAATTCTTTTTCTAAATTTTAAATCTAGTTTCTTTAGGTAGGAATCCAGAAATGCAAAACCAATATTATGCCTATTAGATTTATATTTTTTTCCTGGATTACCAAGGCCTACAACTAATCTCATTATTCAGATTTTTTTTCAGAACTCTCTTCTTCAGTTGCTTTATCGCCTTCTTCACCTTCTTCGCCTTCAACTTCTTCAGCACCTTCTTCGCCTTCAATTTCTTCTTCTTCAGGCTCTTCTACAACTTTTGGAATACTTAAAATGGCAACTGTTATTTCATCTGAAAGATCTGTAGTGACATCTTCAGAGATGTCAAGATCACTAAGGTGAATAGAATCCCCAATAACCATGTTAGAAATATCAAATCTAATTTCTTCCGGAATATCTTTTGGAAGGCATGTAACCGGGATAGTTCTGTGAATTACTTCAAAAACTCCACCCTCTTTTATTCCAAGTGCTTCACCATCAAAGTTAATTGGAACATCAATTGTAATAGATTTACCTTTGTGGAGTTCTAAGAAGTCGATATGCACAACTTCTCTTGTTAATGGATGAATTTGCTTCTCTTTGATAAAAGTTTTGTATGTATTACCATCAACTGTAATATCAAAGAATGCAACTGCTCCGATAGATTTTTTATACTCTCGTTTATAATCACGTGCATTAAAAGCAATTTTAATTCCTTCTTGTCCTGCTCCATAGATTATACCAGGGATAAAACCTTCTTTTCTTAATTCTGTAAGATCAGATCTTTTTCCCAGACTTCTTTTTTCTGCTATAATTTTTATGTTCATTCCTTCCTCCGTTGAATTCCCACTCTGTGGATTTTATGTTTATCTAAATAAGATACTTAAAGATTCTTCAATGTGAATTTTCTTAATTGCATTAGCTAACAATTCAGCTATAGAAAGCTGTACGATTTTTTTACATTTTGCTTTCTCTTTGTTTAAAGGAGCCGAATTTGTAATGAATAATTTCTCTATTGGTGATTCTTCTAAATTGCTAATGGCATTCCCCGAAAGGATCCCATGGGCGCAGGCAGCATAGACTTTCTTTGCACCTTGATTTATAAGTGCTTGGGACATTTTGCATAAACTGCCACCTGTATCGATAATATCATCAAAAAGAATAGCTGTTTTCCCCTCAACATCTCCAATAATATTCAATATCTCAGCTTTATCATCATTACCGATTCTACGTTTATCTCCAATTGCTAATGTACAATCGAGTCGTTTAGCTAACAATCTTGCTCTTGCTGTACCACCGGTATCCGGTGAAACAACCACTAAATTATTTAGATCAAGATTTGCTTTAAAATATCGAACAAATATAGGGGTTGAATATAGATGGTCTACAGGGATATCAAAGAAACCCTGTATCTGATCTGAATGAAGATCCATAGCTACAATTCTATTTGCACCTGCCTTTGTAAGAAGATCGGCAATTAGTTTTGCTGTAATTGCAACTCCGGGCTGATCTTTTTTATCGGAACGTGCGTAACCGAATATTGGAATGATGCAATTAATTCTTGCAGCTGATGCACGTTTAAGTGCATCGATCATGATGAACAATTCCATTACACTATCGTTGACAGGGAAACAAGTGGGCTGTATTATGAAAGTATCAGCACCTCTTACATTCTCATTGATCTTAACAAATGAGTTATCGTTTGAGAATTTAAAAACCTCAGCATCTCCCAATGGAATACCCGAGAGTTTTGAAACCTCATTCGCTAATTCAATATTTGAATTTCCTGTAAAAATTTTTAATCTTGAAAACATCTAATATTTATTCTGCAGCTGGCTTATCAGCTGGTTTTTCTTCTGGTTTTTCAACTGGTTTTTCAACCTTGTTTTCAGAACCTTCAGTAGCTGACAATAATGCTTCTTGAAGAACTTCCTTATACTTTTCAATGATAACACCTTCGATCATGTTTCTTGTTTCAGTATTAATAGGATGAGCAATATCACGATATTCTCCGGAGCTTACTCTACGGCTTGGCATTGCAACAAAAAGGCCATTATCACCTTCGATAACTTTTATGTTTCTAATGATGAATGCATCGTCTATAACAATATTGACGAATGCTTTAAGCTGATTACTTTCTCTAAGAAAAACTTTAACATCTGTAATGTTCATTTTGTACTCCTTTTAGTTTTAGTAATATAATTCCAATATCCTATATTAGAATAGTATATTGAAAAGTTTTCTGCTGTTGCTCTGTCAGAGCAGAATCCAATAATAGTGGCTCCACTGCCAGAGAGCATTGCTTGTTCAGCCCCGTTTTCCAAAAGATGATCAATTATCTTTCGGATCTCAGGATATTTTTTGCAAACGCCTTCTTGGAGTTTATTATAGCACCACTTAGTGTTTTCATTTTTTATGAGTTTTACCCAGTTGCCATTTTCATGACCATCTAATAAAACAGCATCATAAGCTTCTTTACTTGAAATTCTGAAACCAGGATTTACTAAAAATATGTTATCTAATTGTATCTGCTTAAGTTGAATAATATCTTCTCCGCGATTTTCACCTAAAGCACAGCCGCCTTCAAGGAAGAAATTGATATCACTTCCAAAGTTCTTGGCAATCTCATGCATTTCCTTTTTGGAAAGTTTGAGGTCCCATAACTCTGAAAGTGCAATAATAGTACTGGCAGCATTACTGCTTCCCCCACCCATTCCAGCTGAAATAGGTATATTTTTTTGCAAATTTATTTCCACACCAAATTTCACATTATATCTCTCTTTCATAAAGACCGCGACTTTGTATATTAAATTTTCTTTTGTACTTACAAAGTCTTTATCTGACAAAATTTTAACAGTGCCTTTTTTTGTCAAAGCAAAATTTAATATATCAGCAAGCCCTATTTCAGAGAAAATTGTTCTTATCTGATGAAATCCATCAGAACGTTTTGAAAGAACATCAAGAAAGAGGTTTATTTTTGCCGAAGAACTTATTCTTAGATTTTTTTTCTTCACTCTTTCCATAATAATAATAGTAATAATAATTATACTCGTAACTATTATAATATCTATGTGGTTGAATACCGTTTATTACCACTCCCGCAATATCAACTTTAATATTCTCAAGAAGTTCTTTTGTTCTTTTAACAACGTTCTTATCTGCCTGATCCACACGGATCGCAAGGATTAACAGATCCACTTTATTTGCCATAACCATGGAGTCTGTAACTGCTATAACAGGTGGTGAATCGAACAGAATATAATCATATTTTTCTTTAAGACTTTCTATTGCTTCATCCATTCGTTTTGAAGCAAGTAACTCTGAGGGATTTGGTGGAATGATCCCACTAGTGATAATATCAAGATTCTTGACATTAGATTTTTTAATGATTTTTTCTATTTCAGTAGATTTATCGATAAGAAAATCACTAATACCAATCTCTTTATCAAAACCCATAATCGTGTGAACCATTGAGCGTCTTAGGTCAAGATCGACCAGGATTACCTTTGCATCCATTTGAGCTAAAGCCGTTGCCATATTTGCTTGGATCGTAGATTTTCCTTCTTTTGGTCCTGAACTAGTGATTAGTAATGTTGTGCAGTCAGAATTCTTCTTTCTGGAAATTATGTTTGTACGAAGGATCCTGAAAGCTTCCGCAGTCGAAGACTTAGGAGAATAATTTGTTATCAATCTTTCCTGAACCTGTTGCAGTATTATCTTATATTTTTCTTTTTCAGATCCATTTGCTACTTCAATTTTCTGTTCAATATTATCAAGTTCGATATCATCTGTTTGTATGAGAGGTATGGTTCCCAGAACAGGTAATGACACATATTTCCGAACATCATCAAATGTTCTTATCTTTGAATCTAATGAGTGAATCAGAAGTGCTGCCCCAATTCCAAGACCTAGCCCAAGTACAATAGCGATCATCATATTCATCTTTTTATTTGGTTTTATAGGTGCACCCGGAACACGTGCTTCTTCCACAATTCTGATCTTACCAAGCTTGGATTTCTCAGCGATCTTTGCTTCTTCATATTTTTCAATAAGCATTGTATATGTCTTCTCATTGATCTGGTAATTACGCTCCAATCTTGCTAGTTGAACTTCAGTATCGGGGAGTTGAGACATCTTTACATTATATTTCTCTACAGCTGCACGCAAACTTATAACTTTAGAAGATTTAATATTTTGCTCGATTTGAGCTGTAGAGATCTTCTCTATCAAACTGGATCGGAACATCAATGGATCTGCAGAACCAGATTTCACTACCAGGATTCTCTGGATTTCTTCATTAAGCTGCATTTTTGCACTTTCAATAGAATTTTTTAATGCCACAAGCTCTGGATGATCTGGAGAATAATCTGATTTTGTAAGGAAGTTTACATATTGAATTTGGAGTGCAATGGTTTCCTGTTTTAATTGTTCAAGCAGGGGAGATGAAAGTACGGAATTAACATCATTAAGAAAATCGTCTTGCACATTCAGCTCAGTTTTAAGGAAATCCAGATGGTTATTTGCAACACTCAATTCTGTTTCCGCTTCAGATAGCATTGCAGTAAGATCAGATGTCTGCTCTATAAGTTTTTGTGTTTCTTCTGATAGCATTGAAACGCCATGCTCAATTTTATAAATTCGAAGTTCTTCTTCTGCTGAGCGTAATCGGCGGTCATGTTCGTCAAGCTGATTAGCCAGAAACTCTCTGGCGTTCCTAAACTCTCTTCTTGCATAATCCGTATCTTGCTGCATCAATGCATGCGCGGCAGCATTTGCAACTTCTTTAGCTTCCAATGGATTTGTAGATTCAAAATTTATGATAAGAATATCAGTTTCCCGCTCAGTGTCTATCTCCAAATTATCTTTTAAATATGATTCGGGGAGTCCTTCTATCTGTGAAATTGGAAATGTCTTGTATTCTTCATTTCTGGAGAGGATCTGATTTGTAATTTTCATTACAGGAAAACTTTGCAGAATTTGTATTTGATTATTTATTGATGAAGCCTTGTTACTCATTGATGTGAAAAATAGATTACTTCCCATTTTTTCTTCCAAGAGTACTTTAGACGTTGCTTTATAAATTCTAGGTGCTTTGGCTGTGTATATAAAGGAGACAACAAAGATTGCTAGGAAAATGGATGCAACGATCCATTTGAATCTAATAATTATATTTAAATAATCTGTTAATTTTATTTCCTGCTCTTCAAAATCCTCGTTGAATTTAACTTGATTGAATTGTTCTTTCATATTACCTCATTTACTTAGTTACTAATATTTGATATTGCTACATATACACTTAATATTACAGCAATTTGAGAAAGCCAATTGACCGCTTTTGTAAATGCATAATACGTTGAACCCGAAACAATTACAGTGTCTCCGGGTTTTAATATCGGGATTAATTCTGCTTCTCCGGTCTCTATATAATTTTTTAGGTCTACCCAAATAACCTTTTCACCTTCTGATGTAGAACGGATTATTCTAATTTTAGAAAGTTTCGCATTTTCTGATGGACCACCGGCAGATGAGATCAAAGTTAACAGGTCTGTATCATCTGGAACAATATAAAGTCCCGGATTTCTAACTTGACCCCAAATATAAGTTCTGATCTTGAGCTGCTCGGTTCCCGTAAGAGAGCCGGAGTATTGGTAAACAGCTCCGGGATTATAGCCAGAAACTCCACTACTTTCAGTTTGAGCACATAAATTTAATCCTAATATTAATAAAAATATTATAACTATAGTTTTTTTCATTTATACTCCTTGAAAATTTTTAATAATTTTTTCATAGTTTAACGTCAAGATAATTTACTCGTCTATGTATATATAACGTTCTATAGATTCAGCACCTGATTCAATAATATATAAACTCCCCTCAATTGTAATTTCTGAATTCCAACCAAAGGAATCAACTCTCCAGGTCAGCACTGAGCCAGGATCAACAGGAGGTCCATCGTATTGGACATTGAAACTTCCTGTATCTAACATTGTATGTTGCCAAATAAGTTTTCTGTTTTCATCAAAGACAAGTACTCTGTGTTGTCTAGCTTCGGATCCATTTGGTAACCATTCAAAGACTGCTCCATCAATATTTTGAAATGAACTATTCTCAGCTGGAGAGATCAAATAAGGTTTATCGATCAATCTATATCCGGTTGTATCGGAAAGTGTTGAATTCCCAGCATTATCAATTGCTTCAATAAAATAGAAATAATTTTTATCAGTGTCTGAAGTTCTATCTTCATAATGAATTTGTTCTTCATAATTTACAGTATCAATAATTTGTGCAAAATTTAGTGTGTCTGCATAATAATCTTGTGCGCTGAATCTGAATATTCTCAAGTAGTCAATATCAGAATCTTCCAGACGGAACCATTGAACTTTTATCCAATCACCTTCCATAACAGCGTCTATGCCATTATTCTCAAAATTTATATTGTTGTATGTATTATAAAAATTCAAAGTATCTAAATTACCCTGATAATCTTCAAAAACATCTCCGGTATCTCCGAGATGAGGGACTAATAGAGGTTTATTAGGTGCTTGAGTATCAACACCCAAACCTTCTTCTCCCGTACATCCCAAAATAATTATAAGCGTTATCAATATTAAAGAGGATATTTTCATTTTTTAACTCCTTACTAGAAATTAACTCTTAAACCAACACGGTTTGTACTGGCTAAATTATTTGTGAGAAATGCGTAATCTAGTGCAAAATCTTTATACATTAATGTAAGACCGGTTGTAAAATTTGAATCATAATATCCTAATCTAATTTCAATTAGATCTCTATATTCATATTCTAGTCCAAAATGATGGACCGTACTGTAAATAAAATCAATATCGTGTGATAAGGTCAGGGTAGAATTGATGAACGTAAGCGGTTGAATTATTGCCATTCCCATCTTACTGTTCATTAACACCTCGTCCTGATGATCAGAGTTATCATCAACTACATCCCACGTAATATTGCTTCCTCCTATATCCTGAAAATTAATTCCAAAAGAGAAGTCTCCCAGCCAATCTCTTTCAAGAAGAACAGCAAGACTGGTTCTGGTTAAAAACGAGAGATCAAATCCGGTTCCATTTCCAACACTATCATCGATCTTCCGCTTAATATATTTTATATTCCCTCCAAAATAAAGTTCAAAAGGAAGGTCAAAAAAAAGCCAGCCCAGATTTAGATCATAATGAATATGTTTTGCAAAAGCAAATTGCAGGAGGTCATCGGTGCTCTTCATCCAATCATCTGGTATTCCTGTTAAATTGTATTCAAGATATGCAGCTCGAAAACTGGGATTTCCAACCAGATGTTCTTCCAAAAAAACAGGAATATCATCTATAGAAAGTCTAGTCCAGTTGAAACCAATTGTAACATCATTTGGAAGTGGTTGGCAGAAACTGAAATTATCATAAGAAGCAAGGCCATTGTATAAGAATGCTCTCATAACTCCAATCTCTGTTTCCCGCATTTGTGCAATACCGGAAGCGTTCCAATAAATAGCAGAGCCATCATTGGCAATTGCCGTGAAGGCCTTTCCCATTCCGGAAGAGCGGACTCCGGAACCGATTACCATGAAATCACCGGCGTATCTTCCTGCCGAAAGAGAAACCGATAAGAGCAATATCACTAAAATTACAATAATTTTTTTCATTATCATTTCCTATTTTAAGATTGCCATTTTCTGTGTTTTCTCAATTTTCTTATTACCTTTGGTTGCAGTTATTCTATAAAAATATACACCATTCGCTAAGAAATATCCTTTCTTATCTCTACAATCCCAACCGAGTGGACCTCGTGGATATTCATGATATCCAACAGATGATGAAAGATCTTTGAATGTCTTTATCAATCTTCCGCTAACCGTATATATTTTTATATTAACTTTGTCTGCATCGTCTGTAAGAACATAAGTAAATCTTGTTCTACCAGAATTGTGATGATCAACAGTTGCGGTTTTAACCGGATTTGGATAATTCGCAAAATTGATAATATCAAATTCATCATTTACAATAAATTCAATTTCCAGGTTTTCTTCATTTCCATTAACGTCATGACATTCCAAAGTTATATAATATGTTCCTTTTGTTAGGTTATTTAATTGATATTTAAGAGGGAGTTGATTAAGATTTCCGGGAGTTACGGTTAATGTATATTCATCACTTCCAATTTCAGTAACATCAGTACCATCAGAAAGATAAAGTGCTATGCTATTTTCAAAAACATCAATTCCGTTGGCATCCATTAAAACGAATGAGATCACACCGTCTTTAGAGATATAACCACCGTGAGTAAATTCCTGTCCTTCAACATTTGCTTCTATATGAGGATCCTGGTCATCATTGTTTTGGAAGATAGAGTAAATTCCAATTCTGTTTACTTCGTAAGTAACTGTATTTGCCAAAGAGTCTATAAAGCCGCCATATTTTATCCATTTATTAAATTCACTTTCCCATCTATAAATATTGAAGTTGCCTTCCATTTCCATAGCTTGCGTAAGTGAGTCTGCCGGATCATAGCTGAATGATAGTGAAATAGATCTATTGTTTTGGAAATGACCAATAGAATCTGCCAGACACGATTCATCAAGAGTTCCAATCTCATAACAGAATGAATTGGTTGGATATGCCGGCAAGATTTCTTTAATATCAGGCTGATTTATTGGTTCTTCTGTAATGATTGAATTGATATAGAAAATTGCAGGTTCAACTAAAAAATCCGATGGAAATTCACAAAGTAAATTATTATCCAGACTGAGCGCAGAAACTACAGATCCTGAAGTTCCCACTTCGAACATATTTATTGAATAACTATCAGAATTGATTTCGTTATTAAAAGTATGGATCTCAGAAAAAGACTCTTCATTTTCATTAACAATAGCACGGAATTCAATTACTCCATTCAGGAGTGGAATTGGAATATATTCCCATCTGTTTTCCAGAACACCAAGAGGTGATATTTGAATAGTTGTTAATAATATTGGAACATCTGTTACATCGTATAACCTTAGATTGCAGGAACCAGCCACTGTTGAACCGGAATTTCGAATAAGCACTTTTGCAGCGGGAGCATTTTCAAATTCTGCAAGTTCAAAATGTTCCATTACAAGATCTGGTCCAGCTACAATAATGGTCTCAGAATTCGTGAAAGTAGAATCTCCATTAGTATCTGCTATTATAAAAAAGAAGCTGATCTCATCTCCGGCAGAGTGTGCAGGGAGAGGGTTTTCTAATTCATATGTATGTTCTTCAATATTGATCATCTCTATAAAAGTAGTATCACTTACAAAATAGATGTCTGCTAAGCCATGCTCATCAAAGAAATCTGCACGAATATTTATCTCGTCTCCTTCTTCCGGTGGATCAGGGATGACTTCAAGATTTACCATTGCAGATTGACCCACGGTGAAATTTGTGATACCGGTTATTTCTCCGTCTTCACCATAAGCAAATAATTTTATATATTGAGAATAAATTGGATCATTATTTTCTGGAACTATAAAATCGGAAACTGAAAGTGTATCATTTATTGCTGGTAATTCTAATGGATAGTATTGATCAAGAGGTAGTTGAGAGTCATCTTCATCAAAAACTACAAACTTTCCATTACTTATTTGCGACCCAACATGAGAACTTATTACTAAAGTATCTCCTTCTTCAAGATTATAATTATTAAGATCGACTTGTTTCTGGTCATATGGTAAAACAAGCTGGATCATCGGATCACCTAAAAGAGCACCACCATGTATAAGGGCTACTTTCACTCCTTGATTATGATATGAGGCAAAGAACTTAGCTTTTGTAAAGTTTACAATCTCACCAATAGTTGGCACTTGCTTATCAAAGATTGCTTCGGTAAGATATTTACTGAAAGAAAGATCACCATAGAGATAATCATAACCTGTAAAACCAATATGTCCGATAGCACCACGATTTGGACGCAAGATCAACTCTTCTCCAATGCAGGAACTTTGAGGTGTATTAAAAGCAGATCCATAACATGAAAGGCTTGCTACAAAAGGAAAGTTCTCATTATTGAAAGTTGCTATATCTGCAATATTTAAGAGGTTATAATCTGCCCAAATATGACCACCACCATGACCCATGAACTGCAAATAGATAGTTCCATCATTAATATTGCTGATAAGATCGGTTGTGTTCCCTGCATATGAACTTGGGAGACCATCTGTGTTACAATAAACACGGCTTACGTTATAATCATCTGGTATCCACATTGAACGAATTATTTCTGACTGATTTGCAAAAACAGCTCCTTCTCCCGGATTTCCACCAGCAGCCAATGTAACATGACTATGCCAGAGATCTTGAAAATTCGGCTGATCTATATATTGAATTGTTTTATCTACAACACCTTCTATTTGATCTTCATCCCAAACATTAATACGACCAATTGCAACATCAGGAACCAGATCATCACCAACAATACATCCAAGCCAATTATCGCTGGCGATAGCTCCCCAATATTCTACCCAAATATTTCTAAATGGGATAAGATTAAATTCACGACTGGGGCTGTTATCTCTTTCATCGGTAATTCCATCTCCCATGAACAGAACATGAGTAACACCCGATCCACTCCAGTTATTATACGCATATTGAATGAAATCTTTGATCGCTTGAGCAGAGCGGATACCGTAGTTAAATTCATCAAATATATCTTGGAGATCAACAACCTTCACTATCTTACCCTGACTTTCCCATGTTTGTTTGAATTGCAATAATGATTCATTTTCTATAAAATCAGTTATAGTTATTACAACATATTTAGCAAAGTTCGTTTGTGACATTAAATTGGAAGGAATATTCGGAAGAATTTTAATAGGCTGCTTCTTCATTTCTTCTGTAACTGCAAAATATTCTGTATTATGATTGATCAAACTATCCTGAAAAGATATTTTAAAAGGAGGAGCTCCATTTCCCAGGAAAGATTCTATATGAACGTTTTCTATATAACTGATTCCCAATTTATAGACAGAAACTTGATCTGTAGAAAAATTATTCAGTTCAAATTGGAATAAACCCAGATCTTCATCTTGAGGTTCGGTAAATTTCATCTCATCAGTATCTGTTTTATATTCGCGCCAGTAAGTTATATCAAAATAATCGAGTAGAACCTGCTGATTTTCGATGCCTGGAATTCCAGGTAAATTTACATATAGATTATTATCACCATTGTATAAATAGCTATTTGGCAAGGGATTATCTATATTGGCAAACATCTGTTCAGCTTGTCCATTCCATTCATGCTGATCAATTTGTGAGGAGTTTATATTAATTTGTGCAGAATGATTTATTTGATAGTAATCATCTTCATTGAACGTAAGACTGAAAAGACAGGCTTGTGCTGTAAATCTTTTTGTGGGGTGCTGATCGGGATATTGAAGTTTAAAAGGGTATATCTCTAAAGAAGGTGAATAGATCCTATCCCAAAACCAAATATCTTCACGATAGAAATCAGGAGTATTCCAGAGGTATTGTGCACCAAGATGATCTTTAGAGTTCTGCTCTTCAAAATGCACGGTTTGCTGATATGATTCTGGGATTATAAAAAGTCCCGGATTGATACTTCCCAAACCACCGTTTTCTACTGCCATTCTGCTTCCCGGGTGGTCCAGCAATTTTAGAAAATAAGAATTCTCATATGTATAATCATCGTAATAATGATCTTCACCATAATGAATATCTCCATAAAACTCAAAATAATCTCCAGGATCAAAAGAGCCATCTGCAGCACCTACAAAATGTATTGGAACCTGATTTCCCATGCATGACAATTCCAAATTTCTAGGATCAATTTCATCCCAGTCAAAAGCCATTTCATATTCAATTGGAAAATCTAGAGTTGCCAGTGTTTCTGTAATATACTCATAGCTTATTTTATAAACTCCTTCTTGATTCACTATGATACGAAATTCATTTACTTCATCACCTTCTCTGAGCAGGATATTTCCGGATTTCTGTTTTTCTTTTCTCCAATCCTTAGAATAATTGTTGTTTAAAAAGAATGAGTCACCAATTTTATCAATGTAGTTTTCACCTTGTAAGATGCTTCTACTTTTGTTACCGGCAATTTTAATACGTAATGTAAGCTCTTCAGTAATTAAAAGTTCGTTATTCTTTGCTCTATATTGAAAAGGATGAATGTTAAATCCCATGAAGTATCTGTCACTGATATATGCTGGAGATCCCTTCTCAATAATATTCGCTGGATATAGTGCTGAGGAATCGTAGATATTTTTTTCCATATGGAATTGATAGTTAACTGAAGTTTTGGAAGGCACCATTTTTTCTGCCGGATATACTTTAAAGTTCCTGATAGTTTTTTGTTTTTTATCAATTACTTTAAAGGTTGCATCTCCATCAATTGGAAGTCCGATGATTTCTGTGAAGAAAGGTAATAATGGATGTCCGCTTTCAACCGGATATAATGCATCAGCACAGATTATCTTATTGAATGATCCAAATTTTGTTGAAATTATTTCACTATCAAATTCAGGAAGAATAAATTTTACGATCAGTTCATTTTCGGTTTGCCTGACTACTTCAAAATTGTTAGCAAAAAGCGAACTAGAGAAAATGATCAATAATATTATCAATGCGATTCTATACATCCAAATCTCCAAATTTAGTTTAAGTTAAAAACAAGTGATTTATATTTTTTGGCAAGAACTATATATTTTCTAAAAGCAGTTTAAATAATATTAAAACTGATTTTTTTCTAATATTTTCTCGATTTCCCGAGAGAGACAGTTTCCTGCTAATTATTTTATCATTGATAGAAACTGCAAGATAGATGGTTCCTACTGGTTTTTCTGTAGTTCCTCCTGAAGGTCCGGCAATACCTGTGATAGCGGCAGAAATATCTGTTTTAAAAATTGTTTTTGCACCCTTAACCATCTCTATTGCAGTCTCTTTGGATACGGCACCAAATTTATCAATTACTTCCGGTTTAACATTAAGAACATTAATTTTTGCCTGATTAGAATAACTAACAACTCCACCCATGAAATATTCTGAGGCACCTGAATTTGATGTGATCATTTCCTGTATCATCCCGCCTGTACACGATTCTGCAAGCGATAGAGTGAGCTTTTTATACAACATTTTTTCGTGCAATTTTTGTGATATTATGTGAATTTCGTTATCAAGTTCGTTTTCCAATTCAATTGGCTTGGGTCTCCACGATTTGAATTTTCCATGCTTAATACGATGAGATACCGGTTTGTATTCTTTTGAGATCTGCTCTCTTTCTTCTCTTTGTTCTTTTTTTGGTCTACTTTCCAAGATATCGATCTTATATTCTTTATATTCAACCAGGTCACCAATTTTTATCATTGTATGTTTGAGCTTATTAATTTCTCCATTCACTTTTACAAGACCATCCTTGATAAAGTGACGGATATCACTATAATAATCGCAAACACCTGCGGCTTTGAGAAGTTTGAATAATTCTATTTCGTCGCCTTTATTTATGTAAAAATCCATTAATATGCCTTCGCGAAAACTACACGCTTTTTACTTTCTTTCCCACAGTAAATGCACTTACCTGTTTTTTTCTGCTCATCAATAGGAATGCAACGGATGGTTACTTTTAAATCATCCTTGATCTTCTCTTCGCACTCAGAACTTCCACACCAGTGGCTCATTGCAAATCCACCATGGATCTCAGGATTGTTCTTATTTTTTTGTGTAAAGAATTTATAGAATTCATTCTTATCATCAATGTTTATAGTATTCTCATTACGAAAACTAAGGGCTTTATCATAGATATTCTGTTGAATATCATCAAGAATATTTATAAGGTTGTTTACAAAATCATCTACCTTCATTCCTGTTTTATCTTTTGCATCCTTATCTCTTCTCCCCACAAAAACGGAATTATTCTCAATATCACGAGTTCCGATCTCAAGTCTTACGGGAGCACCTTTCTTGACCCACTCCCAAAGCTTTTCACCACCTCGCAGATCTCGGTCATCAACCTGGTATCGAATTTTCTCCTCATTGTATCTCAATTTTTTTAATTTTGAGATAAATTCATCAATAAAGGTCATAACTCTTGCACGCTCTTCATCGGTTCTATAAATTGGAACCATAACAATATGTGAAGGTGCTATCTTTGGTGGGAGCACCAAGCCATCATCATCGCTATGTGCCATTATAAGTGCTCCAATGAGCCTTGTAGAAACTCCCCAGGAAGTAGTCCATGCGTATTCTTCTTTACCATCTTTATTTTGGAACTTTATATTGGAAGCTTTCGCAAAATTTAATCCTAAGAAGTGGGATGTGCCAGATTGAAGAGCTTTTTTATCCTGCATCATTGCTTCAATAGAGAAAGTGTTTAAAGCGCCGGGGAATCTTTCAGATTCGGTTTTTTCACCCGTAATTACCGGCATAGCAAGAAATTTCTCTGCGAAATCAGCATATACTTTTAACATTTTAAAAGTTTCTTCCAATGCATCTTTTTTTGTTTCGTGAGCTGTATGTCCTTCTTGCCACAAAAATTCAGTAGTACGCAGGAACAAACGAGTTCGCATTTCCCATCTAACAACATTTGCCCATTGGTTTATAAGCAAAGGCAAATCTCGATATGAATTTATCCATTTACTAAAAGAAGCTCCGATAATGGTTTCACTTGTAGGACGCACAATAAGCTCTTCCGTTAATTTCCCGGCAGGTTTCAATCCGCCTTTTCCATCATCTTCTAACCTGGTATGCGTAACAACTGCACATTCTTTGGCAAAGCCTTCTACATGTTCAGCTTCTTTTTCAAAAAAACTTTTGGGTATAAAAAGTGGGAAGTAGGCATTAACATGGCCTGTTTCTTTAAACATTGCATCTAAATTCTTTTGAATATTTTCCCAAATTGCATAACCCCATGGCTTGATAACCATGCATCCACGAACATCGCTGCTTTCTGCCATATCAGCAGCTTTAACTACTTCCTGATACCAGGCAGGATAATCTTCATCTCTTCTTGGATTTATCGCTGTTTTTCTTTGTTTACTCATTTATAAAATAACTCCCAATTATTTTTCATTATATCAATTTCTATTCATATTTTTTTCTTACTTAAGCATCAGCTTTCTAAACTTTAAACTATAGTTTCCTTGTCAAATCAAAAAAAGCACTAAACTTGAACTATCTTGACACTTAAGAGCATTATCAACATTTGGAAATTGATAGAAATAGAATTAATATCCGGTTTCAGCTAATTGAACCGTTTTAGGAAATTATGAATAAATATGATGTAATTGTTGTTGGTGCAGGACATGCAGGAATAGAAGCAGCACTTGCGGCTGCCAGAATGGGTGCACGTACTATAAACTTTGTGATAAAGATAGAGACTATCGGACGTATGAGCTGCAACCCTTCGGTAGGAGGACCTGCGAAAGGGCACCTTGCCAGAGAGATCGATGCGCTGGGTGGAGAACTTGCCAGAGCGGCAGATATTACCGGTATCCAATTCCGTATGTTGAACAGAAAGAAAGGACCTGCAGTTTGGGCACCAAGATCGCAGAATGACAGGACACAATACTCCCTCGTTATGCATCAAGCTTTAGAAAACCAGGATAATCTTGATATTGTCGAATCAATGATCGATGAGATAATCTTGGATAGAGAAGGCAAATCAGTGAAAGGAGTGCGTTCCAACCTTGGAGAAGAATATTTTGCTCCTAAAGTTATTCTAGCAAATGGAACATTTTTAAAAGGGCTTGTTCATATTGGTAACGTAAATATAAGTGCCGGCAGAGCAGGTGAACCAGCTTCTAACAATTTATCTGATTCTCTTGCAAAAATAGGATTAAAACTGGGTAGATTCAAAACGGGAACTCCCCCCAGAATTGATTTGAGAACTGTGGATATGAATCTTGTAGAAGAACAACCGGGAGATGAAAACCCGCAAGGATTCTCATATTATAGAGATATTACACTAAGGAATGATGTGAGTTGCTACCTCACTTTTACTAATCCCCAAACACATAGAATAATTAATTCTAATCTTAAGAAGTCTTCGCTTTATGGTGGATACATAAGTGGAATTGGACCTAGATATTGCCCATCTATTGAGGATAAAGTAGTCAAATTTTCCGGAAAAGACAGACATCATGTTTTTATAGAACCTGAAGGTGCAAACACCTCTGAAGCTTATGTGAATGGAACTTCCAATAGTCTGCCACCGGAAATTCAAAAGAAGATGATCCATTCCATCCCAGGTTTGCAAAATGCTTCTATTATGCGTTATGGTTATGCTATCGAATATGACTATGTGATCCCAGATGAGATAAAAGCAACCATGGAAACAAAAATAGTATCGGGATTATATCTGGCAGGACAGATCAACGGAACTTCCGGTTATGAAGAAGCAGGAGCTCAAGGGCTTGCTGCAGGAATAAATGCGGTTCTTGCTCTAGATAAAAAAGACCCATTTATATTTGATAGATCTCAATCATATATGGGTGTCCTTTTGGATGATCTGGTCACAAAAGGAACAAATGAACCATATCGATTATTTACTTCCCGTGCTGAATACAGGTTATTCCTGCGTCAGGATAACGCAGATGAAAGATTAATGCCTACCGGCTATAAATTAGGTTTGGTGAGTGACGTCCGTTGGCAAAAGTTCCAAAATATGAAGAAAATATTTAATCGAGAAATGAAATTCTTAAAAGCAACTGCTTCTAGTAAACATCCAAAACTCAAAGAGCCAATGAAATTTGAGAAAATTCTAAAACGACCTGAAATTACATTTAAAGATCTAAACAAATTCGGGTATAAAATTCCCGAAGATGTTTCTGAAGATATCCAAAACAGACTTTCTTTGAATATAAAATATGAAGGGTATATTAAGCGGCAAATGGCAGAGATCGATAAATTCGAAAAAATGGAGCATGCTGAAATTCCAACTGACATTGATTACATGAAGATCGAGTCGATTGCGTATGAAGCGAGAGAAAAGCTGAATAAAATAAAACCAACATCTTTGGGACAGGCATCCAGGATACCGGGAGTAAATCATATTGACGTAACATCACTTCTTGTTTACTTAAAGAAAAATAAAAAAAAGAAGAGAAAAAAATGAAAAATGTATTAATTCTGATCTTATCATTATTGATAATAGGTGGTTGTGCAACGCATAATGAGATCTATCGGCAAAAAACGCAGGATAAATTAGAGATCCCACCCTTGCCAAAATGGATTTATAATACACCAGATGATTTTGTAGTTGGAATCTCTCAGAAAAGTATGAATTCTATTGAGATGCAGGAAGCGGCAAAACAAATGGCAGCAGTGATGGAAAGTAGAAATCTTGCATCCTACACTATTGAAAAATATGCAGCTATTTCAAGTGATAATACTCTCAAATCGAATGTTACAGAATTTAAATTGAATGTAAGTGCTTCACCGCAAAAGACAGAGCAAATTTACAATTCGCTTGAACTTGTGGATTCTATAGAGGCACTTGGTTATTTTTTCGGTCTATTCTCTGGCACTATTAAAGAAATAGATGCTTCATCTAAAAGAGCTAATATTATAAGGATGCCGGAATACTTTGGGAAAGATAAGTTGGAAATTTCTGAAAATACTATAAATTGTTATGAGACAGAGAGTTCATCATCATTAGTTCTTTCCTGGGTAAATGCAGCAGTTGAAGCAAGATATAATATTGCAAAATATCTTGAAAAAGAAGTTCAGTCTGCAATAATAAATACAGATGAGATCACAGAAAAAAGAATAGCTTTAGAAACTTCGGAGAAGCTTTCCAGGATGAAACTAAAAGCTAGTTATATTACGACTGAGCTAAAAGATAACTTAAGAGTATTTAAAGTTTATCATGAAATGGAGATTAGTAAGTAGTAAGTAGTAAATAGTAAGGAGTAAGCAGCAAAATGAAAGTAATTGCAATAATTCCAGCCAGATTTGATTCCACCCGTTTTCCTGGAAAACCTTTGGCAAAATTGGGGAATAAATTCATTATTCAGCATGTTTATGAGCAGGCACAAAAAAGTGGATTATTCGCTGAAGTTATTGTGGGAACAGATGATCAGCGCATCTTCGAAGCAGTAGATGGATTTGGAGGAAAAGTAACCTTAACCAGCAAGAAACATAAAAGCGGTACAGATCGCGTGGCAGAAGTTTGTGATAAAATGCCCTGTTGCAAAGATGCTGATGTTATAATCAATGTGCAGGGTGATGAACCATTTATTTCTGAGGAGCCCCTCAGAGAATTGATCAATGCTTTTGGTGATCCGGAAGTTATGGTTGCATCATTAATGCACGAGATAACAAAAGATATAGAAGATCCAAATGTAGTGAAAGTTGTTTGTGATGAAAATAATAATGCAATCAATTTTTCCCGAATCCCTATTCCCGAATCCCGAATCCCGAACTTTAAACATATCGGTGTTTATGCTTTCAGGAGAAAAACTTTATTTGAATTTGTTGAATTACCAGAAAGCAAATTAGAAAAAATTGAAAAACTTGAACAGTTGAGACTTCTTGAAAATGGATATAAAATAAAAATGGTTCTCACTTCTTACAAAGGAATTGGGATAGATACTCCGCAGGATCTGGAAAAAGCTGAGAATATATTAAAAACTTTTTAAATAGAAGAGAATTTTAGCAACAAACCAGCCCTAGCTAAAGCTACGGCTTGGCAGGAAAAACTAACAAAAACTAACTAAAGAGAAATTGAACTAGCCTGTCTTTGCGGATTTAGTTGGACTTGACTTAAGAATTCAGAGATCTTTCAGCTTTACTTTTCTGAAGATTTGAGTTAAGAACAAGAAGAATCCCCTGCTGTCCCCTTTAGTTTAAAAGGGGAATATGAGAAACGCAAGATGAACGGAAAAGGATTGAAGCAGGGTTTGTCTTTCTGAGGATGGACTTACTAAGGCATTCGACGAAGAATCTACAAATTTTGCTGATTTTTTAAGAAATAAAAAATCCCCCACTAAGTAAACTCAGTAGGGGATTATAGTTAAATCCTTATCTATTTCACCAGAAGCATTTTCATGATCTTTGAATAATACTTAGTTTTCAATTTATAAAGATACACTCCTGAAGCATGATCACGAGCATCCCAGGCATACTGATGTCTGCCTGTTTCAAATTCCTCTGTAACAATAAGCTGTCCCATTATATTGTAAATCGAGAGAACTCCTGTTTCATCTTCTTTTATATCAAATGAGATAAGTGTGCTGGGATTAAATGGATTTGGAAAGTTCTGACGCAGTTCAGTTGCAAGTGGAATTTCCGGGATGTCATTCCCTTCGGACGGAATAGTTAAAGAAACCGGGCCATAACTTTCAGTTTCACCGGAGCCACTTATACTCTCCAACCAGTACCAGTAGGTAAAACTCTCGAAAACATCATATTCATCTGTATAGGAATAGAATGAAGGTTGGCTTGTTGTTCCATGCCCTGGGATAGTCTCAAGATTGAGCATGAAAGCCTGACCAAAATTATATGAACTGGAACGATATATATTCCAGCCAATATTATCGGTTTCAGATTGTGTAACCCAATTAATAACTGGTGAACCACTAATATATGCAGCTGTGAAAGATGAAAGAGTAACTGGAAGTGGGTTGTCCTGTGAGAGTATGATCTCGGTCGAACCATCTCTTCCAGCTGGTAAGGTTAGATCAAAAGTTACGTGATCTGGTGTGCTCCAGCTAACATTATTTGGAACTTCCCAATTGGTTCCATTTAACCAATGGATTTGGTCTAAACTGGAAAGTCCAGTGAATTCTAAATCAAAATCGAGATTCACACCACTTACTGAACCTGTGATATTTACATCATAAGAGATTATTACATTATCAGGATTAGGAACCGGTGTGGAGCCTTGAACTTGATCTGTTACGGTTACATTAACTGTTATTGGAACAGAACCAGCTGGATCGATCCAAACATCAGGATCAACAGAACTGCCATCAATGTTTGTTAATGGCATATCCACATAAGCAGAACCAGAACCACCACCGTTATTTCCTGAACCACTGCTTTGATCAAACGCATATGTAGCAGAAGCTATTGAACTATCACTCCAAAGTATATGAAAAGCTTTTGCTTTCAATGTAGTTGATGTGGAAACACTAACAGGTGTGCTGTAAAGATTAGATGATGTAGTAGGATCAGAACCATCTGTCGTATAATATATCGAAGATCCTGAAGTAGCACAACTAATTGTTACACTTTGAGTTGATGAATAGGTTCCACCAGCGGGACTGAAAGTTGGTGTGGAGACTAAAACACTAGAGTCAATTCCTGATATTATAATAGAATAATTTTGTGATGAGCTCAAAGTTCCCTTATGGGTAACGGTTATTGTATATTCTCCAGATGTGGGACTTGATATTTCAACTTTCTCAACATTATCTGTGTCGTTATCACCACTATTAGTAGCTGCATTGGATGGATTTGCTCCATCAAGTTTCCACGGGTAATAAGTTGAACCAGTTTTTGTAATTCTTAAATCTAAGTCATTAACAAGCAATTTAGTAGTTGGATTAAGTGCAGGGGATAGAGCCGCATGGGCAGGATCCGTCCAACAAATCGTTGCAACTAATGGAGTAGTTCCATCAGAATTTAAATTTAAAGTATAACTTCCACCGTTTGAGAGAGAAGTTTCAAGAATATAATCTGTAGTACCGTTATCCGTGATCACGTTTATTGCGGATTCAGTATTCATTAAACCCCAACCGAACTGATAATCTGGCCCGTTATTACTTCCCGCTTCATCAGCAGTGTGAATTACAAGTCCTTTCAATGTTGCTGCCTTTATAGTGTCATTCTGGGAAATAGAATATTCCTGCAATAATGCGAGGGATCCTGTAACTGAAGGTGACGACATGGAAGTTCCGTTTAATATTCTATAATCAGAGTTATGGCCATCATCAGTGGAGTAAAGACCATATCCATTAGCACAAATATCGGGTTTTATTCTACCATCATCAGCAGGACCCCAGGAACTGAATGATGTCATTACCACATCACTCGGTTGAGAATAACCACCAGAAATATCATTAACAGCTCCTACTGTAAGAATATTTTTTGCTACACCAACTGTGCCGATGCAGTCATAATTCCCATCAGGATCTCTATTTGCAGTGGAATATGTCCAACCATTATTCCAATAATAATGTCCACCTGTATGATCATCATTTCTATCATTTCCTGCTGATTTCACAATTAAATAATCAGGAGCATTATATGCAATTTGATCATGCGTTTGTGAATAGCTATCATAGAAACCGAATTGATAATCTTCAGTTGGACTAACAGAAAAAGAACCGTACCAATACCAATTGCCATCTCCTGAATTATAACTCCATCCACGAGTATAACCATAAGAATGATTTGAGATGAGGGCACCTGCACTGGCCTCATCAGCCATTTCACCAGTATCGTCATCCCAATCAAAAGCTCGTAAAGTTGCAGCAAACGCCATTCCTTTGGCAGCAGCTACAACGCCTGATGCCATTATAGTTCCTGCAACATGTGTAGAATGGTAGTGTGTGCTGATAGGACCATCTACTTGGGTAACCCGGCTACCGAATTCTTGATGTGTAAGACGAACTCCTCCTCCATCCCATTCATGAACAGTTATTCCTGAACCTGAAAGAGAAAGGCCTGCGCTTCCACCTGTATATACTTCGTCTGTAGAAATTGTTTGTGCTGCCGTTGCATTATGAGTAATATAATATTGCGGCATGCCAAATTCATCTAATATCTGTAACTCTGCAAATGAACCTTCATTAGTTGTAAATGTAGTAGGCCAATTCATTTGAGCAGCTTTCTGATATGCTTCAGCTCTTTTTTGATTGTACTCTGTTCTTAGTTTTTCTGCTAAACGTTGAAGTTCAAATGTATTTTGTTGAGTAGCAAATATACTGATAGACAATAATAAAACTATAAATATAAAAAATATCTTCTTCATTTTTCCTCTCTTTATTTAATTTTGTTGTTTATAAACTAAGATCAGTTTTTGTGTCAAATAGTATTAATATTTATGGATACTACCATCAATGAATTCTCTGATCACAGAATCCTGTGGAATTGCAGATTCATCTTCAAAGCCGACTATCTGCTGCATGAATTCATTAATACGCGAAGCACGCATAAAAGCATCTTCCTTTAGTTCATCGTCCTTATATTCTTCTGTCCATTTTTCAAATTCTTTCCCAAGCCGTGCTTTATAAATTGGAAGCTCATAAGGCATGGCACTGTTTATGATGTAATCAGCAGAATTGAGATATGGAATTATATGCCGTACTTCGCTGGAACGAACATAATGCCAGTGTTCAAGAGTTTGGGTTGCATTGTAGGCTCTATGAGTTGAATCACGCAGCATTCTACGGATCAGGCGGAAATCTGTCCAGCGCAGGTATTTTCCATTATTATCTTTGATCTGGAACAGTGGCTCAAGGTATAATTTGAATTTATGATCATTATCAATTGATTTTGTCATTTCAGGATAAAGTCCGTGCAGACTATCGATAAGCAGAATTTCATTCTTCGCAAGTTTCATAGGTGTACGATCCAAATATCTTGTGCCTGTTTTAAAATCATAAAATGGAATTGTAACTTCCTCACCATTACATAAACTACTTATGTGATGATCTATTAATTTCAGATCGAGTGCCTGGGGAGTTTCAAAATCGTAATCTCCAAATTCATCAATTGGATGCATTGAGAGGTCATAAAAATAATTATCTACTGCAAACATTTTAAATTTGAATCCCAGTTTGTTCAGGTGTTCTTCCAGTTTTATTGTGGTTGTTGTTTTCCCTGATGATGAGGGACCGGTTATAAGAACCATTTTTAATTTATCTATTCTATTGGAAATCAGCTCTGCTGCCATGGCAACTTCGTCTGCATAAGCAGTTTCAGATTCATGAACAATATGCGGGAACTCACCATTTTTAACTCTTTTATTCAATGCTTCAATTGTATGTAAGTTATTTGATACAGACCAATCAAGTATCTTCCAGATCTTGTGCCATGGAATTCTCTCGGATGGGGAAGAAGCTTTTGTCACCTTCTCTTTCCTACGCTGGATATTGCTGTTCCTATAAAGAATATAAGCTTTTGCAACCTGGGTATGACCATTCTTAATTAAAACTTTTTCAACAATATCCTGAATATCTTCAATACAGGGAGTTTTCTCATGAGAGTATTTTTTGTTTAGAATATCAACAACTTCATTTGCCAATTTATCTGCTGCTTTTTTGTCACGACCACCAACTGCTACAGCGGCTCTAAATATTGCATTGGAAATTCTTTCTTTCTTAAATGTGACAATTGCCCCACTACGTTTTATCACATGTGAGATCTTACTCATACTCATTTCCCTATATAGTTAATTTAATACTTCAACGAACCAGATCTACTTTGAATTTGATTAAAATATCATTCCTGAAATCCAGAATGATCTCATCATAAAATCTGTCTTTGTGTTCTTCTATATATCTTTTATAGAAATATGCAGTTTCTGTGGAATCGCTGGTTGTTATCACCTTTTCCGGAGTTCCCATTTCCATTCCCTGCATGGCAGAATAAACTTCTTCTTTTTGTTTTTTGAGAAGTTTTTTGCACTCTTTATTCAATTCTCCATGTCGCTGATTCTTATCGCCAAGATTGATAACACAGGAGAGCAAAGACATCAATATAATTGCAAATAGCAGTTTTTTCATTTTTTAAAACTCCTCAAAAAAATAATAATACTGGCTAATTTTTTAATTGATCTTCATTTATAAGTCTTTCTGCCATTAACCATCCATGAGCAGTAGCATAAATAATTGATCTGGTTCCACCAGAGCAATCACCAACAAACTTAAGATCATCAAATTCATCATTACTAAGTTTATTAGAATAGAATTTTATTTCCGGAGCATAAAGCAGATTATCACCATTCGCAATTCCCGGAACAACAACATCTAAGTTTTCTATAAAATCTATAATACTCTCGGCAATTCTGCGTGGGAATGCCAGATTTATATCACCCAGAATATAGCTATCTCTTTCTAAAGTTGGTTCAACACGATACAAATGTTTTGTTCGTTTGGAAGATTTGAAATTCTTGTAGGTCTGCAAGATAACCTTTCTTTCTCCTGCCAATAGATTGAATAGCTCTGCAATATGCGAACCGTAACCTATTGGATCGTTAAAAGGATGAGTGAGTTTAACAGTGGTTAGAATGGCAAAATTTGTATTCTTAGATTTCTCTTTAAGTTTAGAATGTCCATTCACAGTTGCAAAATCTCCGTAATTCTCCGTAACTACAAAACCGCTGGGGTTATTGCAGAAAGTTCGAACCATGTATCCGGTTTTGCTTTTGTATTTTACTTTAAATTCATACATCTCTTTATTCAGTTCGTCTACAATATGATTCGGCAGCTCAAAACGAACACCCATATCTACCATTGTGTTATCTGTAACTACCTCGGGGAATTTATTAATAATGGTTTTAATGAGCTTATGTCCGCTGCGGCCGACTGCAACTACAACTTTATCAAAAGCATCATCTTTATTCACTAGAACTTTTCCAGGTAGTACTTCCAGATCTTTTATGTTTTCGTTGAAATGGAAATGTATGTTTTTATAAGTTTTGAAATCTTCATAGATAGTATACAAGATCTGCTTAAGCTGATCAGTACCTAAATGAAAGAATTCAGATATAACAGGTTGGAATCCTTTTGCATAAAATTCTTTATAGTATTCTAAATTTGTAAAGGAGCTTCCGATCTCAAATTTGCGATCTTCAGTTCTGCTGATATAATATTCAACCAGTTTTTCTTGAAGTGCAATATCTACTTCAATATCTCCACCCATTTCTTTAGAAACAAATAGTTTACCATCTGCACGTATGCCGGAGATACTGGAAGAATATATGTCTTTACTTTTTTCAAAAACATGAATTTCATTATTACTGTCTTTTATTTTTTCAATGAAACCTATAGCAGCGGCTCCAAAACCAATTATTGCAATTCTCATTCCTTTTCCTATTTCAGTAGAATAGCTTTTTTCTTTTCAGAAATATCTTTTGTTCTCAAGTTATAAAGATAAACCCCAGATGCAACTTGATTCCCATAATCATCCTTTCCATTCCAATTAAAGCTATGCTCTCCAGCCAGAAGATCATTGTTTACAAGAGTTTTTACCCGCTGTCCTTTTAAATTGAATATTTCTAATGAAACAGAACCAGCATCTTTTAAATAAAATTTGATATTAGTTTCAGGATTGAAAGGATTTGGAACATTCTGATACAAAACGGTTTTGCTGCTTACAATATCATTGGTAAATTCAGTTCCACCAGTAATAAACACCCACCATACTGTGGGCAGATCATAATTTTCATTAGAAACTACACCTTTTACTTCATGCCAGTCGTTAACTGTGAGAGTGAGATCGAAGGAAAAACCAGTGGCTTGCTGTAGTTCATCATCTACATACCAGGAATAAGTAACACCTTCATCACTACAGATCAAAGCAAAACCAATCGGATCTCCAGCATTAACATAAAGAGTATCCTCCTGTGGTAGAAACTCATCAAGTTGTGGCGTCATTATCCTGATGCTGTCTATTACAACATCTACTAAAGGTTTGTTATTTGCATCTGTTGGAACTTCACTGATCTCTTCTACTATATCAGAGCCAAGTGTTATGTGACCAAAGGCTGAATGAGCACCATTTAACCAGGGAGTAGGCACTACTGTAATGAAATATTGTGAACCACCGGTATTAGGTCCTGCATTTGCCATGCCTAAAACATGATCTACATTATAGTTAATATCCGGATGAAATTCATCGGGAATAGTGTAGCCCGGTCCACCATAACCAGTTCCGTAAGGACAGCCATCCTGGATCATAAAATCGGAAATTACACGATGAAAGATAAGATCATCATAGAAATTAGAATTTGTGAGATCTACAAAATTATTAACTGTAATTGGAACCAAGTCTTCTCGTAGCGTAATCTCAAATTCTCCCATAGAAGTGTGCCACTTTGCAACGGTCTGACCCCAAAGAAAATTGATCGAAATAAGTAAAACTATACAAATTAAAACAAAACGAAATTTATTCATAACTCATCCTCCTTTTTTATTAGTTTCAAACTCGAATATTCGTTTAACTTAAAAAGCGTCAATTTTTTTCCCAAATCAGATCTCAATAACTTCATCAAAAAATAAAAAAACCACCCGATTGCTTCCGGATGGTTTTTGTACGACAAATTAATTTATAAATGTTCTAATTCTTGTTCAAGATCGGGTGCAATAATTCTTTGAACTTTTTCCAAAGGAAGATCCAGTTCTTTTGCGATCTCCTCAATTTCCCAATTTTTTGCAGATAGATTTTTAGCTACTTTTTCTAGATAAGCACTATCAGCAAAACCGTCTGTAGGTCGTATACTATCATCATCCTTATCAAAAGCAGAAGTTTTCCTGCGGAATAGTTTGACTATTAGAAAAATGACTATGACTAAAAGAATCAAAACACCCGAAGCAAAACCTACAATTTTGAGATCAAGTTTAGAACTAAGATTTTGCACAACGGATTTGATTTTCTCGATCACCTTAACGGATTCGTTTTTAGTAGTAGCTTGAATAGATTTTGTATCTGCAGTTTCTTGTTGATTTTTAAGCTCGTTATGAATTCCTAAAACCTTATTTTTATATTCTTCTGCTAATTTTACCTCTCCCGTTTTTTCATAGAAAGAGGCATAGCTAGTAAGTTCGGAAAGGGTCTGAGGATCTGTAGCAATAAAAATATCCAGTACAAGTTTGAAGACATCTCCCTGTAATTCCATTCCTTCCACATTATAAATTTCTCCGGTTACTAGTAATTGTGAAGTATTAATATTGATCATAACCGTTACTTTTTTCTCAGATACTACGTAGTCAAAACCAGTAATTACTTTGCTATTGTTTATGCTTATCCCCTGTAATGAAACATCTTTACGGCATCCAGGCAGGTTAATTTGAAGATCCGATTCATGTTTGAGGATTTCGTAGTCTGGTTTGGTGTCAAATACTAATACTGTACGGTCAATCACACCATAATCTTTATGATATACATCGATAAGGAAATTTGCATTTAATAAACTTATCAATACTAAAAATATTAAAATAAATGTTCTTCTCATTAATACTCCCGGAGTCTTAATTTTTTACTTTTCTAATTTTTAAAACACTTTTCCTTTTGTCAATAATTGAATTTGAATGTTAGCACTTTTGAAAAAGCATTTATTTTCTTTTAATTTTTCTTTTTGCTATTTTTAAATTATTTTGGAATCGAGGGTCATCCGGTCTTATCGATAAAGCTTTCATTGAATAGCTGTATGCTTTAGGGAAATCCTTAAGCATTATATACAATGTGGCAATGTTATTTAATATCGTTGCATCTTCCGGAAAATATTCATTTGCTTCTAATAGAATATTAAGTGCGCTTTCATCATTTTTCTGTTTAAGCTCGATCGTAGCTTCCCTAAACAGCTCTTTAGCTTTAACGTATTTTTCTCTGATAACTACATCTTCTGCAATTTTAAGGTAGTTATTGAATGCCTTTTTACCGGGAAATAGCTTTACTGTCATTTTATAATACTCTATTGCGTCATCCCATTTCTTTTGCATAATATTGCATTCTGCAAGTGCAAGCAGATTCAGCTCATTTTCCGGATATTCATTATAAATATCATTTAAGTAATTTTCTGCTTTGGAATATTCGGATAACGAAAGAAGTGTGATAGCAAGATTAAATTTATTTTCGATAGAATTATTTAAAAGAATTACTTTTTGAAAAATCAGATAAGCTTTTTCGAAGTCATTTTTAGAAAGAAGTTTCTGTCCCCTCTTTTTAAGACGCTTCTCTTTTAGATCTTCGAAAAAACTCATCATAAAATGTTATTTTTCTTCCTGGTTCTCTTCAGCATTTTGCTCTTCAATTTTCTTTTTCATTGCTTCAGCCTTCGCTTTTGCTGCAGCTTTTTTTTGAGCACGAACTTCTTTTAATGGATCAAATATAGCAGAGGTGGGGCACACATCGGCACACAAACCGCAAACAATACATTTATCGTAATCTATAATAGCGAGGTTGTCATCCATTGTTATTGCATCAACTGGACATTTTTTCACACATAAAGTACAGGCTATACAAGCAGTATTATTTCCACATACTTTTCGGGATATTGCACCTTTATCATGAGAAGTACAAAGTATATGAACACGTTTTTTTATTGAAACCATTTCTATAAGGTCTCTGGGGCAGGCAATAGCACAAGCTCCGCAACCAGTGCAATTATTATTATCAACAATGATCATTCCATTATCATCGATATGCATTGCATCAAATTTACAGGCTCTCACACAGTCATATTGGTATACACAACCGTAGTTACATGCGTTTGGCCCACCAGAAACAAGAATGGCAGCTTTACAGGTTTCTATTCCATGATAATTATATTTGAATTTAGTATTATCCTTTCCACCGCTCTGACAATGTATGATGGCAACTTTTCTATCAGTTGTGGTTGCTTCTATCCCCATAATTTCAGCAATATGTTTGATAACTTCATCTCCACCAGGAGCACAGAGATTTATCTCGGCTCCTTTTTCTACAACTGCTTCGGCATATGACGCGCAACCTGGATATCCGCAAGCACCACAATTTACACTCGGTAAAATTTCATTAACTTTTTCTATCTTTGGGTCAATCTCAACATGGAATTTCTTTGAGGCAAATGCCAAACCCAGACCATAAATAAGTCCTAATGCTCCTAATGTTAAAACTGAATATAATAGTATCGACATTAATTCCCCCTAAAATTTGAGACCGGAAAAGCCCAAGAAAGCAAGTGCCATGCTGCCGGCAACTATCATTGAGATAGGCATTCCCTTCATGCTTACAGGTAATTCTGCTCGTTCCAAACGTTCTCTGATTCCTGCCATAAGAATAAGAACAAGAGTGAAACCTATCCCAGCGAATAATCCATTTAAGATAGCAAAAATAAAATTATATTCAGATTGTATATTTAAGATCGCAACACCGAGAACAGCACAATTAGTTGTGATAAGCGGGAGGAAAACACCCAAAGATTTATAAAGTGCTGGGGCTGTTTTCTGGATGACCATTTCTACAAGTTGAACCAGCGATGCAATTGTGAGAATAAAGGCAATTGTTTGTAGAAATTCAATGTGTAACGGAACTAAAAGATATGTATGTATGAGCCATGTGAATGTGGATGCCATCGTCATCACAAAGATAACAGCCATTCCCATACCTAAGGCGGAATCCAATTTCTTAGATACACCAATGTAGGGGCAAAGCCCTAAGAATCTCATCAATACAAAGTTCTGAACGAAGATGGCCATTACAGCCATGAAAAGTATTTTTCCAACAAATTCCATTTATATACTCCTTCTATTTACCGCTATGTTCGCAAAGGCGCAAAGGGTGAATATTAATTTCATTTCTTCGCGTCTTGCGTTCTTTGCGGTTCATTTTTTAAATGCTTCATTTATTTCTTCTTCTTTAAATTCATTAAGCCCATCAGCAATCCCATAACGATAAATGCACCGGGTGCCAAAATGGCTACAAGCATTGGTTGGAAAGTTTCGGGAAATAAATTGTATCCAAGAAATTGACCAGCTCCTAATATTTCACGGATCCCGCCAATTACAACTAAGGCAAGAGTGAATCCAAAACCCATACCCAGGCCATCTAAGATAGATCTAAATACATTGTTCTTGCTGGCAAAAGCTTCTGCTCTTCCCAAAATAATACAGTTCACAACTATAAGCGGGATGAACAATCCCAGACTTTTATGGATAGCCGGGAGATATGCATGCATAACCATGTCTACGATCGTTACAAATGATGCAATAACAACAATGTATGCTGGTATTCTGATCTTTGAAGGGATTAAGTTTTTTATAAGTGATATAAAGATATTAGAGAAAACCAGTACGAAAGTTGCTGCAAGTCCCATACCAATTGCATTCACAACCGAAGAAGTTACAGCCAGGGTGGGGCAGAGTCCTAATGCCATCACAAAAACGGGGTTTTCTTTAATAAATCCTTTAGTGAATTCTTTGAGTAAAGTCATTATTTTACCTCCACTTCAGTTTCTTCTGCCGGGATATCTAGTTTATCCATAGTGGTTTTAATTGAATTTGCTATTGTACGAGTTGTTATTGTTGCACCAGTTAAACTTACAATGGTGCCACCGTCTTTATCAACTTTCATTTCTACTTTTTGTTTTCCACTAAATTGTTCTTGAAATTCCGCTTTCTCACAATTAGCTCCCAATCCGGGAGTTTCTGCTTGGGAAATTATTTTGATCTTCTCAATAACCAGATCAGTATTAACTCCGACCATTGTTTTTACATCACTACTGTAACCGTAAAGTGAAGCTACAAATGTGTAGCCTACTACATTTCCATCAGCATCTTTTCCAATATGATATATAAGATCACCAGCAACTTCTTCATCGAGAACTTCTTCATCGAGAACTTCTTCATCGAAAACTTCTTCAAAAGTGATTGCAGAGGGAAGAACTTCTTTTCTTGCCTTTTCTTGTGCAATTCGCTGATTCTCTTCAATTATCGGCTGTGTAATTGTGTTCAAATAAGCCAGAACACCGCTGGCAATAGCTGTAATTATTAACAATACAAAACCTAGTTTCAAATAATATTTCATTCATGCTCCTTAATATTTACCGCTAAGTGCGCAAAGTCACGTAGGTGATATAAAATCTCTCTTTTCATAGCGTCTTTCCTTTCTTTGCGGTTCATTTCTTTCATTAGTTTTTAATTTCTCCAAAAGGTTTGGGTACAGTATATCTGTCTATAAGTGGAACAGCAATATTCATAAGTAGTATTGAATAAGATACTCCTTCCGGATATCCACCGATCAGGCGGATAACAACAGTAAGAATACCACACCCCATTCCAAAAAAAAGCCTTCCCTTTTTTGTAACAGGAGAAGTTACCATATCGGTTGCCATGAAGAACGCGCCAAGGATAAGTCCACCGGAAAGAATATGGAATATTGGAAGCATTATAGAAGCTGAGAACATACCATTTATTCCACCGAACATATATATAAGTACGAATACTGTTCCAATATAACTTACAGGAATTCTCCATTCAATTATATGTTTCCAGGCCAAAAAAGCAGCTCCGATGAGCAGTGCAGCAGCAGATACTTCACCAATTACACCACCAATATTACCCCAGAAAAGATCTTGTAATGTATTCATACTAGTGAGATTATCCATTACTGTGTTTGCCATATCACTGCTAATCTGGGTAGTGTCACGTAATGCTTTTACAACTCCAAGTGGAGTAGCAGAAGTTACAACATCCGGAACGTTCAAAGGTAAATTTCTTAGTCCGTTTATGGAGCTTTGAAACAAATTGCTCATTGGCGCTGTAAATTTCCAACCAGCTGTCATTAGAGTTGGCCATGAAGCCATCATAAATGCACGACCCAAAAGTGCTGGATTGAAAATATTAAAACCTAATCCACCAAATATTTGTTTACCTACTGCAATTGCAAAAACAGCTCCAAGGACAGGCAACCACCAGGGTGAAGAAGAATTAATATTAAACGCTATAAGAATGCCGGTTACAACCGCGCTTCCATCACCAATTGTTATTGGTACCTTACGGAATTTTTGGATCAATGCCTCTGTGAATACTGCAGCAGCAACAGCATAAAGTGTGAGAAATAAAGATTGAATTCCAAAAAAGAAAATTCCTACCAGCAATGCCGGCATAAGAGCTAAAACGACCTGCCACATAACAGAATTTACTGAAATTCTCTGCTTGATATGTGGTGCTGCAGAAACAGCAAAAACATCGTTCATATATCCTCCAATATTTTGGGATTAGGAATTCGGGGTTCGGGGTTTGTGTTCCCGTTCCATTATTCTTAACCCAATTTCATTTTTAATTTTGATATTAATTTATTTAGCATCATAGCGATACTTTTAATTAAATCTGAAACTTTATTTAAATTATTTTGATCAACGTATTTAAGCTTAAAAGCAATTATAATTTGCGTTTCCAATTCCATTAAAGAACCTCGTGCGATACGCAGAAAATAAATATATTCTTTGGTTGTTCCACGTCCCCACCCTTCAGCAATATTGGATGAGATAGAAATGACAGTTCGCTGTATTTGGTTAGCAAGAGCATACTTCTCTTTCGATGGAAATAAATCAATGATTCGATAAATTTCTACTGCAAGCTCTATTCCTTTTTGCCAAACAATTAGTTCTTTATAATTTTTCATAATAATTTTTTAATCCCGAATCCCTAATTCCTAATTCCGAATTCCTGCTTCTATCTATTTTTCTCACTTACCTTGATCTTTCCAATATCTATCCATTGGATAAGCTTGATATGCGAAGGACAGACATAAGCACAACTACCGCATTTCATGCAGTCTAACACACCAAATTTTTCTGCAGAATCCCAATCATCATTACGTACGTGATGGGCGATAAGACTAGGCACAAGATTCATAGGACAAATATCTACACAGCGTCCGCAGCGCAGACATACGTCTTCTTTTTCTCTGTGAGCTTCTTTTTTATCAAATAAAAGCAGACCCGAACTTCCTTTGGTCATTGGTGTTTCTAAAGATGGAATAGCGAATCCCATCATAGGGCCCCCGGAAATAACCTTTCCGATATCTTCAGTTGTACCGCTGCAATATTCCAAAAGATCAGAGTAGAATGTTCCAATGCATGCTTTGATATTCTTTGGATTTTTTACAATTTTTCCACTCACTGTAATAACTCTGTCTACCAGAGGTTTTTTATAACGTACAGCTTCGTAAACAGCGATTGCAGTTCCCACATTTTGAACAACAACATTCACATCCATGGGGAGTCCACCCTTATTAGGAACTTTACGTTTTGTGGCAGCGTAGATGAGTTGTTTTTCTGCACCTTGAGGATACTTGAGATGAAGCCCTACAACTTTGATATTTTTATCATCTTTCAAAAGGTTTTTAAAAAGTTTGATAACATCTGGTTTATTTGCCTCGATTCCAACAATACCATTTTTTGCATCAACGATCTTCATAAGTATTTTAAGACCTATAAGTATGTCATCTGCCTGTTCCAACATTATTCTGTAATCGGCTGTGAGATATGGTTCACATTCAACACCATTTAGAATTATAGTATCTATTGTTTTTCCTTCGGGAGGTGAGAGTTTTACATGAGTAGGAAAGCCTGCACCACCCATTCCGCAAACACCGGCATCAGCAATTCTGTCCTTCATATCTTTAGCAGCAAGTTCCATAAAATTGCTATCGTCAATAAGCTCGATCCACTTATCTTCACCATTACCGGTGATCTCTATACCTTGCACTAATGCACCTGTAGGATGGTTGAATTTATCAATCTTAGTAACCTTACCACAGATAGATGAATGCATTGGAATGGAAACAAAGCCACCTGCTTCTGCTATTTTTTGACCCGCAAGAACCTCATCACCAACCTTAACAATTGGCTTTGATAGAGCTCCAATATGTTGTGAAAGAGGAATAACAATTTTTTGTGGTATCGGCATTTCTTCTATTTTCTTATCTTTAGAAAAAGCTTTATTATCGTGCGGGTGAATTCCACCTGGAAATGTTTTGAAACCCATATTCTCTCCCTTTATTTTAAATAATACCAATAATAATAATTTTTATACCAAATTTTAAACTTTTATATTAATAGCAAGTATTTTTTTTTATGTTCATTTAAGCTTAATTTTTTAATGTTTTTGTAATTAATAAATTGGTTTTCTGGATGAAAAACTATTTTCTATTTTAACAAAAAAATAGCACGTTCAAAAACAAACGTGCTACATTATATTAAAACTTTGCAAAACTTATTTAATGAAATTATTGAAAAATAAATTAGTAATTATACTATTTCAACTTTGAAAGTTTTACGCATATCATTAACTTTATTCATGTATTCTTCTCGTTGTTTAGCACCAAGAAGGTCTTTTGAAGCTTGTTCTTTCACATCTTTAAATTTTGCTTCAGCAGATTCTTGTTTTTCGTTTAACCTTATAATATGATACCCAAATTGTGTTTTTACAGGTTCAGAGATCTCATCTTTTTTCATGCTAAATGCAACAGCTTCATATTCAGGAACCATTTGCCCTTTTGGATATGATCCTAAATTTCCACCTTTCTCTTTTGAAGGACATTTTGAATGAGCTTTTGCAGCATCTTCAAATGTAATCTCTTGATTAATTATTTTGTTATGAATCTCTTTGCATTCTTCTTCAGTATCAACTAAAATATGACTTGTGTCTGTTTGCTCAGGAGCTGAAAATTTTGTCTTATTTGTCTCAAAATGCGCTTTTATTTCTGTCTCATTTACTTTTACCGATTCCATAAGATTGTTTACGTTTAATTGAGTAAGGATCATATCTTTCATTTTTGAAATCTCACTTTTGAACTCATTTGTCTCTTCAAGTTTGCTTACTTTTGCATCTGCTAAGAAAAGAGTTTGATTAATAAGTTCCTGCAAGATAAGTTTTTTACCTTCCTCATTTTGATATTGCATTGCTTGTTGAGGATCTAATCTTTTTATAAAATTATCTACTTGTGTTTGTGTAATTTGAACACCATCTACTGTTGCTAATACTTTGTTTTCCATCTATTCTCCTATTTAATTATTATTTGAAGTTAGAAAAAAAATGTAAGATTATGTGTCAAACGGTATCTTCTGGAATTTCGTTCCAGTGGGAATGACAAATGTTTGGTTTGTTCAAGTTTTGTATGCTGAACTAGCCCCTTGCAAAGCTTGAGCAAGAATAAAATCCTGCTCAAGATAGATCCTTCCTCAAGAGAGTAATGCGAAAGACTCATCAGGATGATAACAGCAATAATCCTTCCGAAAGATTAATATTATATGTAGACAAAAAATCTTAGCTTAATGAATTTGCAAACAATTATTATATTAGGGATTAGAAATGAAATTAGGATACATTGAGAAGAGAACTTTTTGGCTTTTAATGCTGGCATCTTTCTTCAATGGCTTTGTTTTTGGTACGTTCAATATACAGGACGTGGTCGCTAAAAAGGCTTTGTTGGCCTTAGACTGGCAGATCACAATTCTGGTAATGTTATGGCCGCTCTCAAATTTGTTCTCTATCTGGTGGGGTAAAGCACTTGAACGCTCCAAAAGTATTTCTAAATTCTTTATTTTAACAGCATTCATTGGTAGGCTTGTTCTTATCTTCATGTTGTGGACGCACAGCTATTATTCCTATTTGATCATTATGATATTTGTATTTTCTTTTAACTCACTTTTAAGCCCAGCCCAAAACTCGATATATAGAAACAATATTTCTGCTGAGAACAGGGGTGTTTTATTTGGATATACTGCCAGTCTGATTACGTTGATAGCAATAATCTTCAGTTATTCTGCCGGAAAATTAATGGATATTAATGAAGACTGGTTCCGTTACATTTTCGCAGTTGCCGGCTTAATGGGCTGCATAAGTTCTCTTTTAATGGCAGTGATAAAAATAGAGAAAAAAAAATACAATGCTGCCAAATTAAAACTTAGGCAATTATTTATAACACCTATAATGAGTACCGTAAATATTTTAAAGAAAAACAAAGATTTTGCTATCTTCCAAAGGAATTTTTTCATCTACGGTATTGGTTTCATGATAATACTTCCTGCAATACCCAAGTTTCTAGTAGAATATCTTAGAATGGATTATTCACAGACCTTTATGGCAAAAGGAATAATATCTCAGTTGGGAATTCTATTACTCTCTCCAATTGCCGGCAGAGTTCATGATAAGAAAAACCCGTCATTCTTCACTTTCCTTGCCTTCTTCACTTTAGGTTGTTATCCACTGATCCTATTATTATCCAGTTATCTTATTGGTTCCGGGATAGAAAATTATGTTGTATATTTTGCTTATCTCATTTTTGGAATCGGTATGTCTGGCATTGTAATTTCCTGGAATATGAGCTCCATTTTTTTTGCAGGGGATGATGATGTTTCTATGTATCAGAGTGTTCACGTTACGCTTACCGGATTACGAGCATTGGTTGTTCCTTTCCTGGGATTTCTTGTTTTAAAGTATTTTGGTGTAAAAATCGTATTTATTATTTCTATAAGCATGTTTTGGCTTGCTTCTGTTTTGAGCTATCTAGATTATTTAAGGATTTGCAAATCTGGTTCAAAGTATCCTGCACAATTTGATAGGATCGTAAAATATTTCCGCAGGTTTCCACCCAGAGGATAATAATTGGAGGATTATTGAAAAAAATATTTTTATTTGTTTTATTGGTTACTGTTAGTTTATTATGTGCAGATATAACAGTGGAATATAAATCTTCATTAACACCGGAAGTTATAAGAACCATCGAAATTGACAGTACCGAATATTTTAATGTTTTTGAATTGAATAAAACTTTTAAAGCCAATATCTCAGATGATCTGTTAGATCAAAGATTGAATGTGAATATCTATGGTGAGCAATTGATATTTTTAATGGATTCCTCCTATTTGCAGTATGGATCAGATTATTTTAATATGACGCATAACATTATTCAGCAGGATGGGAAGTTTTTTTTACCGGTGATATTTCTTACAGATCTTTTGCCGCAGATATTCGGTAATCTGATTTCATGGCAAAAGAATAAACTTATTGCAAAGGCTCCAACAGATAATTCTATCAAACGGATAGTACTTGATCCCGGGCATGGTGGAAAAGATCCAGGAGCTGTGGGATATTCCAAAAAACATTTTGAAAAAGAAGTTGTATTGGAACTTGCCTTAGAATTAAAGAAAAAATTAGAGCAGCAATTGGACGTGATTGTACTTTTATCGCGCGATAAGGATGAATTTGTTTCTTTGCAGCAACGTACAAAATTTGCTAATGAAAATAATGCAGATCTGTTTATCTCAATTCATTGTAATGCTCACCGAAACACTAAAATTGATGGAATTGAAGTTTATTATTTATCTACTGCCAAAACAGATGAAGCCAGAGCAGTAGAGGCAATGGAAAACCAGGTTGTGTATGAATATGAAGGAGGGCAAGAGGCAGTGAGAAAATATGATGACCTTGCCTTTATTTTAGCCGATATGGCTCAGAGCGAGCATTTGGAAGAGAGCTATAATCTGGGAGCAAATCTTCAAACTGCGCTAGTGAGTGCAACAGAAGCGTATGACCGTGGTGTGAAACAGGCAAATTTCTATGTGTTGCGAGGTGCTTTTATGCCTTCCGTACTACTTGAACTTGGATTTATTTCTAACAAAGAAGAAGAGAAAAAATTGATAAGTAGCTCATATCAGGAAAAACTTATTGATTCAGTTTTTATTGGTATTCGAGATTTTAAAATGAAATATGATCAAATGCAATAAGAGAATCAGAATAAAAAATTATAATAAATATTTTGACAGAAAATACCGCTAACTTTTTCTGACTTCGAAAATTATAAAGATGGAGGAATAAATGCCGAATCATGTATCTTGCGAAAAAAGACTTAGACAAGAGAAAAAGCGTTCAGCTCGTAATCATTATGTTAAAATGACGATCAATACACTATCCAAGAAAATGAGGAGTGATATTTCTATCGAAGAGAAAGAAGCTCTTTTACATGAAGTATATTCACAATTGGATAAAGCAGCAAAGAATCATGTCATTCACAAAAGAACAGCTTCCAGAAGAAAAGCCAGAATCTCTGCATATTTCAATGCTGAAAAAACTAAAAAAAAATAATTATTAATATATAAATTTGGCAGACATTATACGTGTCTGCCTTTTTTATTATGAGTCCTAAATTAGTTTGGGGAATATAATGGATACAAATTTGATCATATATTTTGCAGCAGCTTTTTTTATAATAATCTGTGCAGTAATTATTGTAATACTCATAAAGAAGAAGAAAACCGTAAACATTGAGGTAGATGCCAAGCAGGATAGTTTAAAAGATAAACTTGCAAAAACAAAAAATGGTTTATTGGGTAAGTTAGCTGAAATAGTTAATCTACGTGGTAAAGTAGATGATGAGCTGATGGATGATCTGGAAGAGATGCTATTGCAGGCCGATGTTGGCGTGCAGGCAAGTGGTGATATTATTGAAAGTTTAAAAGAAGAGATCAAACTTCAAAAGATCACTGCAGCAAGTGAAATTCAAAAACATCTGGAAGAGATAATCCGCGAATTATTGCTGAAGGATTACGGTAGAGAAACTGACCATCTGCAATATAAAAATATAAAACCATTTGTTGCTCTTTTTACGGGTGTGAATGGTGTTGGAAAAACCACAACAATTGCAAAATTAGCAAAGCGTTTCACAAAAAGCGGGAAAAGCGTGCTTATGGTTGCTGGTGATACATTCCGAGCTGCTGCGATAGATCAGCTGGCTATCTGGGCAGAGAGAACAGGTGCCGATATTATGAGACAACAAGAAGGAAGTGATCCATCTTCGGTTGTGTATGACGGAATGATGAAAGCTGTGAACAAAAAATATGATGTTGTACTCATAGATACAGCCGGCAGGCAGCACACAAAAGTTAACTTGATGAACGAACTTTCTAAGATAAAAAGAACAATTAAAAAAATAGTTCCTGATGCTCCGCATGAAACATTGCTGGTGGTGGATGCAACTACCGGACAGAACGCAATTATGCAGGCTGAATTATTCAACAAAGCAACTGAATTATCTGGTCTTGTTCTTACAAAGTTGGATGGAACTGCAAAAGGTGGGATCGTAATTGGAATAAAACATCAGCTCGATATTCCAGTTAAACTTATCGGAGTTGGAGAAAGCTACAACGATCTTCGTGATTTTGATGTTAATGAATTTGTGGAAGCAATATTTGAATAGATAGCCACCTTTCTTCATAATACTTCGGAAAGGCAACCTGACTTACACTGACCAAAAGCATAAATGCCAAACATCCCTGTCACACTGAGTAGGAGCAGAGCGACGTATCGAAGTGTTAAGTATGTAACTTGTATTATTGCCTATCCTTCTATACTTGGCTGAAGCCAAACTCAGGATGACAAAATTAATATTTATTTATTTTCTAAACTATAAAGTAATTTAATCTCATCTGCCCAGATCTCAGAATTTGGCGTTTCCAAAATAAGAGGGATATCATCGAATCTGCTATCATTCATCAAGAACTTAAATGCATCCAATCCAATAAATCCTTTCCCTATACTTTCGTGCCGATCAACCCGTGTTGCCAGCTCTTTCTTGCTGTCATTTATATGCATTCCCTTTAAATATTGGAATCCTATCAGTTTTTCAAATTGCTGAAAAGTTTTGTTAAAAGCTTCTTCATCTCGCAGATCATACCCAGATGTATATGCATGGCATGTGTCGATACAAACACCAATCCTAGATTTATCTTTAATTTTATCAATTATCTTAGCTAAATGTTCAAATTTATAGCCAACATTGTTGCCTTGTCCTGCAGTGTTTTCTATAACAGCAGTTACGAACTCAGTTTCTGCAAGAGCCCAGTTAATAGAATCAGAGATCGTTTTCAAACATTCGTCCTCCGAGTATTGTCCAAGATGAGTTCCAGGATGGAAATTCAAATATTTCAGCCCTAGTTGCTCGCACCTTTGTAGTTCATCTAAAAATGCTTTTTGAGATTTGATAAGTTTTTCATTTTCCGGATGACCGAGATTTATGAGATAACTGTCGTGCGGCAAGATGTGTTCAGGTAAAAAACCTTCTTTCTCACAATTTTCTTTGAACAACTTGATATTTTCATCGGTTAATGGTTTAGAAAACCACTGTCTTTGGTTTTTTGTAAAAAGGGCAAATGCTTTTGCCCCTATCGCTTTAGCGTTAGAAGGTGCATTTTCCACACCTCCTGCAGCACTTACATGTGCACCTATGTATTTCATTACTAACTCCTTTTAATGTTGTTAAATAGCTTCGATAATTTGATCTTATCAAGTTTACCATCAGTTCTCACACCACTGCAAAGATCTATTCCAAAAGGGTGAACCTGGTTTATTGCTTCAGCAATATTAGCAGGGTTTATTCCACCTGCAAGAAAAATTGGAATATCTAACTTTTCTCTTATTATACAGCTTATTTCCCAGTTGTGAGTTCTTCCTGTTCCACCCAGTTCTTTAATCTGTTTAGATTGATCTCCAGAATCAAGTAGAATTGCATCAACATCATTTTGAACAGCCAATACATCTGCGATACTTTCTTCTCCACTAACATGAATCACCTGCACAATAGCAATTCCAGGTAATGCATCTTTTAATTCTTTATGTGTGCCGACCCTTAAATTATCACAGATCTGTATTGTGTTAGTTCGACAATATTCGTGTTGCTTAATTATTTCATTTATGTCTTGTTTGGAGGTTAATAGAAATGTAGCAATAGGTGGTGGAACAGATGCTGCGATCAGCTTGATAGTTTCCATTGAGATCACGCCCGGACCACTAGGCATTTCCGAAACAAGACCCAATGCTGATGCACCCAATTTTATAGCCATTTTTGCTTCATCTAAACTGCTGATGCAACATATTTTTATTCTGGGATTAAAGATTTTCTCCAAGATTCCCTCCATTTTCAATAAAAAGATAAATAAAATTGTAACCATAAATGTCAAAATATTTGTTATTATTTTAATTTGTTTTAGAAAAATCACTTTACAATACTTAAGCAAAAAGCCGATTTTGATATTTGAGCAAGGAGAAAACTATGAAACAGAAATTAATTGAAGCTGCAAAAAAAGTATCAAAGAATGCTTATGTTCCGTATTCAGGATTTCAAGTCGGAGCAGCACTTCTAACAGGATCAGGAAAGATCTTCACAGGATGCAATGTTGAGAATTCATCTTATGGCTTAACAAATTGCGCCGAAAGAACAGCTATTTTTAAAGCTGTTTCCGAGGGTGAAACAAAGTTTGCCGAGCTGGTTATATTTTCTAATACTAATGAATTATTTTATCCTTGTGGAGCTTGCCGTCAGGTGATATCAGAATTTTCTTCCGATCTTAAGATCACGGTTGTTTCTTTAACGGATGAACTTGAGACAAATATAAAAGAGCTGTTACCTCACAGCTTTAATTTGGATAAATAATAAATAGCCGGAAAATAATATTTTCCGGCTATATTCTACGGGCAATAACTTCAGTAAATTCTAATTATAGAACTCACTTCTATTATCAATAATTTCTGCATCTTCTTTTAACTTCTCAAACCATTCATTCAAGTGATCATTTTCTGCTTTTGATTGAGCTTCTTCCATTAGTTTGTCCTGGTCTTTTTCGAAGTTGTTCATATCGGGTTGAGTTCGAACTTTTATCAAAGCAATATAGGAAGCTCTATCACCATTGATAACTTCGGTAATTTCTCCGGCTTCTTTTGCAAGAATAGCTTCATTTAGAACTTCATCTTTTCCGATAATTTTAAATGTGTTATCCAATCTCACGTTCAATGCTTCAACAATATCATATTCTTCTACTTCAGCTTTTTTCATGTATTCTGAAGAATCATATTTGTTTGCAAATTCAACAGCATTAGTTCGTGCAATCTCTATTTTCTTTTCAGTTTTAACAGTGTTCTCAATTTGTCGCTTAACTTCATCAAATTCTTGGTAATGCTCTCCGATAATAAATGAGACTTCGCAAATAACATAATTTCCATCGTCCTTAAGTATTGGTTCGTGAATTTTGCCGATTTTGTTGTCAAAAGTAAAATTAACAACTTCTTCATTTTTTCCTATACCAACAATATATTGTGATGAATCATATATTTTTTTTGTCTCTTGGATCTCATAAGCGAGTTCTTCGGCAGCTTTCTCTAAACCTAAATCCTTTGCACTTTCATAAAGGTCATTTGCTAATACTACTAAATTCTCTTTTGTTGCTTCAGAAGCTTCTTCTTTGAGAAGTATATGGCTTGCTTGGATCTCTTCGACTCCGTCTTTTATTTTTTTGCCAAAAAGCTTAATAATATGCCAGCCGAATCTAGTTTGAACAGGTTCACTGATCTCACCTATATTCAATTGGAATGCGGCGTCTTCAAAAGCAGGAACCATTCTGCCTCTAGCAAAAGAGCCCAGATCGCCACCCATAGGCGCAGATGGACCCTCAGAATATTTTTTTGCAAGTTCAGCAAAATTTTCACCACTAACAGCAAGATTGTATATCGAATCAACTTTTGTTTTCACAAGTTTTTTATCAGCTTCACTCGGCTCAAGATCAACTGCAACAAATTTAAGTTTTCTGGCAGGATCTTTTTTGAATTCTTCTTTATTCTCATCGAAATATGTTTGCAGGTCTTCATCTGTTACTTCAACATCCTTGATCTTATTCGGATTGAAGAATATAATATCAGCATCAGCAAGATTATTATCATTAATGTATTGTTGTTCAACTTCCTCATTTGTAACTGTCACTTCAGATTTTACATCTTCAAAAAGTTTTTCATACGGAAGAGTTCCCCTTACTCTACCCTCTGCATAATTTGCAAATTCAGGATTTTCCATGAGCATAGTTTCATATTTTGAATAATCAAATACTCCATCTGTTTGAAATTGAGGGATTTGTGTGAACTCTTCTGATGGATTTTTTAATCCTTCGATAACATCCTCATCAGTAATTTTAATACGACGTTTTTTTAAGGATTTATCTAATAGTACTTGTTGAACAAGCTGATTCCAGGTTTGATCATTCAACTGTTTTGCGGTTTGTTCATCAATTTCCTCATCAGGATTTTGTTGAGCGTAACCTGCATAGGCATTTTGCAAATAATTGCTAAAGTCATTCGGATAGATCTTTTCTCCTGCAATACTTCCAACAAATGGTTTTTTTATAAAGATGCTGCTAATTCCTCCAATGGCCATTGAGAGAATAAAAACTGCAGCTATTATAATTACTATCCATGATCCGTGTTTTCTAAGTCCTTCTAACATTCTACTTCCTCCAAATATATTTCATATATTTTTTTAAGTTTGTGCAATAACTAAAATCTATGATATTTATTCAAGCTTTTTTTTGGGAATCAATAAATTAAGTAGGTTAAAAGTACTTCCCAAAAGCCATAAATTGCTGGGGGTATGGACTATTGTGCGATTATATATATAAATTATTAATATCAATATATTTAGGCTTGACAGGATAAGCAATACTCAGAATTTTGAATTTCACATAAATAAAAGGGAGGTGATTTCTTTGCCAAAAGTTATTGCTAAAAGTGGTGAATCTTTTCAAGTACTGCTTAGAAGGTTCAAAAAATCTTGCGAAAGAGCTGGTCTTTTATCAGATGTTAAGAAAAATAAATATTACGAAAAGCCAAGTGTAGTTCGCAAAAAAGAAAAAAATGATCAAGTAAGAAAGGCTATGAAGCGTCTTAGAAAACAGAGACGTTTTTCATAAAAAATATGCTCACACGAATTAATATTGATCTAAAAAAAGCGATGCAGGAGAAAGACAAAGAGATGCTTAAAGTTCTTCGTGCATTGAAATCTGCGGTTCAATATCAGAAGCTTGAAAATAAAAAAGAGTTATCTGATGATGAAATTATATCTGTATTAAAAATTCAGGTAAAGCAACGCCAGCAGGCAGCTGAACTTTATATTCAGGGTGGACGTCCCGAACTTGCAGAGATCGAAAATAGAGAGATTGATATCATCAAAGTTTATTTACCGGAAGAAATCTCTGAAGCTGAATTAGAAAAAGAAGTCAGTGAAGCTCTTATTCATCTTAATGCTGAGTCTATGAAGGATATGGGAAGTGTTATGAAATATCTCAAAGAGAAACTCGGCAGCAATGTAGATGGGAAAAGCTTAAGCGCAATTGTAAGAAGAGAATTGCAAAGCTGATCAATAATCAATAAAGTTCGAATAATTTGTGGGGGAGATTACTTATCTCCCCTTTTTTCTCTAAAAATTGTTAGATATTAAACAAAGGATGGAAAATGAATATTCTTGATATTATCCTCGGGATCTTTCTTTTAGTTCTGCTTTTTCACGGATTAATGAAAGGTTTTATCCAAAGTATTATTAGTCTTTTAAGTTTAGGTGTTATTGTTTTATTAATTGCCAAGACCGGCCATATTTTTAAAGGTATGCTCATCATAAGGCTGGGTTTTAGTGAGATATTAGCCATTATATGTTCTTATATTCTAATAACTCTGGCTATAATAATTATAGCTAAAATCACCATAAAAATATTACAAATGATCATTGATTTTCTTAATTTGAAATGGTTAGATAGAATCCTAGGTGCACTATTTGGTGTTTTTAACGGTGCACTGATAATTGCTATTCTTCTTCTATTACTCAATTTACTACCATTTGAAGAACAGATCCGTGATTTCACATCTCCTTCAAAAATAGTTGTTAATATTCGTAACGTTACCGATAGAATTGAGTTGAAATATCCTGGGTTAAAAGAAAAAATGCAGAATGCTGGAAAGAAGATAGATAAGAGTACAGAAAAAATTGAAGAACTGATCAATGAGAAGATGCCCAAATAAATGAATTCACATAAGCAGCTCGAATACACTAAAATTAAGGAATTTCTTGCACAGGAATGTCATTCCAAACTTGGAAGTAAAATGGCATTAGATCTGCAACCGATGCACACAATTGCAGATATTACTTATAAACTTGAACTTACATCAGAAATCCAGATCCTATTAAGAAAAGGCATCTTGCATAATTTTGAAAATATCTCTGATATTGAAGAGATCATTTCAAAACAAAAGCATCAAACTTATAATTTTGAAGAATTTCAAAAGATATATTTTAATGTTTCAACCGCAAATAGAATTTCAAAGAGTACCGAAGAATTAAATGATCATCCGCAGTATTTGAAATTTGTTAACAGGATCATTTTGCTTGATGATATTGAGGTAAGGTTTAACCAGATATTTGAAAGTGATGGTGAAGTTAAAGACAATGCATCAACTACCCTGGCATCGATCCGTAGAAAAAAGAAACAAGTAAGAAAAAACCTGGTTTCCACAATTAATAAAAAAGTTGAATCGCTTTCTGCCAGCAAATTTTTGCACGATAGTATTGTTACTCAACGTGACGGTAGATATGTAATTCCCATAAAAGAGGGAGCAACATCATTTGTTCCGGGGATAGTGCACGGGCGGTCTTCAAGCAAATCTTCAATTTATATGGAACCTCAAGAGATTGTTGGATTGAATAATGATCTTGAACTTGTATCCAGTGAAGAAAAACATGAGATCTTCCGAATATTTAAAGAATATACCGAAATGATCCTTGATCATAAAGACACGTTATTAAAAGAAATCAAATATCTGCAAGAACTCGATTTCTTCTTTGCATCTGCAAGATTTGCAAATAGACTCAAAGCAGAAAAACCGGTACTTTCAGATAAAGCACAAATTAAATTGAAGAATGCCAGACATCCGCTTCTAATACTTACTTTTGAAGAATTTGAAGATGTGATCCCTTTTGATCTGGAATTAGGATATGATTTTAATCTATTGCTGGTTTCAGGTCCGAACACCGGTGGAAAAACAGTTACACTAAAAACTGTTGGCTTACTTACATTAATGGCAAAATCCGGCTTGCCGATCACGGCAGATCCTCACAGTGTTATTGGAACATTCGATTCTGTTTTTGCGGATATTGGAGATAGTCAGTCTCTAGAAAATGCGTTAAGTACATTTTCTTCCCATATTAAAAATATTCGGGAAATGACAGAAAATACAAATTCAAAAATACTGGTACTGATAGATGAGATAGGTGCAGCAACAGATCCGGAACAGGGTTCAGCTTTGGCTCAGTCAATTCTAGAAAATTTGGCAGAAAACGGTGCAGTAGGAGTGATCAGCACACATTATACATCACTTAAGGTTTTTGCCGAGAAACATGAAAAATGCATAAATGCAGCAATGCAATTTGATCCTGATAAACACAAACCAACTTATCAGTTTAAACTGGGATTACCCGGAAATAGTTTTGCTATAGAAGTTGCATCACGGCTTGGTTTACAAAAAAGATCTTATAGAACGGGCAAAGAATTTAACCGGTAAACAGAATGTAGAATTAACCGAACTGATAAAGAAAATGTCGGAAGAGAAAAAATCTCTGTCACGTCAATTATACCAATTTGAATTGAAAACGGCACTTTTGAATAAGAAGATCTTCGAACATCAAGAACAAATAGAATCTCTGGAGAAGGAAAAAAAAAGAGATAAAAAAAAGATCTTTGCGAGAAGCCCGTGAATTTCTTACTTCCATGCAAAAAGAGCTGAACATGGAAATTAAGGATATTAAACAATCCAACAAAAAAAAGAGAAAAAAAGATAAATTTGAAAGATCTTTAAAAAAAAGTCACTCAGCTTAATCGCAATCTGAGTGAAGAAGAAGAAAAACTTTCGGAAATTTCTCATGAATCTGTAAGTGAACCAACGATCGGGATGAAGGTTTGGCTCAAAGAGTTGGAGATGGAAGGTGAAATAGTAGAGATCTCCGGAAAGAAGATCAAGGTTGATATGGACGGGATATTCCTTAATACTACTATGGATCGACTATATTTAATTACAGAAAAAAAAGTAAAAAGATCAAATATTAAAAAGCATATCAATGTTCCCAAAAGTGAAGCAAAAATGGAATTAAAGATTATAGGACTTCGATTTGAAGAGGCTTTACCGCAAATCGAAACTTTTATTGATAATGCTGTTGTAAGTGGACTCCTTATGATTCGTATCGTACACGGAAAAGGAACTGGAGCTTTGCGAACAAAAGTTAGAAATTATCTGCGAACAAATAAAAATACCGATGAATTTTTCTCACCTCCACCCGAGGCAGGTGGAAGTGGTGTCACCGTTGTTAAGATCAAGGAATAGGGGAGATGAATAATGGATCAACATGTTATTGATGAAATTATTGAAAGAAATGATATCGTTGATGTTATCAGCAGCTATATTCCTCTAAAAAAAACTGGCAGTAATTTCAAGGCTCGTTGCCCTTTCCATGATGAAAAAACCGCCTCCTTTATCGTTAGCCCCAAAAAACAGATCTACAAATGCTTTGGCTGCGGCAAGGGTGGGAATGTAATTACCTATGTACAGGAATTCGAGAAGATATCATTTCCAGAAGCTCTGAGAAAACTTGCAGCACGTGCAGGTATAACTTTACAGCAGACATCACGAAGCAAGGGTAAAGATTCAAAGCGTGACTTGATCTTCAAGATATATGAACTTACCACCGGATACTACTATAAAAACTTAATAGAGCATGGAAGTGGTGCCTTAGAATATCTGGCAGAAAGAGATATTAAAGACGAAACTATTAAGAAATTTAAACTGGGATTTGCATTAAACTCTTATGGCGGATTGCGCAACTATTTGCTTAAAAATGATGTTAATGAAAAGATCCTGGCAACAACGGGTTTGTTCACTTCCAAGAATAATGATCTGTTTCGTGAGAGGATAATGTTCCCGATCCATTCATCTGCCGGTAAAGTGGTGGCTTTTGGTGGAAGAAAACTACATGAAAGCCAATCTGGTGGAAAATATGTAAATTCACCCACAACAGATATTTACACAAAGGGTAATGAACTATATGGTCTCTTTGATACCAAATATACAATTTCCAAAAAAGATCATGCTCTGATATGTGAAGGATATACTGATTTTTTAAGATTATATGAAAATGGTTTCACAAATTCCGTGGCTTCTCTGGGTACATCTCTAACCGATTCACAAATTAGTGTTTTAAGTAGATTCTCTGAAAATATTTATATGTTATACGATGGAGACAGTTCCGGTAGAAAAGCTGCTGTTCGCGCTGCTGGAAAGATCTTGGGTAAAGGACATAATATTAAAATTGTAGGTCTTCCAAAGACTGATGATCCTGATAGCTATATCAGAAATCACGGTGCAAAAAGTATGCAGGAAATGATAAATAAGGCAAAACCAATAACTGAGTTTCTAAAAGACGATGAAGTTATTGGTGTTGATAAAAAAGGCAAACTTTCTGTTCTGTTTGATATTCTTAACGAGATTGAAGATGAAGTTGCTCAAGAGCTGCTAATTCAGGATATTGCAGAGACATTTGGATTGTCTAGTCATGCTGTATCTTCCAAGATAAGAAAAAAAAGAAGATCATTTAAAAAAGAGACAGAAGATACAGAACTTTCCCAAATAGAACATTTTACAGAAGAACGAGACATTATATTACTTATTATTAATAATCAATCATTATATAAAAATGTTGCGCAAGAGATAGATTTGAGTTACTTTTTAACTGGAAAGTATAGAAAAATATTTAAAATAATTTCGGAGCATATAGAAGATATGGGTAATATTCCTGCTTTATTAAGCAAGATAGCTGAAGAAGATATTAGGAATTTGCTTACAGAACTTTCTATGTCGGACCTTCCAGCACAAACAATTGAAGAAGCGATCATTGCTCTTAAAACAAGGAAGTATCATCTGGAATTGAGAGCAATAAATGAAAAAATTATCAATGATCCATCCAATATGGAATTGTTTGCAAAAAAGAGTGAATTAAAAAAAGAGATATTAAAAATAAATAAAAAAGTGGTTAGAAAAACTTTGTACTAAGGAGACTAAATGCTTAGTTATAACGAGTGTATTAAGAAGCTGATTCAAACGGGTAGGAAAAATAATAACCTGCTTACCTTCAAGCAGATAAATGTTGTCCTGCCCAATAACCCGATCTTTCTTGATAAGATCGAACAGATCATCTCAGATCTTGTAGAAGAGGGAATTGAGCTCATTGATGAAACTCAGAAGAGAGTTACAAAAAAGAAGATCTCTCTTAAGAAAACAAGAGCGACAAAAAAGTTCCGCAATCGGAAATACTATGATGATCCTGTTAGAATGTATCTGGGAGAAATGGGACGTGTACCACTTCTGGATAGAGAGGGAGAAGTAAGGATTGCCAAGAAGATCGAGAGTGGACAACAACATATTAATAAAAATATCTTTAAAAGTGGTAGTACTCTTCGTGAGATGGAAAATTTTATTCATCGTTATCGTGAGAAAAGGGTTAAAATAGATCAAATATTCAAGATCGAATATGGAACCTGGATGGATAAATCTCAGGAAGCAAACCTCGTTAATGAGTTTGAACAAGTTATTAGAGAAACCAAAGCAATATTTGAAAAAATTGGTGAAATGATAGACAGCAGCGACATTGATGAAGATGAACACCTTTTAGATCAGGAGCTGATCGATACTCAGAGAATTAAACTTATAGATATATTTGGAAATTTAAAATACAATGAGAAACTTCTCAAAAGAATGGTTTATCGTATTCGAAGTCTTGTAGATAGAATTAAAGACAGTCAAAAAAGTATTACGCATCTTTCTAAGATCAGAAAGTATTCCTTAGATGAAATTTGTACTTACGGCAGAAAAGCGAATAAATCTGAAGAAGATTATAAACTAGTTTTTGAAGAAACCAAAATAGAACCAGATGTGTTTATTGAAACGTTGCGTAAGATCAAAAATGCCAGAAGAAAGATACGCCGTGTGGAGCTTGAAACACGTATGACAGCTGATGAAATGATTGACCTGTTGGATGAGATCGAACGTGGCGAGAAAATGAAGGAAAGATCTAAGAACGATATGATCGAAGCAAATGTTCGCCTGGTTGTTAGCATAGCCAAACGTTACAATAATAGAGGTTTGGATTTCCTTGATCTAATTCAGGAAGGTAATACAGGACTTATGCGTGCGGTTGAGAAGTATGATTATCGTAAGGGATTTAAGTTTAGTACTTATGCCACCTGGTGGATAAGACAGGCAATAACACGCGCAATTGCAGATCAAGCAAGAACTATTAGAATCCCGGTTCATATGATCGAATCTATAAACAAAGTTAAAAGAGCAAGCAGGAAATTACTGCAGAAACTTGGAAGAGAGCCATATCCGGAAGAAATAGCGACCGAACTGGATCTTCCTGTTGAAAAGATCAAGAACATCCTGGCAATAACGAAAGAACCTGTGTCTTTGGATAATCCAATTGGTCATGAGGATGAAGATAGTTTGCTGGGTGATTTCATAGAAGATAAATCTACGATCTCTCCCGAAAGAATGGCAGAGAGAACTCTTCTTAAAAAGCAGGTTGATGATGTCTTAAGAACTTTAACTTCACGTGAGGAAAGGGTCATAAGATTACGTTTTGGAATTGATGACGGATATCACAGAACTTTGGAAGAAGTTGGAAATATATTTAGTGTTACCCGAGAAAGAATTCGTCAGATAGAAGATAAAGCACTGCGTAAGCTACGCCATCCAACCAGAAGCCACGTGTTAGAGAAGTTTATAGAGAACTTCAATGTAAAATAATTTGTGCCTTAGGAAATTCTTGACATAAAATCGGGTAAATTTGTTTTTACAGTCTTAAAATTAATTAGTGGGGCCTATAGCTCAGTTGGTAGA
>CAZOCS010000006.1:0-46412 GCA_964578365.1 uncultured Candidatus Cloacimonadota bacterium
TTTATCAAGAAATTCTTTGACACTAAAAACGTGAATTTTTAATTCAAACAATAAATAGTTCATTATAAAATTTCTATCAATGGGGTGCTGTTTGGCGTTTGCTAAGCGGTTGAGAACATACCCTTGAACCTGATCCGGATAATGCCGGCGTAGGAAACTGATAATTAATATATAAAATCATAATTCGGTTTCTTTCCGGATTATGGTTTTTTGTTTTAAAATAAAAAAAAATAATTGGAGTTAAAATGAAAAAAGTATGTTTTATTACAATTTTATTAATTGTCATTAGTAGCCTAGCCTATGCTGATCAATTAACAGGAGAAATTACTGATTCACAAACAGGAGAACCAATAGACAGAGTTAGTGTGTATGTAGAAAGTATTAACTTGTCTGCTACTTCAGATGCGGAAGGTCAATATATAATGAACTTCCTTAAACCAGCGATTTTTAAGATAACCTTTGAACGGATCGGTTATGAGAAAAAGGTTGTGGAGCATAATCCATTTGATGCTTCTGTTCTTAATGTACAACTTACAAAAAAACCACAAAATATTTCAGGAATGAAAGTTTCTGCCACAAAAGCAAAAACTCGTGAAACACCGGTTACCTTTACGAACATAACTAATGAACAGATTCTTCATAATAATTATGGGCAGGAAATTCCAATGTTATTGGAAGATGTTCCTGGAGTTTATGCTTACTCTGATGCGGGTGGTCTGGTTGGAAATGCACATCTTACAATTCGTGGTTTTGATCAAAAAAGAATTGGTGTGATGATAAATGGAATTCCTCTTAATGACCCTGAAGATCATAATGTTTACTGGGTTAATATGCCGGATCTTGCAGAGAGTACATCCGACATACAGTTCCAACGAGGTGTAGGAAGTTCACTTTATGGGATATCAACTTTTGGTGGTTCACTAAATATGCAGACATCTACTTTTGTTAAAGACAACAGAATTGAATTTTTCTCTGCTTATGGAAGTTATAACACTTATAAAGCTGGAATAAAAACAAATCAAAAGTTTGGAAACTACAGTACAAATATTCGCTTCTCAAAAATTACTTCCGATGGGTACCGTGATAATTCAGCTTCTGATCTCTGGTCTGTGTTTACAAATCTATCCAGAATGGGTGAGAGATCGATAACAGAAGTTAATTTTTATACCGGACATGAACTTACACACGCAGCATGGGAAGCTTCATGGGAAGGTTATCTCGAAGAAAACCATCAGCACAATCCTTATACGTATGATAATTATGTGGATGACTTTTCCCAACCGCATTTTGAATTGCATAACAGTTATTTTCTAAATGAAAGATCTGATATAAAAAACTCATTTTTCTACATTCGTGGGAATGGATTTTATGAACAATATAAATATGATCGCAATCTTTGGGAACACGGTCTGGTAGCGGAAGATAACGATGATGAAGCAGATATTATCCGTAATAAATGGGTAACTAAAAATCATTATGGCTGGGTTTCACAATACAATCTACATCATGAAAAAGGAACTTTTACAGCGGGAACTTATCTCAGTTTGTTCGATAGTGATCATTGGGGAGAGATCAAGGAAGTAATTGGTGCCGATACGCTTGGTATCGATTATGATAGTGGGCAGGATTATTACAATTATGTTGGAGAGAAACAATATATAACTGCATATGTAAATGAAATATTTATACCTTATGAAAACATATCTATTATGGCAAACCTTTATTTCCAACATATAAATTACAGTTTTGAGCAGTTGGAAGCAGGAAACTTCAGTGGAGAATTTCTGAATGCCTATGAAGTAGATTACAATTTCTTTAATCCGAGGTTTGGTGTTAATTATAATGTAAATGAGAATCTCAATATTTATGGAAACATCTCGATTTCACAAAGAGAACCTACTGATAGTGAGTTATATGATACTTGGGACGGACCGGATGATCTTGGTGTAGCACCACTTTTTGCTGTGTCAGATACAATATTTACTGATGATGGAGATATTGAGAAGATCAATTGGAGTGATCCTTATGTGAAAGAGGAAAAATTGCTGGATTATGAAGTGGGATTTGGATATGCCGCTGGGATTTGGGATTTGAAAGCTAATTTATACTGGATGAATTTTACTGATGAGATCGTAGCTTATGGTGGGGCAGATGATGAGGGAAGCCCAATCCGAGGAAATGCTGACAAAACTGTACACCGTGGTGTGGAATTCTCTGCAAAAGCACAATTACCTGCTTATTTGGAATTATCCGGTAACTTCAGTTACAGTGATAACTATTTCGAAGATTTTATTATGTATAATTGGGGAGAGACAAGTGACCTTTCCGGAAATACAATTGCTGGATTCCCAAGTGTTATAAGTAGTGGAAAACTTGAATATAAAAAAGGTGATTTCAATCTTTTTGCTCAGATGCAATATGTAGGAAAGCAATATTTGGATAATACAGAAAATAAGGATAGGGTCATCGATCCATTCAAAGTGATTAATGTTGGTGCAGTCATTAACATCGCAAAACTCTTTGGCAAAACTGATCTGCAATTGAATTTGAAAGCGAATAACATTCTGGACGAAGAATATGAAACTGCGGGTTATTATGATCCGTGGGGTGGACCAGACTGGAGTGGAGCAAATTATTACTGGCCTGCAGCCGGTCGTAATTTTATGGCTGGATTGAGATTAAGATTTTAGTGCGTGTAAGCGAATAAGGGTATAAGCGGAAAAGCGTAAGGGCAGATCAATGATCTGCCTTTTTGTTAATATCTTATTTTAATTCTTTCTTTAAAATATTCTTAAATCGTGTTGCACTAAGGTAATGATCTTCCAATAGTTTTCCATTATGTAGTAAACTGAAAACACCAAAACCTGATGGAGCACTTTTTGCTTCCTGCCAGTTAGTGATTTTTTTGATTTTCAAACCTATCCCTGCTTCTTGCGCAACCTCTTTGAGAGCTTCTACAGATTTATGATGCCATGGACATTGATCAGCATAGATCAGATGCCAACCTTGATATTTTTCTCGATTCTTTGTCCAATCGATCAGTTTTGGATCACTAAGCTTATTATCGAACTTCTTCACCATAAGCTCATAACGCTCCAATTTGTCTATTTGAATATAACCATTTTTAATGAACAATTTCTTGTTTGTGATAAAAGTTCCATCACTGGTCATGGTGCAAACACCTTTCATGTTTTGTCTTTTGGCATCTTCTTCACATGCTTTTACAAGAAAAGATCCATATCCTTTATCTTTATCCTTTTTAGCATAGATGAACATACATTGAATGAACATAAATCCAAGTGCATCAACTGGTCGCCATGCAAAATCAGCTGGGACATATTCGATGTAACCAATTTGTTTGTCATCATCATTATACAGGATTTTAATTCTTAATCCTTCTTTATAACTTCGTAGGAACCAGTTCTTCTTCAAAGTAAATTCTAGATTCTTCACATTTTTTATACAGAATAAACCATGCTCCATTACATTATCCGGAGTTATATCTACAAGCTTCAGATTATCCATTTATTTCCTCCCTGTGTTCTTTGCGTCTTCGTGTCTCTATATTGAAAAACCCTACTATTAATATCGGAAGTGATAAAATTAGCTGCAACCGCAATCCGATCCACTGCTGCTATCTGAACAACAAGTATCATTCTTGATATTATGTTGTTTATTAAAGGCATATTCTTTAATTCTCACACGTCTTATTGTATCCAGATCATCCCGCTTGAAGATTATTTTCATGCCATCCTGTGGTTTAGTACAACAGGCATATTGAATAACTTTATCAATTTCAATTGCACAGGCGTTGCAACAACCGAATTCCCTGCTAGTATTAAAACAAGGTGCAGGTATGATAATCCCATTTTCTTTGGCTATTTGCACAATATTCAAATTGGTATTACTCACTTTAACTATTCTATCATCAATTTGGATTTGCATGGTCACTCCTATTATTATTTTACCCAGCTAACAACGCTTCCAGCATAAAAAGGTTGTATCATTCCGGATTTGAGTTCTATAAGTAAAGCACCCCTTTTATCAATTCCTTTCACTTTCCCTTTAAAAATATCGTAATCTGTATCCAACTCTATGTGAAGCCCTTTCAATAATGAATGTTGATCGAAATATTTTACATCCAGTTCTCCCTCAACGAAACTTGGAAGATCAGATACAAAATTATCAAAAATTCGAGTTAATATTTCTTCATTATCCACAGATCTATCTAATTCAATTTGCAGTGAAGTTGCGTTTGGAGCCAGAATTTCATCGAGCTTTGTCAAGTTGGTGTTTATGCCGATCCCGATGATGTGATATTTTTTATTACTGAGATTGCTGGAAAGAATTCCACAAACTTTTTTATCATTCAAATAGATGTCATTAGGCCATTTTATCTTAAGTTTATCCGAGATTGTTGGGAATAGCTCAGATAGAGTTTTATGAATGCAGATCCCTGTAAAAATTGTTATGTTAGATTGGAAGTTGAATCCATAAAGAGCAGCAGTCAACCACAATCCTCCGGTTGGTGAAACCCATGAATTTTTTCCTCGACCTTTTCCGGAAGATTGTTCTCCTGCCAGACATAAAAAATTTCCTTGAGCTGTATTGGAATTGATCAATCTTTCTGCTTTTAGAGATGTACTTCTTAAGTTTTTAAAGAATAGTATTTCATCAAATAATGGATGCTTGAAATCTTTCATATAGCTCCTAATTCTGTCTTTGTGGCAAGTCATAATATCAGCATTGCATCACCGTAACTGAAAAACCGGTATTTTTCATCCACAGCAATTTTGTATGCATTCATAATGTTATCATAACCTGCAAAAGCAGAAACCAGCATCATTAAGGTGGATTCAGGCATATGAAAATTTGTGATCAATCCATCTATAATTTGAATATCTTTTCCAGGGTAGAGGAATATATTAGTCCAATGTGAACCGCTGTTAAGCTGTCCATTTTTAGCAAAGCTTTCCAGAGTACGTGTCGTGGTCGTTCCTACAGCGATAATGCGCCTATTATGCTTCTTTGCCTGGTTTATCTTTGAAGCAACCTCTTTTGAGATCTGACAATGTTCGCTATGCATAGTGTGGTCTTTAATGTTATCGGTTTTTACCGGGCGGAAGGTTCCCAAGCCGACATGCAGAACAACTTCCAAAATTTCAATTCCCTTATCTCTTATCTGCTGCATAAGTGGTTTTGTGAAATGCAAACCCGCAGTTGGTGCTGCAACTGAACCACGCTCTTGGGCATATACAGTCTGATAAGTTTTTTTGTCCTTGCTGGTTGATTCTCTTTTTATATAAGGTGGAAGTGGTACATTCCCAATATCTTCCAAGATATCCCAGAAATTCCCTTTCCAATAGAATTCAATAATTCTGCCACCATCATCAGCATGATCAACTATCTTTGCTTTGAGCTCTTCATTGAAAATAATTTCTGCACCGATCTGCAATTTACGTCCTGGCTTAACCAAACATTCCCAGCGGTTTTCTGTTTTTTGTTCTAATAAGAACACTTCAACTTTTGCACCGGTAATTTTGGTTCCAAACAAACGTGCAGGAATAACTTTTGTATTATTAACAACAAGAATATCAGAAGGTTTTAGATGATCTATTATGTTGCTGAACTTCTCATGCACGACTTTTCCACTTTCTTTATCTAACACAAGCATTCTGCTTTCAGAGCGTTTGTCTTTTGGGTGTTGAGCAATGAACTTAGCAGGTAGGTCGTACCAGTAGCTACTTTTTTTCGTAAGGGATATTTTCTGCATCTTTTAAGATAGCCTTAAAACTTCCAAAAATAATTTTACTGCTCATTTTCACAGGAATTTTATACTCATCGGCTGTTAACCAGACGAGAATTTTCCCGGTTTGTTTAAATATCGCATCACCTTTTAGAATTGGTTCAACTACAAAACAATCCTTATCTCCAAAGATAGTTTCCATTTTTTCTATTCTATGAACTAACACATCTGCAGGATAATTCCTGCCATCAGCGGTTACATTGATCGTCAGTGTATCTCCAACTGTAAATTCCTGCAGTCTGAGGTAATATAGAGCACTCAGAATATCCTGGGTATTGGCTGGGATATCCATTCTCTTCTCTTTGAATTTTTTGGTTTTACGTCCGAACTTTGTATAAATCGTGAAATTCTGTTCCGGATAATAAAAATGAATTCTATATTGTCGGTATGACCCTTCCTGTAGTTTCTTTGTAAATCTGCGTGTAACAAGTTCATTTTTATCCCAAATTGATTCTATCTTATCTCGAACTTTATAAATATTGTCGAAGAAGGAATTCGTTTTTGCAAGTGACTCAATTTTGTAACATTCAGTTGAATCTCTATAAATGTGGGAATTTATCTGTAACGTTGCCTCTCCAGCTTTGATAAAACCGTATTTGATATTGAAAGTTAATTTTTCTCCGATCTCAAAAGCTGAAAGTTGAATACATATAAATACTATAAATGGAATTATTAATTTCTTTAGCATTAAAATTCCTCTCGACTTCCTATACTTAAGCTTTTATTTTGTTCTCCAAAACCAATATCCAGACGTACATTTAGCCTGTCATTCATCAGAAAAGAGATCCGTAGTCCTACACCATAAGAGAGTTTAAACCCATTTAATGAAAATTCTTGCATACTTCCGGCAACTTCTCCTGTTTCCAAAAATGCTACAAATCCAAATCTTTCCAGAAGATGATTTGACCATGGAAATATTCTATTCTCAGCTCGGAATACAATTGAATGTTGATCTATGAATTTATTAGCGGTAATTGCTCGCATATTATCATCCAGATATGACATTTTATTGAATGGAACTTCATCTGAAACTGTTGAAAAATAACCCTGAAAAGCAAATGTCTGATTGGGAAATATTGATACATATTGTCTAAGATCTATCTTACTTCGAACGAATCTATAATCACTCGCAAAGATATCTGAAAATATAACAGATTTGAAATTATATAAACACCCATTTTGCGGATATGTGTCCGAATCACGTTTATCATAGCTTATACTAAATCCTATTCCGGAAGTTATATTATCTTCACTGCCCGGTATATCTCCATTGGCAAGTAAGCCATTTTCTTCCAACTCTATTATTTGAAAATGTGATAATTCATAAATTAGGGCAGTCTGCCATGTATCTGTTACTTTTCTCATAAGTTCAAGATCAATATCAAATTCTCGCTTTGTATATTGCTCTTCAATACCGGAAATATGTTCATTTCCAATACCGTAAAATGTGCTGGGCCAATGTTTGAATTTTAAATTAGCCAAAATAGAATATTTTCCATTATTAATATAAATTTTTGGCATTAAAAGAATTGAATATTGCTTCTTTTCACTAACTTCGGTAGAAAGATAAATTAAGTTTTTTTGGGATGTTGAATCGTTCTTGATACTGTTATAACGCAGATATGCAAGTCCTCCCGCATAGATTCCTGTTTCATCGGAATAACCAAGAGCCGGATATAAAATATATTCAGTTTTTGCAATGAGAAGTGTACTGATAATAAGGAACAAAATGGCAATTGAGAATGAATTTTTCATTAATTAGATCTTGCCACCGGTGATAAAGAATTCCTCTCCGGTAATATAAGAATTATCTTTGGAAAGAAGAAATTCACAAAGTCCGAAAATATCCTGAAAGGAAGCACATCGTTTTAGTGGAGTTTCTCTTAATTTTTCTTCATAATATTCCTGACGGAATTTCCGGTAGCTTTCGGAGAATTGGCTATCATCAATTTTGATAGGTCCCGGAGAAACTGTATTAACAATAATATTATTGGAAGCTTCTTCAGCTGCGAGAGTTCTTCCAATATTTGCAATACCGGCCTTAGATGCTGCGTATGCTGTACCTTTAGGAAGACCTATCCGCGAAACATTGGAGCCGAAAAGTACGATCTTTCCATTATTATTCTCTTTGAAATATTTGAGTGTTGTTTTTAAAATGTTGAATGTTCCAACAAGATTTGCATTAATTATATTCTTCCAAAGTTCAGGATCAGAATCTGCAAGTGATCTTATTACATTGCTTCTTGCTGTTGCTGTATGGATCAGCCGATCCGGCTTCCAACCTGTTTCGGTAATAACTTTTGCTAGTTTGATTTTAAGATTTGAATAATCAGCTAAATCTACCTGAATAACTTGAATTCTATCTGAATTATCTTTGACTAAATCTTTTATACGGTGATCACTCTTGTGAATGATCAAAACCAAGTTTTCATCTAATTCGCTATATTTCTTTGCGAAATAAGAACCTACATTTCCATTTGCACCTGTAATGATGATAGCGTTGTTTTTCATATATTCTTACTTTTTTGCAGATTTCAAAATAGTATCTATAATTTGATGAGCAACAGAAAATTTACTTCCGATCAGTTTGATCTCTGTCCCTTTACCTAAAATTAGAATTTCAGTATCATCTTTACCTGAGACATTAAGATCGTTTGCACAAATGAAATCCAAATTTTTCTTTTTGATCTTCTGAAGAGCGTTTTCTTTTAAATTCTCAGATTCAGCTGCAAAACCAACTAAAATTTGATCACTGGTTTTTTTCTTACCAAGCTCCAGTAGAATATCCTTTGTTCTTTTAAGTTCAAGAGTTAGGTCATCAGATTTTTTTATTTTTTGTTTGGAAGGCTTTGCAGGTGTGTAATCAGCAACTGCAGCCGTCATAAAAGTGATATTGTAATTAAGATGATTTTTTAAAACAACACCATGCATTTCCTCAGCCGTTATAGTCTTTATAGAATCCAGATATTCAGGAACTTCTGCGCTGATCGATGAATGTATGAACTTTACATTTGCCCCTCTAATATGTGCAGCTCGAGCGATTGCTAATCCCATCTTTCCAGTAGAATGATTTGTAATGAAACGCATGGGATCTATTTCTTCACGACTCGCACCAGCTGTAACAAGAATGCTTTTACCCGATAAGTCTTTCTTATACTTAAGATATGTAGCAATATGAAAAATAATTTCTTCATTCTTCGGATAACGTCCCTTTCCTTCATAACCGCAGGCAAGATTTCCAAATTCTGGTTCTGTAAAAAAATAACCCAAATTAGAAAGTTTTGTAATATTTTCTTGGACTATTGGATTCTCATACATATGAATATTCATAGCTGGTACAAATAGTACCGGAGCTGTTGTTGCCATTATTGTCGTGGAAAGAAGATCATCTGTAATTCCGGATGCTGTCTTACCAATTATATTTGCGGTTGCTGGTGCAATGACTAATATATCTACCCAATCAGCTAATGAAATATGTTCGATATCAGATTCCACATCGAACATTTTGGTGATAACCGGCTGATGAGTGATAGATTTGAATGTAATGGGGCTAACAAATTCACATGCATGAGCCGTCATAACTGTTTTTACTTCAGCACCCATTTTAGTGAGTTTGCTGGCAAGATCAACTGCCTTATACGCTGCAATCCCGCCTGTAATTCCCAATAAAATCTTTTTATTCTTAAACATCTTTGAACTCCGTAATCTTAAGTTAGCAAAAAATTTACATTTGTCTTTCTTGTAAAGTTATTTGTTGACTATAATTATGTGAAACTAATAACTTTAGCAACATATAAAAGTAGCTGTGATGAACAGATGCGGAAAAACATAATTTTTGTCCTCATATTTGGAATATTGTATCTTTCAAATGCAATTTGGGTTTTGCATTGACTTTTTAGCATGGATTTCAAAAAGTTTGACAAGAATAAATTCAAGATTAAAAAAACGTTAGTTTGTTAAAATTAAAGGAGGAAATATGAAAAAAGCGTTTTTAAGTTTATTATTAATAGTGATGATCTCAGCTTTGTTTGCTGGTGTTCAGGAGAAATTGGAGCAATTTGGGAAAGATAATGGTATAGTATATGTAAAGCCTTTGGTAACAGCATTTGGAACTACAATGAATACGGGACTTTTTAATACAGCCAAAGTGCTTAAGCCATTTGCTTTTGGCTTGAATGTTAATATGATGTTGGCTTTTATACCGGACGAAGATAAAATTTTCACTGCTATCAGACCGGATCTTTTCATTGACGATCCATTAAATCCAGGTGAAGTTATCTATCTTTATGCAGATGAAGAGCTGGAATCGGCAACAGTTTTTGGTGATGAGGGTGCTACCTTTGTACATAATCCGCTTCTTGATGATATTCCTGGTTTAGATGCAGCTCAATTAGATTTAGATTTACCAAACGGAGCAGATCTTCCTGCTGTTCCATTCTTCATGCCTCAATTTAATTTTGGATTACCAATTGGAAATGAAATAATGATACGTGGTTTCCCCAAAGTTGAGATCAATAAAGATATTGGTGATATCGGATTCTGGGGTATTGGATTAAAACACAGTGTGAGCCAGTACATTCCACTTATTCCAATTGATATTGCAGTACAAGCCGCCTATCAAAACCTCTATGTAGGTGATATACTAACTTTTTCAAATTTCAATGCCAATCTTGAGGTTAGTAAAAAACTTCTGATGTGGACTCTTTATACAGGCGTAGGATACGATAAGACAAATGTTACTGCCGAATATGAGTATACATATCAAACTGTTGATGAAACTAACCAAATTGTTCCTGTTGAGCAGGAAATTAAATTTGATGTTGACGGTGAGAATGAAATCAGAGCAACAGCCGGTATAAGATATAGCTTGCTTCTATTAAAACTTTATGCAGATTATACAATTAGTAAATATTCTGTATTTAATGCTGGAATCGGAGTTTCATTTTAGTGGAATTTGATGAAGTATTAATTTCACGAAAAAGTGTGAGAAGTTTCCGGGATAAAGAAATCCCGGAAGAGATATTGAACAACATGATGGAGGCAGCCCGGCTGTCTCCATCTTTTCAAAACAGACAGTGCTGGCGATTTGTTGTTGTACGAAATAAAGATCTAATAAAAGATCTGGCAATAAGAAGTGGAATGGTCAGCAAAGTTAATTTTTTTATAAAAGATGCTCCTGTAGTTATTGTTGCTTGTGCAGATCCAACCAAAAGTGGAACAATGAACAATCAAAATTATTATCTGGTAGATACTACTATCGCTTTCCAGCAAATGATGTTATCTGCTTGGAATCAAGGAATAGGAAGTTGCTGGCTTGCTGCGTTTAGTGAACAGAAAGTTCGTGAAATTCTTGAGATTCCCTCCAATATTAGAATCGTAGCTCTCAGCCCTTTTGGTTATCCAAAAGAAAAAAGATCATTATATGATAAAGCTTTAAAAGTTTTTGCACAAAGTAAGAAAAGAAAGGAATTCAATAATATTATTTGTTATGATAAATGGAGTTTATAAAATTAAAAGAATAGATTGCAATTATTAGATGTAAATTGGAGTAAAGGTATGAAACTAAAAAGAGAATTTATAGAAAAATTGCCAAAAACAGATCTGCATGTTCATCTGGATGGTTCAATTAGGACTGCAACGATATTTGATCTGGCAAAAAAACAGAAAGTAGATCTTCCTGCTAATACTGTAGAAGAGTTAAAACAAATTGTTTGTTGTGATGAACATTGCGAAAGTTTAGATGAATATTTAAGAGCATTTGATGTAACCTTGAGCGTAATGCAGACAAAAGAAGCACTAACCAGAACAGCTTTTGAGCTTGCCGAAGATGCAGCAAAAGAAAATATCAGATATTTAGAAGTAAGGTACTCTCCAATATTACATACTCAAAAAGGACTTAAATTAACTGATATCTCGGATGCCGTACTGAAGGGTTTATGTGATGCTGAAAAAAAATATAATATCAGAACCGGAGTGATTATTTGCGGTATTCGCAATATGGACCCTGATAAATCATTAAGATTGGCAAAGCTGGCGGTTGCATATAAAAATAAAGGTGTTATAGGATTTGATCTTGCAGGTGCAGAATATAACTATCCGGCAAAAGATCATATGGAAGCGTTTTATCTTGCGCTTAATAATAATATAAACATCACAATTCATGCAGGTGAAGCATACGGACCCAAGAGTATCCATGAAGCATTGCATTATTGCGGTACTCATCGTATCGGACATGGAACGAGACTTATAGAAGATGGAGATCTATTGAACTATGTAAATGACCATCGAATTCCACTGGAGATATGTTTGAAGAGTAATATGCATACAAAATCCGTTCCCAGCCTAAAACAGCATCCACTAAACTTCTATCTTGATTACGGGATGCGTGTTACAATAAATACAGATAATCGTTTGGTATCCGATACTACTCTTACAGATGAATATATGCTTGCGATCAATGAGTTGGGTTTGGATTATACAGATATAAAGAATATAATAATCAACGGATTCAAAAGTGCATTTATACCATACCGAGAACGTGTTGTTCTGCTTAACAGAGCTTTAGCGGAAATGGAAGTATTGGAAGAGGAAGAATTAAAAGGTAAAATTAAACTAGCTGATAACATCTAGTCGAGAGGATATATGGAATTGTTGTATTTAGCTATAGGAATTTTAATAGGTGGTGTGATAACTGGATTATTTCTTTTTTTTAAAAAAGGTAAACAAGATGCAAAGGCTGAAATACTTATAAGTGACTTACAGAAAACAGAAACTGAGCTTAATACTGAAAGAGAAAAATATACAAATTCTATGTCAGAGATATCTAAACTAGATACAATGAATATTAATCTGCAGGAAAAACTGGATGACCAGAAAAAAGAATTAAAAGAATTACAGGCAAAATTCACAGATGCATTTAAAAATCTGGCAAATGAAATTCTGGAAGAAAAAACCAAAAAATTCACTGAGCAAAATCGTGCAAACCTGGATGAACTCCTGAGTCCTCTCAAAGAAAAGATCAAAGATTTTGAAACAAAAGTAGAGCAGACAAACGAAAAAAATAGAATGAGCCACACATCACTGGTTGAACAGATAAGAAGTTTGGAAAAACTCAACAAAAAGATCAGTGATGATGCAAATAATCTTACCAAAGCCCTTAAAGGTGAATCACAAATTCAGGGGAATTGGGGAGAGGTGATCCTGGAAAGAATTCTGGAGGAATCCGGGTTGAGAAAAGGAATTGAATATGAAGCTCAAGCTAAAGGTATGGGGCTAAAAAGTGAAGAAGGATCAACTTCTAAACCAGATTTTGTTATAAAGTTACCCGAAAACAAGCATGTAATAGTCGATTCCAAAGTATCATTAGTTCATTATGAGCGTATGGTTTCTGCAGAAACAGAAGAGCAAAAACAGTGCTATCTTAAAGCCCTAAATACTTCCATAAAATCACAAATAGATGATCTATACAAAAAAAATTACCAAGATCTGAAGGGATTGAATTCACCCGATTTCGTAATGTTGTTTGTTCCAATAGAAGGTGTGTTCGCAGTAATTATGCAGCATGATAACACGATTTATCAATATGCTTATGATAAACAAATCGTTATCGTTAGTCCCAGCACATTATTAGCCACATTGAGAACTATTGCCTTTATCTGGCGTCAGGAAAATCAGACTAAGAATGCTGTGGAAATTGCCAGGCAGGGTGGGGCATTATTAGATAAATTAAATGGATTCATTGATGATCTGGAAAAAATTGATATAAACCTTAAAAGAACTCAGGGTGCTTATTCTGATGCCATTAAGAAGCTATCTACCGGTTCTGGGAACCTCATTGCCCGTGCTAAGCGTATTGAAGCTCTGGGTGCAAAAGCAAAAAAGCAGATCCCGGAAAAATTTATTAATGAAGAGACGATGATAGATTAGATCTGGTTAATTTCTTCTTTTAGATATTGCTACAATTAGAATTATCGCAAATAAAATTACGATAGAAATTGAAACTATTGCATATATCAATGAAAGATTTATTTTAGAAATGTTTTTCACTGTTTTCTTCTCAACTACATTGGCTTGTGCTTTTTCTTGTATTGTTTGTAATTCAACCGTCTTTTTTGTAACTTCATTTTCTTCTTCAACAACTTCTTGCTCTATAATTTGTTCTTCACCGAGTTGAATGAAATCATCTTGAATCCAACCGATGATGTTTTCAGATGTTTTAATCTTATACCAATTTTTTTTCTTTACCACTAGTGGATAGAGTACTGTAACATTTTCAACCAATTTTAAAGAATATATGGTTTTGGATAAAGAATCAGGAGATTCGTAAACTATTGTATTTTCGAATTTAATTTCACCATCTCGTATATTGAATGAGTTAATACTTTGAAGTCTATTTCTTATTATATCCAAAAGACTACGATTATAGCTAAGAGAAGAACAGAAAATTCTTTGAATAGTAAGTCTATCATATAAATTTATTACATAATCTCTGTCTCCATTTGTCTCATCTGAAATTTTAGCTTCAAAAAAAGAAATACCAGCTTTAAATAGATTATTTTGCCTTGCGTTCAAACTATTGTCAGTATAAAGTAATCTTGTTGTCACACAAAAATCTAATGCTTCTTTAGGATTATTAAGATCATAAAATGTTAAATCAAAGATTGCACTTAATATATAGAATGAGTAATATACACCGTATTTGAAAAAGCTGTGATATAATGCTGGATATTTCTCAAGACAAGAATTCAGTTCTGTTAATGCAAGCTCAAATTTCTGTTGATTTCTTAGTATTTTCGCTCTTTCAAGAACTGCTAGTACATGTGCTGAAGGTGAATCTGTAAGTTCAATAACTTTTTGATAATAATATAAACTAGATTCGTTATCTAAATTGGAATCATTAATTATCCTTTGAATATCAACAAATGCTTCATAATGCACTGTTGAATGACCTTCATAATATCTAATCTCCTTTTCTGGAAAATTTTGATAAATTTGAAAAAGAAAATCTAATGCATCATGTATGTTATTTAGGCTGTACCAATAAATATTTCCAATAACTCTATAGGGGCTTGATGAATCTGGATAATGTTGCATACAGATTTTCTGATATTCAATAGCTTTATCGTAATTCTTTTTCCTACGATGTTCTTCAGTTAGTTTATAAAGAATATCTTTCTTCGTAACTTTAATAACATTATATGAGTGTTCTTCATCAAAATTATTGTCTTGTTCTACTTTTTCCCAAAGAAAGTTCAAACAAACTTCATTTTGAGTACGGGAGATGTAAATATCAACTAAAGATTTAAAATTCACTGAGTTCACCCAAGCTCTGCCATTAACATAAAATTCATCCCAACCCTCTGATTCAAGTTTCCCAATTTGATATGATGATTGAAACTCACCATTTACTCTATTAATTTTTTTTGCAATTACTGAGATCAGTTTTTTTGAATCATCAACTTTGTAATGATAATCAAATGGGTTATTTGGAGCAATTCCTTTTATTTCGGATATTTTGAAATCTTTAATATTTACCCAACCTAAAGAATAGTCTGGGAAAACAATCTGATACCACTCATCTTTGTAATATTGATTTCTATGAACTAGAGTTTGTATTATATCTTGAACAAAGAAAACATCACCAATCTCGACAGAATTAATAATTGATGAATTATAGTTTGGTTGAGAGTATATAGTTGCGTTCAATGATATGATAATTCCAGCTTTTCTAAGAATAACCTCTTCGTCATTCGGGAGTCTCCCTTCGGAATTTTCAACAAGTTTCGTTGGACTATTTTTTTTACTAGTTTGTGCTATAGATTGTGAAATTAATGAAGTTTGAAAACACAGTATTATGAATACTAAAATCAATTTGCCTTTTTTTTGTTTCATTTTATTACTCCAGATATTAAAATAAGTTGTCTTAAGGTTAAAGTTAAATCTTCCCAGCCAACTTCCTCAGTACATAACTTGCAGCCCACATGCCCATTATTGCCGGTAAATACACAACTGATCCAAGCGTTCCTCTCTTTCTTCCCCTTCCCGAGATCCATTCTTCTCCCGCACCTGCATCATGATCAAATTGCGGAATTGGTTTTTCGTAAGAGTAAACAACTGGAATTCCCTTGTCAATACCTCTTCTATGAAGATATTTACGGACTTTCTTGGCTAACGGGCAGATCTTACTTTTAGAAATATCTACAATCTCGATCTTAGAAGGATCGAATCTGCTGGCTGCACCCATAGAAGAAATTACCGGTATTTCTTTGCGAACGCAAGATTCCAGAAGACCTGTTTTGGGTCCTAAACTATCAATTGCATCAACTACAAAATCTACATTTTCCAATAAGAAATCACGTGATTCATGAGCGCAGAAATCTGAATAAATATCTATTTTAGCATTTGGATTAATATCCAATAATCTATCACGCATAGCTTCAGTTTTCATTTTCCCGATCGTGCTGTGAAGGGCTGGCAATTGCCTATTAAGATTAGAAAGACCAATTGTATCAAAATCTACTAACAAGAATGATCCAATACCGCTTCTAGCAAGCGCTTCTGCTGCATAACTGCCAACGCCTCCCAATCCCATTATTGCAACTCTAGTCTTTTGAAAAATGTCTATCGATTCTTTTCCAAATAATAATTCAGTTCTAGAAAATTGTTTCATATATTTTCCTTTCAATTCAAATGGAATAATGAGACATAGCTCTTAAATTGAATTTCTGTTAGTTTAGCAATACTTATACCAGATTTAGCAGAAATGTTCTCAACATTCCACAAAAGATTCTTCAAATGGTTATATTCATCTTTTGAATCATTTGGTTTCTGATATGGAGCATCAGTTTCAAATAGAAAAAATCCACGTTTTGTTATGTAGTTTATACAATCATCTTTTGGTGATTTGCAACCAATGGAAAAAGCCAGATCAAATTTAGCAAAGTTTTCTGCTATATCCTTTGAAGCATTGAATCCATGTAGATAGCCCTTAACTTTAGGGAAATTGTTTTTCAAGATCTTATATAGTTCATAATATTTTCTTACAGTATGGAAAACAACAGGTAGATCAAAATTACGAGCTATATCAAGCTGTTGAAGTAAAACATTAATCTGCCAATCCTCGTTGTCATTACGTCCATCCAATCCGATCTCACCAATACAAATTATTTTTTTTTCTTCACATAATTGGATTATTCTTTCAAGATCAGATTCTTTGCTTTTCTCATAATAGGGATGGATCCCGGCACACCATTTCATTTCAGGGATGTCGTTTTGGATATGCCAATCGTATTCTTCTTGGCATAAAGCCGATGAAATAAAACCAGAGATCCCCAATCCCAATGCTTCAGGGACTTCAGCGAAGATCCTTTCATCATTTAAATGACAATGTGCATCTATTAAATTCTTCATAGATATTCCAAAAAAGTTCTCAGGCAAAAACCTGAGAACTTTTGTTATAATTATTTCAATTTATAATAACTAAAAACTAAACTCTACACCCATACTCATTGAAGTAATAGTTTCGTCCTTGCCTTTGATCTTTCCATCATTATTAAGATCAACATAGCGCTCTTGATAACTTCCTACCAACTGAGTATTCCCACCTAATGAATAGCCTAGTGAACCATTAACAACAGTATTTGCTGTTTTAAATTCACTCAGTTTATCAAATCCGGTTTGCGTGTAACCGATCTCAGCTTTAGTAAGTTTAGGAATCATTTTCGTATCTAGATTTGCTTTTCCCCATAAAGAACGCCAGTTGTCATCATTATCATCGTACATATCTTCATAAGCTACAGTAATAAACAGGAAATTAAGAATATTTGTGGTAAGAGCCCCATACCAGCCATGTGATTTGGATGTATATTGTAGAAGACTTTCCTTAGTTAGAACGCTATCTATATCTGTGTAAACAACTGCTCTCTGTTCATCATAAAGCTGGTCGAAGAAGGCAGGCATAAAATCTTCCTGATAAATCCTGTATTCCAGGTTCATATGGAAAATAAGAAATTTTGAATAGAAACCGGGAAAAATAAAGCCCATTCCATGTCCGTCAATCTGAGCAACTTCACCATAATGACTTAACGTAAACAGAGGATTCTGAACAAATGGAAGTTCATAATCAACACCAAAGACAGTTATATCATCATCCTCAAAGTCGGAGAAAGAAGGATTACGAAGTTCATTTAATGAAGGTGAATTTAAAAACCAGTCTAGGAATTGTTCCTCTGTATTACTTGGGAATAATTCAAAATAAATATTGCGGTAGTCATTAATATCATAATCAACTTCATTATGCCAGTCTTCATCATAAGGGAAATCATCAAAGTGATCTGGATAATCATCATCATCAGAATCTAGTAATCCTTTTATCTGATTACGATCATGTGCAATCGTCCCACCAAAAACAAGTTTACTAAATAATGGAATACTTGTATTGCTCAAGGGCTGTATGGTCAATCTTCCACCCACGATTTCATTTTTCACAGCATTCGCAGTGAATATTTCTGCCGTCATTCCAGCTACAGGAAGTTTACCACCAAGCTGAATACCGATCTGCTTATATTCAGGATAGCGCAACATATTAGAATAATCTTTCATTACCAGACCGTGTCCTAAAGTATACGACTTGAATCCTCCGAGTCTTCCATAAAAAGCATCACCACGCTCTCCATATCGAAGATAATAGATCTTATTCACAAAATCTTCAAAACTATCCCAATCTTCTGTACGAACATCACCGTTGCTATCGATCATCAGATCTATATCCAAGCCCAGTCCAAATTTACCGAATGTAAGTTCGGGCATTAATCTTATCTGGGTATAAGTTTCTTCACCCAGCATCACAGAACCAACTCCGCCACCCATATTAAACGGTCTGCTTGAAGATGTATCACCTGCTTCTTCTTCCTCTTCTTCGATCACTTCAGGAGCTTCAACAGGTTCTTCAACAGGTTCTTCAACAGGTGCTTCAACAGGTGCTTCAATCGGTGTTTCTTCGATCTCTGTCTCTGGAACTACTTCTTCTGGAATAGTTTCATAATCTTCATTTATAAACTCGCTTTGGGATTCGTCAATTTTACCGGGATCAAATGGTGCTACAATAATTGGCTGGTCACCTGAGGTTGAACCTCGCTGTCCGGCTGATATCACTTCAGTTTGTCCGGTTGATATGTTTTGGAATTGAACTTCACCCTCAAATGTAATTAGTTCCGTGGAGCCATCTTCTGCAACGTTCAACATGAAGTTAGTTCCTTTTACCGAAGCTACAGTTGTAGGAGTTTCAATTTCAAATTTTCCTGTACCTTTTCCTACTTTTGCCCAAAGTTCACCCATTTTAAGCATACTTTTCTTATTATATTTTTCACCCTCTTTTTCTGTGCGGATGTTAAGAATTGTATTGGGGAATAATTTAACAATAGAGCTCTTATCCTCAAATTGAATTGCAGCATAAGATTCAGCTTTTGTTTCAATTTCATCTCTGTTATAAAGCTTATCTCCTAATTTCAAAGCAGAACTCTCAAGGTTTCTGGTAAGATCTACACTTCCTTTAACTTTGAGTGGATATGCTACTGAATCAATGGCGTTTAATCCTGCTAAAATGATAATAATAAAAAATACTAAAAAAAAGATTTTCTTATTCATTGTATCCTCCTGAATTATTTTCTTCTAAAATCTCCTGTTAGTATGCATAGTGTCAAGAATAATGTAGGATCACAATACTTATAATGAATTAACAGACTTCTTTTTATGGACAGAATAAATTCATATTTTTTCTTGTTAATTGTAATTATTTGAGGTGAGAATGCAATATAAATATCTGGCAGAATGGTTAAAAGAGAACAAGGAACAAAATCTTGTTTTTAAGTCTATTAGTAAATTTGAAGATCAATATTCCATTGAATTCAGTAAGCGGAAAGAAAAACTTCATATTAATCTTTCTTCACAAGATTGCTTCTGTTTTTTTACTCAAAATAATGTCATCCCATTTGAACAGAGAAATGAACTTGATATTATGAATACACATCTAATTAAAGCACGATTAAACGAATTGATGATCTCTGAAACAGATAGACTTATATTCATCAAATTTTCTAAAATAGATATTTATAATAACAAGCAAAATTATAGATTGATACTAGAATTAATTCCACGTTACCAAAATATTATTCTTCTTAAAATAGATGAAGGTAGTAGCCAGGTAATGGATTGTATAAAAAAAGTAAGTTTCGCAGAGAATAGGCAAAGACAGATCCTGCCAGGATTGGAATACACTCCACCTCAAACTGATTTCAAGATAAAAAAAGAAGAAGTTCATTTTCCAATAAGTATTGAATCTGTAAAGAATCTAAGGGAATCATCAGTAGAATCACTAACATTTGATTCGATGAATCCATTATTTGAAGAACTATATTTTAAATGGATCTTTAGGGCAAGAAATGAAAGAATTAAAAGTGATAAGATCAAACAGATTAATAAAGAAATAAAGAAGAAAAATAAGAAGATCAAGAAACAAGAAAAAGAACTTATTACAGCCAATAAAGAGGAAAAATGGAAACAGCAAGCTGAATTACTAAAAGCAAACTTTGCATCTCTAAAGAAGGGAATGCAATCGGTTGTTCTTCAAAATTATTACGAGGATGATTTCCCTGATATCGAGATAAAATTAGATTCCGAAAAAGATGCAAAACAGAATATTGAACACTATTTTAAAAAATATCGTAAAGCAAGAGATGGTAAAGTGAAAATTCAAAAGCAGATAAAGATCGCGCAAAATGAAATTGAAGTACTCCAAAGAGATATCTTTGAGCTAGAAGAGATTGATATTTTCTTTAGTAAGCAGGAAAAAAGTAAGAAGAAAAGAACTCAGAAAGCAGGATACAAAAAAATAGCTATTGATGAAAATTGGGAAATTTATATCGGTAGGACAAGTAAAGAGAATGATACGCTCACAACCCGCTTTGCAAAGCCACATGACTGGTGGTTTCATACTCGTGTATTCAAAGGAACTCATGTTATCTTACGCAATTACAACAAGAAGGAACTTCCCAAAAAATTAAAACTATTATGTTCACAACTTGCAGCCTATTACAGCAAAGCTAAAAAATCTATTAATGTGCCTGTAGATCACACTCAAATACGGTATGTACGAAAACCTCGGGGTAGTGCACCAGGGTATGTTATTTATAAAAATCAAAAAACATTATTTGTAGATCCATTGAGCATTAGAGAGGTTGCAGAGATATTAGAGAAGGATTAAACTTTACTAAAAAAAGATAATTAGAAAAACAGTATGAAGTGTTAATAAAAAATAGAGGGAACAAATTATGAATAAAGGTATTGTACTTTTGAGCGGTGGGATGGATAGTTTAGTAACTGCTGCTATTGCAAAAAATGAGTGTGATGAAATTTACTTTCTGCATTTGAATTACGGGCAGAAAACAGAAGATAGAGAAATGCGAGCATTCCGTAAAATGTGTAATTTCTTCAATCCGAAAGATGTACTTATCGTCGATATAAGCTATCTAAAAGAAATTGGCGGGTCGAGTCTGACAGATAGCAATATGCAGATAGAAGATCATGACGGAGAGGAGGGTGTTCCAACCTCTTATGTTCCTTTTAGGAACGCACATCTGGTAACAATTGGTACAAGTTGGGCAGAGGTTATACATGCTAATAGAATATATATTGGTGCAGTTGAAGAAGACAGTTCAGGATATCCAGATTGCCGGGAGAGTTTTTATAAAGCTTTTGAGAAAGCAATTGACCTGGGTACAAAAGATGAAACAAAAATTAAGCTTTTCACTCCCATTATTCATAAAAAAAAATCTGAAATAATAAAACTCGGCTTCAAATTGGGAGCTCCATTGGAATCTAGCTGGAGTTGTTATAAAAATAATGATATTGCTTGTGGAAAATGCAATAGTTGCGTGCTGAGGATAAATGCATTTAAAAAAGCAAAAATGAAGGACCCGATAACTTATGCTATTGAGATAGATTGGGAGAGTGATTAAATACAGAGACGCAAAGAGAAATAGATATGAATAATTTCCATTATTTTCTTTTCACTGTTTTAAGCTAAAATCATGAAAAAAATAATAATTATTGGTGCCGGACTTGCCGGATGTGAAGCTGCATTGCAGTTTGCAGATAACAACTGGCAGGTTGAACTTTATGAAATGCGACCGGGCAAACAGACCGAAGCACATCAAACTGCCAATTTTGCAGAAGTTGTGTGCAGCAATTCCTTCAAAAGTAAGTTAATAACTACTGCTTCCGGATTATTAAAAGCAGAGATGAAACTTCTGGGTTGTAAACTGCTTCCAATAGCGCAAGAATGTAGTGTGCCGGCTGGAAATGCATTAGCTGTGGATCGTGATATCTTTGCCCAAAAAGTAACCTCAATTATTCAGAAGCATCGCAATATTAATGTTCATCGTGAAGAAGTAACATCTCTAGATGATGAACTCACTATTGTTGCCACAGGTCCGCTTACATCAAAAGAACTTACAGGAGCATTGATAGAAATAATTGGAGATGAGCACCTCTATTTTTTCGATGCTATTGCTCCAATAATTACAGCTGAAAGTATTGATGATGATATTATCTATCGTAAAACACGTTACGATAAAGGCGAAGCAGATTATTTGAATTGTCCTTTTACCAGGGATGAATATTATGCTTTTGTAGATGCTTTAAATAATGCAGAAAAACACGAAGCTCATGAATTTGAAAGTACGTTTTTTGAGGAAATAAATTTCAATTTCTATGAAAATTGCACTCCTATTGAGGAATTGGCAAGACGTGGAAAAGATACTTTGCGTTATGGTGTTATGAAACCTGTTGGCTTAGATGATCCCAGAACTGGCAAATGGCCGTATGCTGTAGTTCAACTACGCGCAGAGAATAATAATAGAACTTCATACAATCTTGTAGGATGCCAGACGATGCTGAAATATAAAGAGCAGAAAAAGTTATTTCACCTGATCCCAGGAATGCAAAAGGCAGAATTTGTGAGATTTGGATCAATTCACCGAAACACATATTTGAATGGACCCCACATTTTAAATGATGATTTGTCATTGAAGAAGAAACCAAATATATTTATTGCAGGTCAACTTGCCGGTGTTGAAGGCTATATTGAATCAATTTTTGCCGGATTGTTAGTAGCAAAATTATTGATAGAGGATACTGAAGAAATTGGTAAATTAATTCCAAATACAACAATCTCAGGGCAACTTTGGAAACACCTGGTAACCGAACAAAAAAACTTTCAACCAATGAATGCAAACTTTGGGTTGTTACCACCACTTGAGGAACGTGTCAGAGATAAAAAACTAAGAAAACAGATGTATTCAAATAGAGCGATCGAAGATTTACAAAACGGTTTAATCACTAAGAAATAACCTTAACCTTAACCTTGATCTTCCCCTCGACCTCAGCCTTATTCAATAAAATCGTGATAGAAATCTGAATCTTCTAAAATTGTTATCCGGTTGATCCATTCCTTTTGAATTCTCAATGTATTTTCAAATTTTTCCAGGGCAATATCAAAATCGGGTAATCGTGGGTCATAGCGCCTATTATCATAAAAAATGTTGTTTTCAATTGTAAAATCTTTTGGAACAAGATGCTCTGCCAGAGCGCATTGATAACCATAATAATCGGGTGAATCATAAGTGGAATCTTGTGCAGTTCTCACGATAATATTAGCTTTGAAAAAACCTGGATCATCTTCGGTATTAAATGTTAATGATGTACCCATTGCACCGGTTTTGTAAATTATATTATTATTGATAAATCCTCTTGGTTCACCCTTACCTGCATCCCAAAGAGAAATACCCCATGTAATTATGTCTTCAACAATATTGTACTCTACAATTCCTTCAGCATCCACAAAAAGACCAATACCTTTCCAATAACGTTTCACCAGATTATTTCTTATCACAGCCTTGGAATTCCAAGTAACTCCGATGGCAACTCCTCTTCCGCCTTGAGCTATCCTTCCCCCAGCTTTGTGAACTCCATCGATAATATTCTCTTCTATCACGGCCTCTGAATCTCTATATAAAGCTATTCCATCCCAAGAGTTCTTTGATATCAGATTATTATAAATTCTCAAAAATGAATTTTCTCTTCCGCAAATTCCCATTATGCCAACGACGTTCTTTTTTATTAGAGCTTGATCTCCATAATTTCTTGTGATCTTATTATTACGGATTATAACATTACTATTTTTCACAACAATTGCAGCATCAGTGGCAAATTCGCTGGAATCTCTGATCCCGCCTGTTACAGTAAGGTTTTCTAGGATGCAATTTTCACTATTGAGGATATACAGACCATATCCGGAATTTGTTTTTATCACGGCTGATTTATCGGAAGGACCGGAAATGTGTATGTTTTTACCCGAGATTATCAAGCCGGCAGTTGCTGAAACCAATGTGTCCGGATTTTCACAATTACCACAAGTAGAATCTATAATTGTCTCATAATTAAGTTCATAAATCCCGCTGGCAAGTCTTACATTTATGTCTTCTTGAGGATTCTTAAAAAGTTTTTCTAATTCTTCTGCAGATGTAATTCTGATTGTAGGATTTGGCTTGGTTAACATGAAATTAAGTATAAGAAGCAGGACAAATATAATTGCTGTTATGTGATATTTCTTCATTATCTATATAACTCCGTTCTGCGATCTAAAAATAAATTATTAAATTCTGTAATATCTTTATCTTCTGATTTTATAGGATCAATTTCCGTTACAAAAACAGATTCTTCAACCTTATTCATTCTATGTATGATCTGACCTTTTGTATCAACAATCTGACTCATACCAGTGAAATCAAGTACTTTATCACCGTTTTTCTCTTTTCCCGTTCTGTTGGATGTAGCAGAGAAAACACCATTTTCAAGTGATCGTGTTAGCATTGCCTGCTGACACCAAGGTAGAACCAGGTTGGCAGAATGAGCAATTATTTGTGCTCCTCCTAAAGCAAGTGAACGTGCCGATTCCGGGAAAATCCAATCGAAACAGATCATCAACCCAACTTTAACATTATTTTTTGCTCTGAAAACTTTGAATCCTGTGTCACCAGCATTGAACCATTTTTTCTCTTCATAAAAAAGATGTGTTTTTCTGTAAATATGAATTGATGTATCAGGATTGACCAGCATGGCAGAATTGTATATTCCATTCTCTGCTTTTTCTGCAAATCCAATTACGTAGCTGGTATTATTTTGTTTAGCAAGTTTTTGGAACAAAGTAGCTGTAGGTCCGTGGTTTGAGTCTTCGGCAACATTTATTACTTCCTCTTTAGAATTGAATAAATATCCACTGGCAGCAAGCTCTGGAAGTACTATCAGATCTGCAGAAACCGATTTTAAAAGTGATTCCATCTTCTCCAAATTTTTCTCTATTTGCATTAATTCAGGTTTGAATTGACATACGCCAACCTTAAATCCCATTGATCCTCCAAAACTGCTCGAATGAAAAAAGTGAATACCGTTTTGTCAATCTTAAATCATTTTAGATTATGCATTGCAACATTAATAATAATAATTAAATTACATATATATAATAATTTACTCTTGACAGTAGAACCCTTAAATTTTTATTGAATTCGAAGTAAATAAAAAGCGCATAGTTTTTTAGCTGACATTCCGGGTCAGCATTTTTTTGATAAAAAATCGATACCACTGTCATTCAGTGGTTTAATCGTTTATGGAGGAGTTTGCAGGTGGAACAGAAAGAAATAATTGAACATATTGCCAAGAAAGCATGTTCAGATGTAAACGTGGCATTATATGATATAAATTTGAAGCGTGCATCTAAAGGATTGATAGTACTGATCTATATTACTAAGATTGGAGGTGCTACAATTAATGAGTGTAAAAAAGTGAGCAGAATTGTATCTGAACTGTTGGAAGCAGAAGATGTTATAAACGAGAGATTTTTTCTGGAAGTATCATCACCAGGGCTTGAGCGCATTCTTAACCAGAAGAAACATTATGTGAGTGCAATTGATGAGAAGATTCAAGTATCATTTGCAGATGGTGATAAGATCATCACTCTTATTGGAATACTAAAAGAAGTATTACCTGAGAGCATCAAGATAGAATTTGAAGATGTATTAAAAGAAATACAGCTGACTGATGTTAAGAAAGCTAAAACATATTTTGATTATAAGAAATAAATAAGTGAGGAGATTATGAACTCAAACATTATGGGATCTCTTGCCGAATTGGCTAATTTAAAACAGCTTGATAAAGAGAAATTAACTTCAATTATCAAAGACGGTTTGTATCAGGCAATTTCTAAGAAAATGATATTAGACAATGAATTAGAAATAACTACAGATTACAATACAAACAAGATAATCGCAAGATTCAACAGAATTGTTGTTGAGCGAGATACATCACTTGGTGAGATATCTTTTGAAGATGCAAAGATGTTCGATGAAGATTTGCAATTGGGAGATACGATCCCGGTAGAAATGAATATATCAGAATTTGAGCCAAAAGTAATTCGAAATGCAAGAAAAGCGATTCTTGAACGTATAAAATTATTAGAAGAAGATAGGATCATATCGGATTATGAAAATCAAAAAAATCAACTTGTGTCCGGTAAAATTAGAAAAGATGATTTTAATGGCTACCTTGTAAATATTGGCTACGCTGATGCTCTTCTTTCCAAAGAAGAACAGGTTGAAGATGAATACTACAAAGTGGGTGATGTAATTCGTTGTTACGTTGTGGATATTCGTAAACGCAAAAAAGATGTGATTGTTATTTTATCTAGAACACGTCCAGAATTTGTGAAGAAAATATTTGAATCTGAAATCCCTGAGATCACAGCAGGAGATATAGAGATTAAAAGAATAGTTCGTGAACCCGGAATGCGAACAAAGGTTTCGGTTCATTCTAATAATGCTGAGGTTGATGCTACTGCTGCCTGTCTTGGGCCGCATGGAGTTAGGATTGAAGCTATAAGAAAAGAATTGAATGGTGAGCTTGTAGATATCGTTGTGTGGGATTCAGCACCAGAGCAATTGATCGCAAATGCTATTGGAACAGATCTGGTTGAGAAAGTATATCTGGCAGATCGGGGTAAATTTGCCAGAATTATCGTAAATAAAGATAATAAAAATCTTGCTATTGGTAAGAAGGGTAAAAACGTAAAACTAGCAGCAAAGCTTACCGATTTCAAATTGGATATTTATACAGAAGAGGAGTTTGAGGATAAGATCTCTGAAGAACGCAGAATTACTAGTCATGTTAGTGATCTTGATGGTGTCTCATCAAAAGTTGCAGAAGTATTAAAAACTCACGGATATACTTCCGTTCAAGATATTTATGAAGCAAGTATTAAAGAACTTTGTAATCTTGAAGGGCTTGGAAAGAAGACAGCCGAAAAGATCAAAGAATCATCCAAATATTTCTAAACTCTTAATTTTGGGAAAATTATTGGATTCCTATGTCGAATAGATCTTCAAACGCTGGGCACATTCCACAAAGAACGTGTATAATATGCCGCAAGAAATCAGAGAAACAAAAACTGATGAAATTTGTTCTGTTGGATACTGAAATTGTATTCGATCTGAATAGTGATATGAAAGGACGTGGTTATTATGTTTGTAATGAAAATAGCTGTTTGCAGAAATTGGATAAAAGAGTTATGAAATTGATAACAAGCAGGAAATCAGATGGAAGATAAAGTAATTAATCTTATACACATGGCAAGAAAAGCCCGGAAATTGAAATCCGGATATGATGCCTGTGAAAGATCCTGTTTCTCTAACGATGCAAAATTACTCATTTATGCATCTGATCTTGCTGAAAAGAGAAAAAAGCATTTATTAGATCTTGCAAATGCAAATAATGTTAAAATTGTAGAATATGGTTCTAAATCTCTCTTTGGAAGAGAATTTAAGATCAGAGATATTGGAATAATATGTATTGAAGACGCAAATTTCGCTAAAGGAATTCTGCGTTTGATTGGTTAAATTGGAGGATACATGCCGACTAAAGTGCATCAATTAGCTAAAGAACTAAAAATATCAACAGCAGCTCTAAAAAAACATTTGAATGATATGGGTGTAATTGTTAAAAGCCATATGAGCCCTATTGATGAGAAAACAGAAAAAAATATTCGTGCTAAGTTTAATGCAGAATTTAATGCTGTGAGAAAACGTCAGCACGATAGGAATACTTTCCATAAGAAAATAGTTTTAGCAGATAGAAAAAAATTAGCAGTAGAAACTGAAAATAAACCTCAGGCTTCCGAAAAAGAGAAAAGAAAAGAAGTACAGAATTTTGTTGAAAAAAGTATTAAGAAAACTGATACTAGAAAACCTAGTAAAAAGGCTAATGTTTATAAGAAATCGACCGCTTCTCCAAAGCAAACCAAACTACCTGAACTACCACCGACAGAGGAAAAAAGAAAATTTAAAGATCATGATAAAAAGGCTGCTTCCGAAAAAACATACGATAAGAAAGATAAGCATTTGAAGGCTAAAATGCAGCACTTATCAAAAGGTAAAAGAAAAAAACGCTTCACTCCAAACGAAATGGAAGAAGCCGCAATTGCAAAGAATATCAAGCTTACCTTATCTGATGATTCTTCCAAAAAGAAAAAATACAAAAAAGATAAAGTAAAAGTTGATCATGATACAAAGATAGTTCTTAATGAATATACTTCTGTTAGTGAATTAGCAAAAGTGATGGATTTATCTGCTTCTGAGATCATTACAAAATTCTTTATGATGGGGCAAATGGTTACTATAAATCAGCGTCTGGATAAAGAATCACTTGAGATGATTTGCGATGAATTTGATTTTGAAGTTGAATTTAAAGAAGAATATGGTAGTGAGATCCTTGAAGAACAAAAAGCAGAGGATAGTGAGGTTGAAACAGCTAGCCGACCACCTATAGTAACCATTATGGGTCATGTTGATCATGGTAAAACAGCCATTCTTGATAGGATACGTTCTACAAATGTTATTGCCGGTGAGGCTGGTGGGATCACTCAGCATATTGGTGCATATCAAGTTGATTATAATGGTCAAAAGATCACTTTCCTCGATACACCTGGTCATGAAGCTTTTGCAGCTATGCGTGCTCGTGGTGCGAATGTTACAGATATCGCAATTATCGTAGTTGCAGCTAATGAAAGTGTAAAGAAACAAACCCTTGAAGCTATAGACCATGCAAAATCTGCAGGTGTTACTATCATCGTAGCTATAAATAAAATAGATCTTAAGGATGCTAATGTAGACAAAACGATTGCTGATCTGATGAAGCATAATATTATGTTGGAAGATTACGGTGGTGACGTTATGTGGACAGAATGTTCAGCAAAAACAGGAGAAGGAATAAATGATCTCCTCGAATCTATTTTGCTTACAACAGAAATGATGGAACTTAAAGCTCCAATAAATATTAATGGTGAAGGTATTGTTATTGAATCTAAAAAAGATGCACAAAAAGGAACCATCATAACAATATTGATGCAAAAAGGAAAACTCACTAAATCTGATAGTGTGGTTTGTGGAGCTACTTACGGTCACATCAGAAAGATCGAAGATGAACGAGGACGCGAAATCGATGAACTTAACCCTGCTGACGTTGGAGTGTTATATGGTTTGAATACAGTACCTAAAGCGGGTGATATTCTTAATAAAGTAGATGATGAGAAGAAAGCTCGTCAGATTAGTGCAGAGAGAAGAAATATCCGTCGCGAACGTGAAAAATTTCAATCTAAAACAAACCTGGATAACTTGTTCCAACGAATCAAAGAAGATAAAATGAGCGAGATCAAACTTATAGTGAAGGCAGATACAGATGGTTCTGTTGAGGCATTGTGCGATTCGTTCCAGAAACTAAGTACAGATGAAGTCATGGTAAATATCATTAGAAAAGCAGTTGGCGGTATTAATGAAGCTGATGTGCACATGGCCGCAGCTTCCGATGCAATAATTATTGGATTCCATGTACGAGCAGGAACATCTGCTAAAAAACTGGCAGAAGATGAAAACGTAGAAATTAAATTATACCAGATCATATATGAAGCAATTGAAGAAATTGAAAGTGCGATGACCGGAATGTTAAAACCAAAGTTTATTGAGAAATATTTGGGAACCGCTGTAGTGAAACAAGCTTTCAAAATTAAAGGAGTGGGAACTATCGCCGGCGTTGCAGTTGAAAAAGGTGTAATTAAAAATGAAGGTGTTGTTAGAATTTATCGTAACGACATCATAATTCACGAAGGTAAATTATCTTCATTGAAACACTATTCTGAAGAAGTGAAAGAAATAAAAGTTGGAACAGAAGGTGGAATCGGGATGGAAAATTTTAATGATATCAAAATGGGTGATATTATAGAAAACTACATTATTGAGGAAGTCGAACGAAAACTTAAGTAAGCTTAAGAGAACAATATGGCAAGGATTAGAATTAAAAGATTAGAAAGTGAACTTTTTAAGCTTCTTAGTACGACAATTAGTTTTAAGCTTCGTGATAACAATCTTACAATGGTAACCGTTACAGGAGTTAAGCTTACAAATGATCTATCATTTCTCAGGGTGTTCTTCTCACATTTTGATGAGACAAAAACAGAAGACGTCCTCAAATCTTTAAATAAAAGTAGCGGTTTTCTTAAAAATGAAATTGCTAAAGCAAAATTCATGCGTAAAATACCAGATATAAGTTTTGAATATGATAAACTGGAAGAGAATGCTCGTGATCTAGATAAAATTTTCGCAAAAATTCAAGCTGAGAAAAAGGAAGAAGAATGATTCTTGATAAGTTATCCCAGATTAAAAGTATACTTAATGAATCAGTAAATAAATATTCCAAGATTGCTTTAATAACACATAAAAACCCTGATGGAGATGGCTTCCCGGCTTCTTTAGCACTACAAGAAATTCTAAGGCAGCAGAATATTAGATCAGATGTAATTTTGGAAGAAGATCCCTCCGAAATATATGATTTCTTAGGTGGATATGAACGTGCAAAAGTATTCTCGGAATATATGATCTATGATCTTCTGATAATTCTAGATTGTCATGAAATTGAGCGTATTGGCATTTGTGAACCGCTAATTCCTACTGCAAAAAAAATAATTGCTATAGATCATCATATTCTAAGTGAACCTATAGAAAATGCTGATACATATATTAATACTTCAACAGTTTCGGCAGGAGCTATTATTTATAATATGTATAAAAAAGAGATTAGTGAGTTTGAAGAAGGATCTGCAACATATATTGCTAAAGCAATCTATACAACAATACTTAATGATACCGATAATTTCTTGAATCAGAATGTTGATGAAGAGACATTCTCCATCTGTTCAGAACTTATGAAATTTAAGATCAATCCCGGAAGAATTACAGAATTATTCCTGCTGAATAAACCGGCTAATGAGATTCGTTTCGTGGGTGAAGTACTCTCAACGATCGAGACTTTCGATGATGATCAGATACTGTTCATGCACGCTACGGTTGACATGCTTAATAGAAACAGAGTTAGTCATGAAGGGAACTCGAAACTAACTCGTTGGGTTAAGGGAACACATAACGTTAAAGTTACAGTTCTTTATCATCAGGTAGTTAAGAACAGATTCCGCATTAGTTTGCGTTCAAATTATATAAATGTAAATAAAATTGCCGTAAAATATGGTGGTGGTGGACATGAAAAAGCTTCCGGTTGTGAAATGAAGGGAAGTCTGGAAGAATTAAAAATCACATTATTGGCAGAAATCCGGGAGCAATTATAATAAATGTCAGATTTTGGTGTAATATTAATAGATAAACCATCAGACATAACTTCGTTCGATGTTGTAAGAAAACTTAGAAAAATAACTGGAATTAGAAAAATTGGACATACAGGAACACTTGATCCATTTGCCACTGGACTTCTTCAACTTTGCATTGGAAAGGCAACACGAGTAGTTTCGAAACTTACAGAAAACGATAAAACATATCTTGCCACTTGTCAATTGGGAATTCTTACCGATACAGGTGATTTTACAGGTGAAACAATCAAACAGGAAAAACCACCTCAAATTACTGAAGAAGAATTAAATAATTTAATACCAGAAATATTGAAAATAACATCTCAAATCCCGCATAAATTTTCAGCCGTAAAAATAGAAGGTAAACGAGCATATGAACTTGCCCGGCAAAAAAAAGAAGTGAATTTACAGTCACGTCCTATTAAGATTTTGGAATTTAGTATAGAAAATTTTAAAGATAATAAACTTATTTATAAAGCTCATGTCAGTAAAGGAACTTATATTCGTGTTCTCTCGGAAACAATCGCAGAAAAATTAGGAACTATAGGTACAACAATTACTTTGAGAAGAACTAGAATAGGCAAGATCGACCTAAATAGTGCTGTTAAATTAGATGATCTAGATAGTAGTAATTGGAAAGAACATCTTATACCTCTAACTCAAATATTTACATCACTAAAAAAAATACATCTTGATCCAGAACAAAGAGAACACTTTAGGAATGGGAACAATGTTAAGATTATTCAAAATGACGAAGATGAAGTTATCGTTCTTGACAATGCAGGAGAGTGTATTGGATTTGGTTATATTAAAGAGGGTTCACTAAAACCCAAAATAGTATTTATATGAAATATTTTAAAGCGCAAAAATGCGATTTTACTAAACCTGTTGTAACAATGGGAACTTTTGATGGTGTACATCTAGGACACGTCAAGCTTCTGGAAAAGGCTGTAAAGAAAGCTAATAATAACAACACAAAATCCATTGTGATCACATATTATCATCATCCCTTAGAAACAATTCACAAAAAAACATTTCCATATTTACTTACCGAGCGTGAAAATAAAGAAAAACTCATAAAAGAATGTGGTATTGATTGTGTTCTTTACCTAGATTTTAACGAGCAAATGGCGCAAATGCAACCAGAAGATTTTTTAAAAAAGATAATTATAGATGAGATTAAAGTGCAAGACCTTATAGTTGGTTATGACACACATTTTGGAAATTCACGTGAAGGTAATTATCAATTTCTAAAGGAGAGATCTTCAATCTACAATTACAGCATTGAGTTGATAGAGCCTGTTAGGATGAATAACTATATCATCAGCAGCAGTCTGATCAGGGATTTTATCAGAGAAGGCGATATGCAGTATGCAGCTAAATTACTGGGCAGGGATTATTCCATTCATGGATCTGTTCAATTAGGTCATCGTATTGGAAGGAAGATAGGATTTCCCACAATAAATCTTCAACCTCTCGATAATAATAAATTGATCCCGGCTATTGGTGTTTATGTTTGTGAAGTATTGGTTGATGAGAAAAAATACATCGGTGTAACTAATATTGGTTATTCGCCAACCTTAAAAACAACGCGCATAAAAGAAATTGAAACTCATATTTTAGATTTTAATGATGATCTGTATCACAAAAATGTTGAGATCTACTTTAATAAAAAGTTGCGTGATGAATTGCAATTTAAAAATAAGAATGAGCTTATTGAAGCTATAGGAAAAGATATTCAAAAAGCACGTGATTTTTTTGAAAGGAGAAAATGATGTTCTTTTGTACAGAATGCGGATCGGAAACTTCAAAATGGAGTGGGAAGTGTACTGTTTGCGGTGCTTGGAACAGCCTCAAAGAAACAACAAGTGTAACCGGTAAAAAAAGCAAAAAAAATAAGGGTCGTGATCTCTTTGATAATGAACCAAAAAAAAAACCTCTAAAACTTAAAGATATAAATTATACTGAACAACAAAGAACAAAATCCGGCATTACAGAATTTGACGGTGCACTTGGAGGTGGAATTGTTCCTGGAATGGTTGTACTTATTGGTGGAGAGCCGGGTATCGGAAAATCAACCTTAATGTTACAGGTTTCAGATCAGCTTGCCCACAAAGACAAAAGTGTTTTATATGTTTCCGGTGAAGAAAGTCAGGAACAGATCAAGCTTCGAAGTCAACGTCTGGAATGTAATTCAGATAATTTATTTCTATATTGTGCAACTGATTTTGAAGAAATTGCACAAACAATATTCAATACAGAACCAGATATAGTGATCATAGATTCTATTCAATCAATGTATCTAAGCTCAATGGAAAGTGCACCTGGAAGTGTTTCACAATTGAGAGAATGCACCGGATTCTTCACACGTATTGCAAAACAAAAGAATATCCCAATATTCTTAATAGGACATGTAACAAAAGGTGGTATAGTTGCGGGACCCAAGATAATCGAACATATGGTTGATACAGTACTATATTTTGAAGGTGAAACACAAAATCAGTTTAAAATACTCCGTGCAACCAAGAATCGTTTTGGTTCCACAAATGAAATTGGAATATTTGAAATGCTTTCTACAGGATTATCAGAAGTAAAAGATCCATCGCAACTGTTCTTAACCAGGGAGAATAATATTGGCTCATCTGTGGGATGTCTATTGGAAGGATCAAGAGCATTTCTGGTGGAAGTGCAGGCACTCGTATCTCCGGCTAGTTACGGCACTCCACAAAGAGTATCGCTAGGATTTAATCATCGTAAGCTAGCATTATTACTTGCTGTTATTGAGAAGAATTTATCTGTAAATCTACGTAATAATGATGTATTTCTAAATCTTACCGGTGGTATAAAGGTTACCGATCCGGGATTAGATCTTTCTATAATTGCAGCAATACTTTCCAGCTTCAAAGAATTAACTCTTCCCGCAAATACGCTTTTACTTGGTGAAGTGGGACTAAATGGAGAAATTAGACCTGTTTCTCAAACAGATAAAAGAATAAAAGAAGCAAAGAAGCTTGGATATGAAAATATAATTATCTCTACTAAAAGTAATAATTCAAGTAAAATAGCAAGTATAAAAAAGATAAAACATGTACGGCAGCTTTTCCCTATATTGTTTAATAAATAGAGTAATGCAAATATTTAGTGTTGGTTTTGTGAAGTAAAATTACAATTTTATTTCGATCCCCACAAATATCTACGTAAATTACTGTCACACTGAGTGGGAGTGAAGCGACGTATCGAAGTGTTAAATATAATCATGTTTAATTAACTATCCTTCGATACTTGGCTAAAGCCAAACTCAGGATGACAAAATAATCATATAAAAAAAATCCCCTTTGGAATATTCCAAAGGGGATTTTACTATTTCTTTTTAACTAATTAGAATCCACCAGATTTAGTAGCTTCTTTCAGTTGTTTCAAAGTAGTTTTAGTTAGTTTAATGTCCTTAAGAACAGAAGCCTTATCGGTTCTTTTTTCTGTTTCATTAAGATAGCTTTCTGCCTTTATGAAATTAGAATGAGCTTCAGCTTTTACCTTATCGCGCTGTTCTACCAGCTCATCTGCTTTAGCTCCATAATAAATGCTTTTATCTTTATACAATTCCTCGAATTCAAGAAATTTTTCATACTTTTTATAACCTACTTTTTGATGAATAGAAGCTAATACTCTGTATGAATCATAAAGATCAGCATCGATCTCAATAGCTTTGTTCGCATTATATGTTGCCTTAATAAATTCATCCAAAGCTATATGAACATCTGCCAGGCGAAGATACACTTTTGGATTATCTGGATCAAGAGCTTTTAAATTATTTAAAACCTCAAGAGCTTCACTATTTTGATTTGTCTCTCTATAGGCACCTGCCAAATTCATATAGGCTGTTTTATTCTCGGGTTGATCTATAACCATCTGCTTATAATTTTCTATAGCACTTTCTAGTTTACCTGTTTTGTAATAACATCTAGCAAGTTTCTTTTGCAGGTCATCATCATCTGGAAATGCGCCGGAAGCTGTTTCCAGTGGGGCTATCGCTTCATCATAAAACTCCATAGTATAAAGAAGTTCACCCAAGGCCTGGAATGCTTCAAAATATTCTTCATCAATTTCTATTGCACTATTGAATGCATCTTTTGCCTGATCCGTATATTGCAATTCGGCATAGATATTTCCTATTCTTAACCATATTTCTTTATTATCTTGAACTTCTGTAATTTTTTCAAGTGCTTCTGCAGCAAGTTCATACTCTTCCATCTTTAAATATGACTTACTTAAAAAATCAAGAATATCTGTATCTTCCGGTACAATTTCTAAAGCACTATTGTAATATTCAACAGAAGCATTATAATCTTTCATTATAAATTTAATAAGACCAAGATAAAAATATCCATCCCTATTTCTAGCATCAAGTTTAATAAGGTGTAGAAATGTCTCTTCTGCTGAAGTATAATTTTTACTGCTAAAATGTTGTATACCAATATTTAGGAGTTTTTCTATCTCACCTGCACCCAATTTCTGGATCTTTGGAATAAGTTCTGTAGAGATTGACAGCTGTCTTTGTTTACTTTTCTTTTCAACATTAAAAGAAATTGAGCTAACTTCCTTAGATTGCATGCTGTATATCTTGGCAATCACCTTGAAACTTGAACTTGATTCTGATGAAACAGTTCCCCAAATTACAACATCAGCACCAAGTTCACTGCCCATACCAGCAATATCTTCTGTTCCTGCATAGGAAAGATTAGTAATCCCAGATGCCTTAAATACCTTATCAGATTCTTTGATGTTTATCAGTTCGAGATCTTCGAATTCTTTAAAAACAGTAGAAAAATCTCTTTTCATCATAGATTTAGAAACATAATCACTTTCTCTATCACTATTGCTGAAATTGAGTATGGCTATCTTTTGTGCATCTGCTAAAAGAATGCTGCTAATAACAAATAACATTAACAAGCAAATAATAATTTTCTTCACGTTTCCCCCCGTGTATTTATTTTTTTAATAATTTCAAAACTTTTTAACCTGCAATAAAACGCAAGTTTTTTTAATTTCTTAAAAGAAATAACTAACCTATTATTTATATATAATAATATCATTAAACTAAAAAGAATGTCAAATTGAAATTATATAAGAGATCAATTTTCCTGTTTGGAATTCGACTGTACACTTTTGGTTAATAACAACATTGCTCACCCCAATAAAGTTTCTTGAGTAATTTGCATTCTTGAGCGGATACTTAAATCCTTCTAAAGAAAGATCATTAATGGGGGAAAGTGAGAAAAATGATATTATCTGTCCCGGTTGTAAATTAAGTTTATATTTACCAGGAGAATAGAAAGTCATTATACCAAAATTATCGTAAATTTCTAATGGTATAGAATTATCATAATTTTGAAAGATGAGGATATTGCCAAGAGTATGATCCATTCGTTTTCCAAATACTGCAATTATCTTTATTTTAGTTGGATTTAGTGATAATGCATAGGTAAGAGCTTTTTGCTGATCGGTATTGTTTTGCTCGGTAATCTCAATAAATTTTGATTCAGAGAAAAATTCCAAATTTTCTACAGTGATAGAATCAAGATCACCAATTATATAATCTGGTGTTATATGTTGTGTTCTGCAAAGATTTGCTCCGCCATCTGCAGCAATAATGATATCGGTGTCCTTTAAGATCTTCTCAAGATTATTAAATTTCTCTCCATTAGCTATTATTGCTACGATGTTCTTTTTCATTTTTTAATTTCCTACTTTCTGCGGACATTTTGGATACACAATCATGGTTGGTCAAGTTAGAAATAGTTGCTAACTAATTAATTTTTCGGCTATAGGAATTAATTAATATTTTAAGAATAGAATCGATAAAAATTCCGGTAAAACCCATGATAATGAAGTAGATCAACATTTGAGGGTATTTGAGCAAGTAACGAAAATCCAGAAGTCTGAATCCCATCCCACTACTCACTCCAAGCATTTCTGCAGCAATGATAACCGTCCAACCCAAACCCCAGATTATTCGAAATAGATTTAGAAGAGAGGTTAGTGTTAGCGGAAGTTCAATATGAAGAAAAATTTGTAATGGTGAAGCTCCCAGAACATGTCCTTCATCAAGGTATTCATGTGGAAGATTGGCGAAATGCCCTGATGCTGCAATTAGGGTGGGGAAGAAGAGAGTGATGAACATGATAAAAGTAACTGGACCTTCCCCCAATCCAAACCAGATTATGGCAAATGGCAGCCAGGCAAAAGGGGAAATATGGCGGATGAAATTAATTATAGGTAAGAACAGGTTGTTTAATATTATAGAATAATGCAGTAAATAACCACCTAATATTCCAGCCAACCAGGCAATTACTGCAATAATAGTTACACGCAAGAAAGATATAACAAGATCAGAGAGGAGCAGTTTAATAGAAATCCTGCTTTCTAATATATCATTTAATGTGATCCCAAGTGAAAAAGCTAAAACAATGAAGAGAATAAAGACAAAAGATCCTCCTATTATTTTTGATTTACTTAATTTCGAAATATACATTTTCAGGTGTTACCGGATTTTCAGCATAACCCTTTTCGATCATTTTGTTAAAAGACTTCAATTCAAATTTCTTCATTTCTTCATCTAGTCCCATAATGTATTTTGTATTATACAAAGATTGTTTTGAATATGGTGGATACAATTCAAAGAACTCCTCCACAGCCTTATATGCAGTGTCAGGAGATTTATTAAGCTCAGCTGTTGCAGCTTCCAATCCTGTAAGAAATTCTTTAATCAAACTGGATTTGGAATCGATTGCTTCCTCAGTTGCAGCAATATTACAGCAGGTATGAAGTGGATGATCATCACCGTACCAGTGTACAATATTATAATCGCTTGGGAATTTAAATATGGAAGGAACATAATAACTGAGTGCGCCAACTTCATTAGAATTTAATGCAGCTGCCATATCCATCGGTGTGCGGAAATAAACGAATTCCATATTGATCTTGTGATCCTCAGACATAAGCTCTGCAAAGACATCCAATGTTGAAGCTCTAAGAACACCAATTTTCTTTCCTTCAAGTTGATCTAAAGTTTTAATTCCGGGTCTCGCAATTATACCATCACTTTCTCGTTCAAAGAAAGAGATGATCTTAACTTTTTCCCCATTGGAAATAGCTAACCAAGTGTAGGTGAAAGGCAGAATAGCAACATCGATTTTGCCTGAGACAAGAGCTTCATTGGTTTCCCAGCCGGAAGCAAACTTCTTAATAATATAATTTTCTGTATCTAAGAATTCTGTAGCTAAACCAAAATCAAGGGGAAGATGGTTCAATGATGGTTTAATTACCCCAACAATTAATTTGTCTTCACCTCGGTTTGTACACCCCAATAATAAGATGGACAATAATAAAATCCAAATAGTTTTTTTCATTTTTTCTCCTTATAAATATATAGCCACCCTGCATGCAAACAGTCAGGGTGGCTTAAATTATTAAACCTAGATCTTTACTGTAATTTATTTTTTAGCTTAGTTCTAATATCGTGCTTTTAATAATATTAACGCACTCCATAAGCTGTTCTTTAGTTATAACCAGTGGTGGAGCAAAACGGATAATATGCTGATGTGTCGGTTTGGCAAGAAGTCCGTTTTCTTTTAGTTTAACGCAAATATCCCAAGCTTCAATTCCATCTTTTGGTTTGATGATAACCGCGTTTAAAAGCCCCATTCCACGTACTAGTTGGATAAGTGGAGAATCTATCTTTCTCATCTCATCTCGGAATATTTTCCCTAGGGTTTCTGCTCTTTCAGTAAGATTTTCCTCTTCGATCACTTCCAAAGCTGCTTTTGCAACAGTGCAGGCAAGTGGAAATCCACCAAATGTAGACCCATGTTCACCGGGTTTGATAGTAAGCATGATCTCTTTGGATGAGAGAACGGCTGAAACAGGAAGAACACCACCTGAAATGGCCTTTCCTAATATTACAATATCTGGTTTGATCCCGGAATGATCGCTGCAAAGTAGTCGTCCTGTTCGGGCAATACCTGTTTGAACTTCATCTGCCACAAATAGTACATTATGCTTCTTACAAATATCATAACAATCTTTTATGTAATTTTCATCGGGGACAAAAACCCCTGCTTCACCCTGAATTGGCTCAACAATAAATGCAGCCACATTCTTACCATGTTTCTGTAAGATATCTTCCAACGCCTGTGTGTTGTTATAAGGAATTTTTTCAAATCCGGGTGTGAATGGTCCGAATCCTTTTCGGCAGTCCGGGTCGGTGGATGCTGAAACAATTGTAATTGTTCTTCCATGAAAATTGCCCTCTGCAAAAATGATGATCGCTTTATCTTCTTCGATACCTTTTTTCTCATATCCCCATTTCCTGGAGAGTTTGATTGCAGTTTCTACGGCTTCGGCACCAGTATTCATAGGAAGAACCATCTCATATCCGAAAAATTCGGTTATGAACTTTTCATATTCACCCAATTTATTATTGAAGAATGCACGGGAAGTTAAAGTTAAAATATTTGCCTGATCTGTAAGTGCGTTGATGATCTTTGGATGGCAATGTCCTTGATTCACAGCAGAATATGCAGAAAGAAAATCATAATATTCATTTCCTTCCGGATCCCATACTTTTGCCCCTTCTCCTTTTGCCATAACTACCGGTAATGGATGATAATTGTGTGCACCATAAGTTTCTTCTAAATTCATAGCTTCTTTACTGCTTATGTTTCCAAACACTAAATTATCTGACATAATATCTCCTGAATTTTTAATTATTTTTTGATATCTTTTTCTTAAAACAAGCTTTAATGTCAATTTTTTTTCTTCACAATGATTTGCTTGACACTGTAACGCTAGAATTTTGGGTTACAAAAACGGAAGAAACGGGATTATGAAAGCAAATTGGAAGAATACAGCAGTAGTCGTTCCCATATATAATTCAGAGAAATATTTACCTGAATTATTTACCAGGATCATGGAATATTTTCCATCAAGAAACATATATGCAGTGAATGATGCTTCAGAGGACAACTCTGTAAATATTTGTAAAAATAGTGGTGTGAAGTTGATAGATCTTAAAGTTAATATCGGAAAAGGGAATGCCTTGCAGGTTGGTTTCAAAGCGGCTATAGAAGAAGGCTATAAATATGCTTTTACAATAGACAGTGATCTACAGCATAAGCCGGAAGATTTCCCAAATTTCATGCAGAAACAGAATGAACTAGATCTGGAACTAGTAATTGGAAAACGAGATTTTTCAAATAATAAAATGCCATTCCACCGTATTTGCAGTAATACACTTACAAGCTGGGTCGTCTCGCGAGCATCAAAACAAAAAATTCTTGATTCACAATGTGGATTCAGGCTATATAATTTAGAAATCATAGAAGGGATGAAGTTCCAAACCATGCGCTATCAATTTGAAACTGAGATAATATTGAAAGTAGCAAAAGAGAATGGGTCAGTCGGTTTTACTCCTATCGAAACGATATATGATGGACAGAAAAGCTATATTTCTGGTATGCGGGATATTAAGAATTTTATTAAGATCGTGCTTTATGAGATGAAGAATTAATGGAGATATAATGAAAATATTACTAACAAATGATGATGGTTATAATGCACCGGGAATCACGATCTTAGCAGAAGAGCTAAAAAAAAACGGACACGATATAATTGTAGCTGCTCCTCTAAAACAGCAAAGCGCAAAATCACATTCGATCTCACTATTTAAACCAATGAGAATATTTGAGAAAAAGAAGAAGCTTTTTGCAATCTCCGGTACTCCTGCAGATTGCATGATCCTGGCTTCACAACTCATTGTTGATGATTCTATAGATTTGGTTATTTCAGGAATAAATGCCGGACAAAATATGGGTGAGGATGTGTTGTATTCTGGAACTGTAGCGGCAGCTATAGAAGCAATGTTTTTAGGTTATAAATCAATTGCGATTTCACTTGCTTCATACAAAGATCAAAAATTTATAACTGCAGCTAAATATTTATGTGAGATGTTAGAGAACGGTATCCATAAAGAGATTGCTAAGAATGAAGTGTTGAACATAAATGTTCCAAATTTGAATTATGATGAGATAAAGGGAACTAAAGTAACCTGCATCGGGCACCGAATATATTATAATTTTGTGCGTGAGGAAAAAGATGAGAATGGTGAAACTGTATATTTTATTGGTGGTGATGAACCTCATTGGACCGAGATAGAAAATTCTGATGCCAATGCTATAAAAAATGGATATATCTCAATAACACCAATAGCACCGGATTTTACAAAAAAAGATTCTTTTGGACAGATCAGAGCATGGATAAAGAAGAATAAATAGGATTAAGTAAAATGAGACATAGATCCTCCTGTGAAAATATGATCAAATATCAACTTATTGCGCGGGGAATAACTGATGAAAGTGTATTAAAGGCATTTTTCAAAGTTCCTCGTCATAAGTTTGTTCCCCAGGAAATAGGACATCTTGCCTACAACGATTCATCTCTTAGCATCGGAGAAAGACAGACGATTTCCCAGCCATATATTGTTGCATTAATGATGCAAATATTGGAGCTTAAAAATAGTGATAAAGTATTGGAAATCGGGACAGGATCAGGTTATCAAACAGCTCTTTTAGCTGAGATCGTAGAAAACGTATATACAGTAGAGAGGATAAACTCACTTATTCGTGATGCTGAGGAATTACTAAATAAAATGAACTATAAAAATATTTATTATAAATATGGTGATGGAACTCTGGGTTGGAAAGATGGAATCCCTACCCAAAATGAATTTGATAAAATTATAGTTGCTGCAGCTGCACCTGATGTACCGGAGAGTTTGACCAGCCAACTTGCTATGAACGGCAAGCTTATCATTCCAACAGGGAATAGATCTTTTCAGCAACTTGTTGTAATAACCAGAACCGAGGATGGCTACATTCATACAAATGAAGGCGGTTGCACGTTTGTTCCACTAATTGGAGATGAAGGATGGCAGGAATGAAAAAAATATTTATCATTTTAATCTTACTTTGCTTCTCTTTTTCTCTTTTTGCAGAAGAAGGACTTAAGGAAAAATTGAAAACTTCAATCGATAATATCGAAGCACCAGATGAGATCAAGGTTTTCCTTATTGCTATGATACCAATATTTGAACTTCGCGGAGCTATTCCAATAGGAATGCTTAAATATGAACTTCCCCTGTGGAAGGTCATTCCAATTGCTCTTGCCGGGAATATGTTCCCGATATTTTTTATACTCCTGTTTTTTGATATAATTACTAAAATTTGTTTCAAAGTTCCATTCTTAAAAAAAATATTAGAAGCTATCTTTGCCAGAACACGCAAGAAAACGGAAGTTATCCAAAAATATGAGGAGATCGGATTAATGCTCTTTGTGGCAATTCCATTGCCAATTACAGGTGCCTGGACGGGTTCCCTTGCAGCATACCTTTTCGGACTCAAATTCTGGAAATCCATACTTTTCATCTTTCTTGGAGTATGCATTGCCGCCGTAGTTGTGACATTTTTAGCTTCACTGAAATGGATAGGTGCAGGTATTGCTGCGACTGTGCTAATTGCTGTTTTTATTTTTAATCAGATAAAGAAGAAAACTTAGCCACAAAGGCTCAAAGACCCAAGAAAAAACTAAAGAATGAAATGTAAAGATTATTGCGAAATAGTAGCTTTGTAAAAAGAATCGAGATGTAGTCGGGAGGTAACAATGAAAAAAATATTATTAAGTTTTTGTTTTATGTTTATAACCATATCTGTATTCGCAACTGATGTTTCGGGAAATCAATCTGGTGTTTGGAATTTAACGGGCAGCCCTTACAATATAATTGGAGAGGTCACTATTCCAATAAATGAAACATTGCAAATTGAGGCTGGGGTTGAAGTTATTGCAATGGGAAATTATAAGATCACAGCTTTGGGAAATATTTTAGCCATTGGTACATTGAATGATACGATCAGATTTTATGGAAATAATGAATTGAATTGGGGAGGATTACGTTTAGAAGATGAAATAACAACAAGCCAATTCAATTATTGCCGCATTTCCAATACAGATGATACAAATGACTATGGGATTCAATCTATAAATAGTCCTGTTACAATAAATCATTCTTATCTTGATGATCATCAAAAAGGGATCTCATTTTCTGCTCTTTCTTCTAATAACCCTTCCTATATGGAGATCAAGAATTCCAAAATTGCTTATATCCAGAAAAGTGGAATAACTATTGTAGATAATTCCAATGTTTTAATAGATTCCTGTGAAGTAACAAGATGCGCAATTGGCGGCTCTCCTTACGGAGCTATCCAGCTTTCTTTGCAAAATAATTCCCATTCCTGCAGCCCGACAATAACAAATAACTATATCCACCACAACGATATGCAAGGTATAACATTAGCAAATCTATACGGTTATGATAATATGGCTCCAACTGTTGAATACAATGAAGTAAGTTATAACTATACCGGTATTTATTTATATGTTGGTAAGGGCTATTACAAAGGCAATCATATACATCATAATTTTGTGGAAAATAATGCAGATTCCGGAGCAGGTGTGATGTTATACGGAAATGGGGCAGATGCTGTATTTACTTATAATGAAATTAATAATAATTACACAGGCTTTTATCTTGCTAATGGGGCAACAGCAAATCTGGGTGATTTGAGTAATGGAATCCCAGATGACAATGGTTATAATCAGATATATGACAATGAATTTTTTACAGGTGAAATTTTTAGTGTTTACAATGCAAGTGCAATTGATATGAAGGCAGAGAATAATTATTGGGGTAGCGACGATCCTGCAGTAATTGATATTACGATTATTGATGGTAATGATGATCCTGCATACGGAATTGTAGATTATGAACCTTATCTTTCTCACTTTTTTCATCCACCGCAAAATCTGGAAGTTGCAGAGATTGGCTTGATGACTTGGGATGAACCAGAACCTGGCAGTTCATCTACTTTTTTGCATTACAATGTATATTTGGATGGAGTTCTTTTGGGAAATACAACGGGATATGATTGGTTATTAACAGATTTAGAAACAGGGCAGGAATATGTTAGTGAAGTTTCAGCTGTGTACGAAGATGGAGAATCGGAAACTGATTGGGTACAATTCACCTATCCAGGATTTACCTACGATCCACCACAAGATGTAGATTATGAGCTTTTTCCGGATCATATCCATTTATTCTGGGAAGAACCAAGTCCTTATGTCGATTTTTACCGCATTTATTTGGATGAAGTGTTATTAATTGAGTTTTCAGGCCTTTCGTACGATATTTATGGAGTTGTTAATGGTTCGATGTATGAAGTAATGATAGTTGCAATTTACATTGATGGAGGTGCTTCTGATCCTGTAGAATTGAGTATCCTATTTGTGGAAGGAGACGAAATCATGATCCTGGAAACAAAGCTCCTGGGAAATTATCCCAATCCTTTTAATCCAACTACAACGATATCGTTCTCCTTGACCACAGAGTACACGCAGAACACAGAGATTGTAATCTATAATCTCAAAGGACAGAAGATCCGACAATATTCAATATCCAATGATCAATCTTCAATAGTGTGGAACGGAACCGATGAATCAAATAAACCTGTCTCCAGTGGAGTTTATTTTTATAAATTGGTGTCTGACTGTAAGAATATAGCTTCCCAAAAAATGTTATTATTAAAATAAACAGATAAATAAAAGGTAATAAATACAATAAATCATAGAGTATTATTTTAATTTATTGACACACACTTTCCAAATACTGTTTTTGTAATTAGTAATTATCTATAAAAGAGGTATTAAATGAGTTTATTGGATAAAGTAACAGATTTTACTACAGCCAAAGAAATTATCGCAATGGGTCATTATCCATATTTTCGTATCATAGATTCTGAGCAGGATACAGAGGTTATGTGCAATGGCAAGAAAATGCTGATGATGGGATCGAATAGTTATCTGGGGCTTACAAATCATCCGCGTGTAATAGAAGCTGCCAAAAAAGCAACCGACAAATATGGAACGGGATGTGCCGGTTCACGATTCCTTAATGGTACATTAGATATCCATATTGAATTAGAAGCTGAGTTAGCTAAATTGGTTGGTAAGGAAGCTTCGTTAGCATTTGCTGCAGGTTATATGGCAAATCTTGGTACAATATCTGCAATGGTAGATCGTGATGAATTTATTGTTACAGATAAATTTGATCATGCTTCCATTCTGGATGGATGTGCTCTTTCTCCAGGAAAGATGGTGCGATTTAATCATAACAATATGCAACACTTGGATACGGTATTAGAAAAGAAAGTAGACGGTAGTGGTGCTTTGGTTGTTGTAGACGGTATTTTTAGTATGGAAGGAGATATAGCTGATATTCCCAATATCTGCAAGATCGCAAAAAAGCATGGAGCCAGTGTGATGGTAGATGAAGCACATTCACTGGGAGTGCTGCATGAGACTGGCGCTGGTGCTGCTATGGCTGCAGGCTGTACAGATGACGTAGAACTTCTCATGGGAACGTTCAGTAAATCTCTGGCTTCTGTGGGTGGATTTATAGCTGGAAGCCACGATGTTATACATTATCTCAAACATCATGCTAGATCACTAATTTTCAGTGCATCTCTTCCGCCAGCTTCTGCTGCAACTGTACTGGAAGCTATGAAGATCATGAAAGAAGAGCCAGAAAGAATTGATCAACTTTGGGATAATACACATTATATGATGAAGAATTTTAAGGCAATGGGCTATAATACCGGAACATCCTGTTCTCCTGTGATCCCGCTTCATGTAGGAAGCATGATGAAT